>CAZTTC010000310.1:0-3190 GCA_964616015.1 uncultured Methylibium sp. | reverse complement strand
CCGCGCAGCGGCCGCACGCTCATGATGTTGAAGTTGGTCGGCACGACGATCTCGCGCAGGAAGGCGCTGTACTTCTGCACCTTGATGCCGCCCACCGCCACCTCCGGCGTGCGCCGGATCATGTTGAACAGGCCCACGCGGATGTTGCGCGAGAAGCGTTCGTTGACGATCTCCATCGTGGGCATGCGCCCACGGACGATGCGCTCCTGGCTGGCCAGGTTGTAGTCGCGGATGCCGCCCTGCTCGACCTCCTCGGCCTCGAGCTTCTGGCTCTCGCCGGTGATGCCTTGCAGCAGGGCATCGACCTCGTCCTGACTGAGGATCTGCTGGTTCATGCCGTCAGACCGGTCATTGAATGATGAAGCTGGAGAAGTGCACGTGCTCCACCGGGTTGTGCACCGGCGGGGCGCGCCTCTTCTTGCGCGGCTCGCCGTCGGTCGCGGCCGGCGCGGCCTCGATCTCGATGCCCAGCGGGCGCACGGCCTCGCGCATGATCTCGGCGGCCAGCTGTTCCTTGCCGGCGCGCTCCAGCAGCTCGGCCGAGGTCTTGTGCGCCAGGATCATCAGCACGCCGTTGCGGATCGCCGGCATGTAGAGCTTGAGCTGCTCGGCCACCTTGGCATCGTCGACCTGCAGGGTCACGCCGATCTGGGCGTAGCGCTCCTGCTCGCGGTCGGCCAGGTTCACGACGAAGGGCTCCAGCGGCAGGAAGTTGGGCGGATTCTTGGGGTCGCGCTTGGCCGGCCCGTGAGCCGCGGCGGCCTGGTCGCCCTCGTCGCCGTCTTCGGCCGCCGCCGCAGCAGCAGCGGCCGCGCGCTGCTTCATCAGGTAGAAGGCCGCGCCGCCGCCCACCGCGACCAGCAGCACGACGACCGCGAGGATGAGCACCAGCTTCTTCGAGAGCTTGCCGCCTGCCTTCTTGGCAGGGACTTCGACGGCATCGGCTGCAGCGGCAGACATTTCAGAGGGCTCCTTGCCATGCGCGCGCCCGCGGCGCAGGCCGCCGGACGCAGGGGATGAGAAGGATTATTCGAGGCGGCCCTGCGGCCGAACCGGCGATAAGGGGGGCGAAACCGGCGCTTCCCTCGCCCCGGCGCGCGCACCGGGGCCGGCTCAGGCGTAGAGGTCCAGCAGGCCGGCGCGGGCGCGCAGCGCCACCGGCTGTGCGCCGCCCGCCGACGCGTCGGTGCCGCCGACACGGCGCGGGCCGCGCGCGGCCGGCTCGCCGGGGCGGTCGTCGCGCGCGGCCGAGCCTTGCTCGAAGACGCCGCCGCCGCTCAGGGTCAGGCCCAGGCTCTGCAGCGCCGCAGCCAGGCTGGGCAGGCTGGCCTCCAGGGCCTGGCGCGTGGCGGCCTGGGTGGCCGCGAAGTCGACCTGGGCCTGGCTGCCGTCGACCACGATCTGGACCGCGATCGGTCCCATCTCGGCCGGGTTGAGCTGCAGCTGGGCCTCGTGCACGCCGTCGCGCGCCAGCGTGGTCAGCTGGGCCGCCAGGGCCTGCGCGAAGTCGGGTGCCGCCAGCGGCGTGGCCAGCGTGAACACCGGCGCCGCGCTGCCGGCTGCGGCCGGCGCCGGGCCCGGCAGCGCGACCAGCGCCGCGTGGGGCGTGGCAGGCGCCTCGGCGCTGCTGCGTGCGTCGGCGCGCGCTTCGACCACCGGCAGCTCGGCGCGCGCAGGGGTCATGTCGTTGGCGGGCAGGGGGTCACGTTGCGAGCGCATCGCTGCCGCGTGCAACGCCTCGGTGGAGCGGTCGGCGTCGCCGATGTCGTCCTTCGCTTGCGCCGCCTCGCGTGACGCGCTGCGCAGCGCGAGGCGCGCGCGTGCCTCGGTCAGTGCATCGGGGGCGAAGTCGGTCGCGCCGGTGCGGCGGGCCGGGCCGGGCGCGCCGTCTTCGGACGCGATCGGCAGCCGGTCGATGTCGACCGGCGCTGGATCGCCGGACGCCGTGGCAGCGCCGTCGCCCAGGCCGCGTGCAGGCGCAGGCTCCGGCTGCCAGCCGGCGAACCAGTTCAGCATCGGGGCCGCCTCGGGTCGGCTGTCGCCGGCCGTCGCCTCGTCGCTGGCCGCCGGGCGGTCGGCCGGGCGGGCCTCGGCGGCGGCCGGCGCGGCCGCGGGCTCGACGCGGGTCGGGGCTGGGTCGTTGTCGCCGGCGCTGTCGGCGGTCTTGCGGTCGGGGTGGGCGTGGCCGGCGCGGGCCAGCGCCAGGCGCTGTTCGCCGAGCAGGCCGGCGAAGGGCGAGCCGGCACGCGAGGGTTCGGCCTGCGCCAGGCCGCGCCCGCCGCCGGGCGGAGTCGGCAGGGCGGCGGGGAGCGCAACGGAGACGTTCATGAGGCGTCGTGTAGGGGACCGCAGTGGGGGTCAGCAGGCGCCGTATGCCGCCGTGCTGGCGTTGCGCAGCCAGGCGCCCCGGGCGGCCAGCTCGTCGGTCTCCTTCTGCTCGCGGCGCGATTGCAGCTGCGCGGCCTCGGCGCTGCGGCGCTCGATCAGCTTGGTGACGGCAGTGACGCGCTGCTCGGCCTGGACCAGGTCGGCGCGGGCCGCGTCGGCGCGCGCCGTCGCCTGCGCCGCGATGTGCTGCTGCTGCACGACCGCCTCGTCGAGACGCGCCATGAAGCCCTGGTAGCACTGCATCAGCTCGACCGCGCCGGCACGCTGGAATTGCCCGCCGAAGCGCTGCGCGTACTCGCGGCGGTAGGCGCTCAGCTGTTCGGCCTGCTGTTGCGCGCCGCGCTGCGCGAGCAGCAGGCGCTGGTGGGTGGCGAGCGCGGTGTCGCGCTCGATGCCGATCTGTTCGAGCAGGGTGTGCAGCGGCTGCAGGGCGGTCATGGTGGGTGTCTCGTCGATGGGGTCAGGTGGCGGTGAGCTGGCGCAGCTGGCGCACGCTGTCGGCCAGCGGTGCGGCGTCGTGCATGTCCTGCTGCAGGAGGGCGCGCATCGCCTCGTGCTGCTTGACGGCGAGGTCCAGCTCGGCGTCGTGGCCCGGCGCGTAGGCGCCGAGCGCGATCAGGTCGCGTGCCTTCTGCACCCGCGACCAGAGCTGGCGCAGACGGCGTGCGGCCTGCAGATGTTCGGGCGTGGCGACGTTGTGCATCACGCGCGAGGCCGAGCGCTCGATGTCGATGGCCGGGTAGTGCCCGCCTTCGGCCAGGTCGCGCGACAGCACGATGTGGCCGTCGAGGATGGCGCGCGC
>CAZTTC010000309.1:0-3242 GCA_964616015.1 uncultured Methylibium sp. | reverse complement strand
GCGCTGATGAAGCCGCCGTCGCGCATGTTGGCGAGCTGGCCCTTGATGGTCGCGATGCCGCTGCGGCCTGCGACCGGGAACAGCCGCTTCACCGGCGCGCGGTAGCCCGACTCGAACATGGCCTTGGCTTGCTGGATCGCGACATACAGCAGCTCGTCCTTGTGCGCGACGATGACGTCGCTGTCCAGCAGGTAGCCGAGCTTGCGGCTCTCGATCGCGCTGGTGCCGACCTTGGCCATCGCGGCATTCGTGAAGCCGTCGGTCGCGAACTTCAGGTAGTCGGCATTCGCGTTGCCCGATGGATTGGAAAGAGCGGCCATCTCGGCCGCACGGCGCGCGATGTAGGCCAGGCCGCCGCCGGCCGGCACGAGGCCGACCCCGACCTCGACCAGGCCCACGTAGCTCTCCATCGCGGCGACGCGCTTCGCGGAATACACCGCCAGCTCGCAGCCGCCGCCCAGCGCGATGCCGCGCAGGGCAGCCACCACCGGCACGCTGGCATAGCGGATGCGCAGGAAGGCGTCCTGCAGCTTCTTGACCTCGGGCGCGATGCCCTTGGCGCCGCTCTTCATGAACACCGGCATCAGCGCTTCGAGGTTGGCGCCGGCCGAGAACACGTCGTCGGGCGACCAGATCACCAGGCCCTTGTGGCCGGCCTCGGCGATGTCGACGGCCTTCAGCAGGCCCTCGACCACGGCCGGGCTGATCAGGTGCAGCTTCGCGGTGATGGACGCGATGGCGACCTCGCCGTCCAGCGTCCAGACGCGCACCTCCTCGTTCTTGAACAGCTCGGTGCCGGCCTTCAACGGCTCGACCGCGCCGGCGCCGACCACGTTCTCGGGGAAGTGCTGGCGCTGGTAGACGGCCAGCGAGGAGCGCGGGATATAGGCCTTCTTGCTCGGCGACCACGAACCTTCCGGCGTGTGCACGCCGGTGCGTCCGTCGAACACCCACGCGGGCAGCGGCGCTGCGCTCAGCGCCTTGCCGGCCTCGATGTCGTCCTTGACCCAGCCGGCCACCTGCTGCCAGCCGGCGGCCTGCCACAGCTCGAACGGGCCCTGGCTCACGCCGAAGCCCCAGCGCATCGCGAAGTCGACGTCGCGCGCGCATTCGGCGATGTCCTCCAGGTGCACCGCGGCGTAGTGGAAGCCGTCGCGCAGGATGGCCCACAGGAACCGGGCCTGAGGGTTCGTGCTTTCACGCAGCAGCTTGAGCCGCTCCGCGGGTGGCTTCTTGAGGATGCGCGCGACGATCTCGTCGGCCTTGCCGCCCGCCGGCACGTAGTCCTGCTTCCCAGGATCGAGCCGCAGGATGTCCTTGCCGACCTTCTTGTAGAAGCCGGCGCCGACCTTTTGGCCCAGCGCGCCGGCCTTGATCAGACCTTCGAGCACCGGCGGCGTGGCGTAGGCCGGGAAAAAGGGATCGTCGGCGAGGTTGTCCTGCAGCGTCCTGATGACGTGCGCCATCGTGTCCAGGCCCACCACGTCGGCAGTGCGGAAGGTGCCGCTGCTGGCGCGGCCGAGCTTCTTGCCGGTCAGGTCGTCGACCACGTCGTAGGCGAGGCCGAAGGTCTCGGCCTCCTTCATCGTCGCCAGCATGCCGGCGACGCCGACGCGGTTGGCGATGAAGTTCGGCGTGTCCTTCGCGCGCACCACGTTCTTGCCGATGAAGGTGGTGACGAAGCTTTCCAGCTGGTCCAGCACCAGGTCGTCGGTCGTCGGCGTGTCGATCAGCTCGACCAGCGCCATGTAGCGCGGCGGGTTGAAGAAGTGGATGCCGCAGAAGCGCGGCTTGATGCTGTCGGGCAGCGCGGCGCTGAGCTTGGTGATCGACAGGCCCGAGGTGTTCGAAGCCAGGATGGTGTGCGGCGCCACATGGGGCGCGATCTTGGTGTACAGGTCCAGCTTCCAGTCCATGCGCTCGGCGATGGCCTCGATCACCAGGTCGCAATCGCCGAGCAGCGCGAGGTGCTCCTCGTAGTTGGCCGGCTGGATCAGCGCAGCATCCTCGGGCACGCCCAGTGGGGCCGGCTTCAGCTTCTTCAGGTTCTCGATGGCCTTCAGCGCGATCCCCGACTTCGAGGACTTGGACGACAGGGCCCCTGCCCCGCCGTTGTCCTTCGCCGGCAGGTCGAACAGCACGACCGGCACCTTGACGTTGACGAGATGGGCGGCGATCTGCGCGCCCATCACGCCGGCGCCGAGCACGGCCACCTTGCGGACTTGGAAACGACTCATAGCTTCTGCTCCAGTGATGTCGGATTCATTCGACGCGGACCCAGGTCTGCGTGCGGCCCAGCAGCGGCGCGCCAACGTAGCCGCGCACCTCGAGCTTCTTGCCGCCGTCGACCGGCGTCAGGCGAACCTTGTAGGTCTTGCCGTTGTTCGGGTCGAGGATCTCGCCGCCGTCCCAGCGCTCGGGGTTGGAGGCGTTGTGCCTGACGTTCTTGATGATGGTCATGCCCGCGACGGGCTGGTCCTTGCGTTCGTCGCCGCACTTGTCGCACTTCGAGTCCTGCTTGCCCGGGTCGAGCAGCTTCTCGATCTTGCCGCTGAAGACGCCGCCGGCCTCGCTGATGCGCACCAGCGACTTCTCCTGCTTGGTGTCGTCGTCGATGGTCTTCCACAGTCCCGCCGGCGTGGCCTGGGCGGCCAGCGTGGCCAGGGCGAGCAGACCGGCCACGGCAAGTTGCTTCGTCTTCATCGTCGTCTCCTCGTTGGCGGGAGGGCGGGGGAGTCAGAACAGCGCTTCGTCCATCTCCTGCAGCGGCTTGACGCCGGCGCGCGCCGAACGGATCAGGCCGGCCGTCTCGGGCAGCAGCTTGGCGAAGTAGAAGCGCGCGGTCGCCAGCTTGGCGGTGTAGAACGGGTCGCCGCTCGTTTGTGGATCCTTCTGCTTGTCCAGCGCGATCTTCGCCGAACGCGCGAAGAAGTAGGCAAAGACCAGGTGGCCGACCACCCGCAGGTAGTCCACCGCCGCCGCGCCCACCTCGTCGGCGTTGCCGAAGCCCTTCATGCCCAGCTCGGTGGTCAGCTTGGTCACCTTGTCACCCAGATCGCCCAGCGGGTTGACGAACTCCTGCATCGCCTCCGTGACGCCTTCCTCCTCGACGAAGTCGGCGATCAGCCGGCCGAACTTCTTGAGCTTGGCGCCGTTGTCGCCCAGCACCTTGCGGCCCAGCAGGTCCAGCGACTGGATGGTGTTGGTGCCCTCGTAGATCATGTTGATGCGGGCATCGCGCA
>CAZTTC010000308.1:0-3270 GCA_964616015.1 uncultured Methylibium sp. | reverse complement strand
TGCACGATGAAGCTCAACGCGACCAGCGAGATGATCCCCATCACCTGGCCCGAGTTCGCCCAGGTCCACCCCTTCGCCCCGGCCGACCAGCTGGCCGGTTACGCCGAGCTGGACGCCCAGCTGCGCCGCTGGCTGTGCCAGGCGACCGGCTACGCCGGCATCAGCCTGCAGCCCAACGCCGGCTCGCAGGGCGAGTACGCCGGCCTGCTGGTGATCCAGGCCTGGCACGCGGCGCGCGGCGAAGGCCACCGCGACATCTGCCTGATCCCGGAGTCCGCGCACGGCACCAACCCGGCCTCGGCCCAGATGGCCGGGATGAAGGTGGTGGTGACGAAGTGCGACGCCGAGGGCAACGTCGACCAGGGTGACCTGCGCGCGAAGTGCGAGCAGCACAGCGCGAAGCTCGCCGCGGTGATGGTGACCTACCCGTCGACCTACGGCGTGTTCGATCCGCACATCAAGGAGCTCTGCGCACTGGTGCACCAGCACGGCGGGCGCGTCTACGTCGACGGTGCGAACATGAACGCCCTGGTCGGCGTCGCGGCGCCGGGCGAGTTCGGCGGCGACGTCAGCCACCTCAACCTGCACAAGACCTTCTGCATCCCGCACGGCGGCGGCGGGCCGGGCGTGGGGCCGGTGTGCGTGGTCGAGGACCTGGTGCCCTTCCTGCCGGGCCACGTCACCGCAGGCATGCAGGCTGCCTACGTCAGCGCGCACGGGCCGCTGCCGGGCCGCCCCCAGGCGGCGGGCGCCCCCTCGGGGGGCAGCGGCACGCCCGTCGGGCCGAGCGTGGGGGCCGTCAGCGCCGCCCCGCTGGGCAACGCGGCCGTGTTGCCGATCAGCTGGATGTACATGCGCATGATGGGGGCCGAGGGCCTGAAGGCGGCGACCGAGACCGCGATCCTGAGCGCCAACTACATCGCCGCCCGCCTGGCCGACCACTACGACATCCACTTCAGCGGCGGCCTCGACGGCCTCAAGGGCGGCGGCGTGGCCCACGAGTGCATCCTCGACCTGCGCCCGCTGAAGGAGAGCAGCGGCATCAGCGCCGAGGACGTTGCCAAGCGCCTGATCGACTACGGCTTTCATGCCCCGACCCTCAGCTTCCCGGTCGCCGGCACGCTGATGGTGGAGCCGACCGAGAGCGAGTCGCTGCACGAGCTGGACCGCTTCGTCGACGCGATGATCGCGATCCGCCTGGAGATCGCCAAGGTCGAGGAAGGCATCTGGCCGCGCGACGACAATCCGCTGGTGCATGCACCGCACACCGCCGAGGCGCTGCTCGTGGCCGACTGGCCGCACGCCTACAGCCGCGAGCAGGCGGCCTACCCGCTGCCCGGACTGCGGCGCGCCAAGTACTGGTCGCCGGTCGGCCGCGTCGACAACGTGCACGGCGATCGCAAGCTGTTCTGCAGCTGCGTGCCGCTGAGCGCCTACGCCGAGGCCGAGGTCGACCGCGTGGCCGAGGCCACGGCATGACGCCGCAACGGGTCCAGCAGTTCGCCAGCGACAACTGGGCCGGCATGGCGCCCGAGGCGCTGGCCGCGCTGCTGCACGCCAGCGCGGCCGGCCATGCGCCGGCCTACGGGGGCGACGCGTGGACGCAGCGGGCCTGCGATGCGATCCGGGCGCTGTTCGACCGCGAGGTCGAGGTCTACTTCGTGTTCAACGGCACCGCTGCCAACGCGCTGTCGCTCGCCGCCCTGTGCCGCCCCTACGAGGCCGTGGTTTGCACGCCGCTGGCGCACATCGCCGTCGACGAGTGCAATGCGGTGGGCTTCTTCGGTCACGGCGTCTCGCTGCTGCCGACCGCCGGCGATCCGGCGGCGCCGGACGGCGCGAAGATGACGCCGCAGCGACTGCGCGCCGCGGCCACCGCCCGCACCGACCTGCACGCCCCCAAGGCCGCCGCCGTGAGCCTGACGCAGAGCACCGAGCTCGGCTCGGTCTACACCCTCGACGAACTGCGCGCCTTGACGGCCACGGCGCGCGAGCTCGGCCTCAGGGTCCACCTGGACGGCGCGCGCTTCGCCAACGCGCTGGTCACGCTGGGCTGCACGCCGGCCGCGATGACCTGGCAGGCCGGCGTCGACGTGCTGTCCTTCGGCATGACCAAGAACGGCGCGCCGGCGGGCGAGGCGGTCGTGTTCTTCGACCGGAAGGACGCCGCGGGCTTCGAGTGGCGGGCCAAGCAGGCCGGCCAGCTGGCGTCGAAGATGCGCCTAGTCGCCGCGCCCTGGGTCGGCGTGCTGGAAGGCGGCGCCTGGCTGCGCCACGCCGCGCATGCCAACGCCATGGCCACGCGACTGGCCGACGCGATCGGCGCGCTGCCCGGCGTGGACCTGCTGCAGCGACCGGAGTCCGACGGCGTCTTCGCCTGGCTCCCGCATGGCGCCGTCGCCGCGCTGCGTGAACGTGGCTGGCTCTTCCACGAGATGCTGCCGCCGCGCGGGGGTCAGACGGGTTGCCGCCTGATGTGCGCCTGGGACACGCAGCTCGAGACCGTCGACGCCTTCGCGGCCGACCTGGCGACGGCCTGCCGGGCCTGAAGCCGGCGTCCGCCCCTCGCATGGCCGTCTCCGTCTTCGACCTCTTCAAGATCGGCATCGGCCCGAGCAGCTCGCACACCGTCGGGCCGATGCGGGCCGCGCGCCTGTTTGCCCGGCGCCTGTCCGACGAGGGCCTGCTGACCCGCACCGCACGCGTCGTCTCCGAGCTCTACGGCTCGCTCGGCGCCACCGGCAAGGGGCACGGCTCCGACAAGGCAGTGCTGCTGGGCCTGCTGGGCGAAGCCCCGGACACGGTCGACGTCGACGGCATCGAGGCCCGGCTGCAGGCGCTGCGGGCCGCCGGTCGGCTGACGCTGCTGGGCCAGCACGAGATCGCCTTCGACGAAGCCCGCGACCTGCTCTTCCGCCGCCGCCAGAGCCTGCCCTTCCACCCCAACGGCCTGCGCTTCGCGGCCTACGACGCCACGGGCGCCGAGCTGGCCAACCGTTGCTACTACTCGGTCGGCGGCGGCTTCGTGCTGGGCGAGGAGGCGCTCGCCGGCGGCGGCACGCAGACGGCCATCGTCCCCGACACGACCCCGCTGCCGCTGGCCTTCCACAGCGGCGACGAGCTGCTGGCGCGCTGCCGCGAGATCGGCGGGTCGATCGCCGACGTGATGCGCCGCAACGAGCGTGTCCTCGGCGACGCGGGGCGCAGCGATGCCGAGATCGACGCCGGGCTGCTGAACATCTGGCGCGTGATGCAGGCCTGCGTCGAGCG
>CAZTTC010000307.1:2868-3282 GCA_964616015.1 uncultured Methylibium sp. | reverse complement strand
GTGTCCGTCGCGATCGAGGTGCAGCGCCAGGTCCTGCGCGTTGCGCAGGCAGGCGGCCCGCACCTCCAGCACCTCGGCGCCGTTGTCATGGCTCTCGAAGCGCTGCAGGTCCGCCATCAGCGAGGGGCTCAGCGCGGCGTAGCGCGAGCCGCCTTCGCTGGAGGTGCTGCCGCCACCGCCGCCCATGGCTCGCTGGAAGGTGCTGACCCGCCAGAGTTCCGGTTCGCCGAAAGGGATGGTGGGCTCGTCCATGCGTGGCGGCAATTGTAAGTGTCTGTACGCCGACCCGGTCGTCGCAAGGCTTGCAAGTGCCGTGCGCGCGCTCAGGCGCGCGCGCCGCGGCGCAGCAGTTCGGTGCGGCGGCGGTCCAGCGCCCGCCAGAACGCGGGGTCCTGAGAGGTCGCGACGTTGATG
>CAZTTC010000307.1:0-2858 GCA_964616015.1 uncultured Methylibium sp. | reverse complement strand
CAGGGCCAGGGCCAGCCGGGCGGTGTCGACGCCGGTGTCGCGCCAGGCGAACAGGCCCTGCGGCGGCGTGGCCGTCGTGCAGCCGTGGCGCTGCGCCAGGTCGATGCTGCGCGCGCGCGCGGCGTCGAGCCGGACCACCACACGCTCGGCATGGCGGCGCAGCGCGCCCTGCTCCAGGCAGACCGCGACGGCCTGCTCGGTCAGCACCGGCGTCGTCAGCGACCTCAGCAGCTTCACATCGACCAGCCGCTGCACCAGGGCCGGCGGCGCGGCGATGTAGCCGACCCGCCAGCTCGGCGCGAGGATCTTCGAGAACCCCGAGATGTAGATGCTGCGCTGCAGGCCGTCGAGCGCGCCGACGAGTGGCGCATGCGGTGGCGCCAGCCAGGCGTAGGTGTCGTCCTCGACGATGTGGAAGTCGTGCGCGTGCGCCAGGTTCAGCAGCTCGTGGCATTGCGCGAGGCTGAGGCTGGAGCCGGTCGGGTTGTGCAGCACCGAGACGGTCATGTACAGCCGCGGCTTGTGCTCGATGACCAGGCGCTTGAGCACCGCGAGGTCGGGCCCGTCGGCGCCGCGCGGCACCGGCAGCACGCGCATGCCCAGCAGCGGCAGCCGCGCGAACTCGACCGCCCAGCCGGGCTCGTCGACCAGCACCGCGTCGCCCGGCTGCAGCAGCGCGCGCGAGACGATGTCGAGCGCCTGCGTCGCGCCCAGCGTGGTCACGATCTGCTCGGCGCCGCAGGCGATGCCCAGGTCGGCCAGGCGCGCCGCCAGCGCGTCGCGCAGGCGGCCGTCGCCGGCCGGATCGCCGTAGCGCAGCGCGCCGGCGGCGCCGCCGGCGGCCTCGGGCCGCAGTGCGCGGCGCAGCGCGGTGTTGAGCAGCGGCAGGTCCAGCCAGTCGGGTGGCAGCGTGCCACCGCCGGGCGCCGGCTTGCCGCCGGGGCCGTGGAACATGCTGCGGATCAGCGCCGCAGCATCGACCGGTGCGTCGGGCCGCGCCACCGGATCGGGCCGCGCCTTCGCGACGGCGGCCGGCCGCGCCTGCGCCGGGCTGCGCACGAAGAAGCCGCGCTGGCGCCGCGCCTCGATCAGCCCCCGGGCGAGCAGCTGGTCGTAGGCCGCGACCACGGTGTGCGGGCTCACGCCGTGGCGCTGGGCGCAGTCGCGCACCGAGGGCAGGCGCGCGCCGGGCGCGAGCAGGCGCTCGCGAATGCGCTCGGCATAGCGCTCGGCGAGCTGCTCGGTCAGGGTCACGGTGGCGTCGCGGGTCAGCATCGCTGTGTCGCTCCGGTGGCCGGTACAGGACAGACGTTGCGCCGGCTTTCTGTACTGGTTCTGTATTGGTTGCCGAGCCTACAGTCGTCCGCATGCAGGCGCAACCCCTGTCCCCGGCCGGCCTCGACCCGTCGCTTTCGCAAGGCGGGCATCGCGAAGCGCGGGGCCTTTGGCTCGGCTTGCTGGGCGTGGCGATCTTCGCGGTCACGACGCCGATGACGCGGCTGGCCGTCGGCGACGCGGCGTCGCCGCAGCTGTCGCCGCTGTTCGTGACGGCCGGGCGCGCGGCCTTGGCCGGCCTGCTGTCGGCGCTTTACCTGTGGATCACGCGCGCGCCGCGGCCACGGCGTGCGCAGTGGCGCGACTTCGCGGTCACCGCGGCCGGCGTCGTGGTCGGCTTTCCGCTGCTGCTGGCGCTGGCCCTGCGCGAGGTGCCGGCCGTGCATGCGGCGGTCGTCACGGGCGTGCTGCCGCTGGGCACGGCGGTGATCGGCGCGCTGGTCCTGCGACAGCGGCCCGGCGCCGGCTTCTGGGCCTGCGCGGCGATCGGTTGTGGGCTCGTGCTGGGCTATGCGGCCTGGCAGGGTGGCGGTCGCCTGGTCGCGGCCGACGGCTGGTTGCTGGGGGCCGTGCTGAGCGCCTCGATCGGCTACGTCTACGGCGCGCGCCTGTCGATCGCGCTGCGGCCGGAGCAGGTCATCTGCTGGGTGCTGGTCGGCACGCTGCCGATCACGCTGCCGGCGACGCTGTGGGCCGCGTCGGGCAGCGACTTCTCCGGCATCCGCGCCAGCGCCTGGCTGGGCTTCGGCTATGTCGCGCTGTTCTCGATGTGGCTGGGCTTCTTTGCCTGGTACCGCGGCCTGGCGCTCGGTGGCACCTTGCGCGTGAGCCAGGTGCAGTTGCTGCAACCCTTCCTGTCGCTGCTGGCCGCCGTGCCGCTGCTGGGCGAGTCGCTCGACCTGCCGACCGTCGCCTTCGCGCTGGCGGTGATCGCGACCGTCTTCATCGGCAAGCGCATGCCGCTGAAGAGCCGCGCGTGAGCGAGGACTGTTTCCGTTGTCGAGGACCCCACCCATGACCTGGACCCTGGCCGCGCGCACCGCGCGCATGAACCCGTCGGTGATCCGCGAGATCCTCAAGCTGACCGAGCAGCCCGGCGTGCTGTCGCTGGCCGGCGGCCTGCCGTCGCCGGACAGCTTTCCGGCCGAGGCGGTGCGCGCCGCCGCCGAGAAGGTGCTGCGCGACACGCCCCGCGAAGCGCTGCAGTACGCCGCGAGCGAGGGCTATGCCCCGCTGCGCGAGTGGGTCGCCGCGCAGCTGCGCGCCCAGGGCCAGACCGTCGATGCCGGGCAGGTGCTGATCACCACCGGCTCGCAGCAGGGCCTGGACCTGGTCGGCAAGCTGCTGATCGACGTGGACAGCGTGGTCGCGGTCGAGACGCCGACCTACCTGGGCGCGCTGCAGGCCTTCGCGCCCTTCGAGCCGCAGTTCGCCGGCATGGCCTGCGACCTCGACGGTCCGACGCCGGCGGCGATCGCCGAGGCGCGCGGCGCGCGCTTCGCCTACCTGCTGCCCAACTTCCA
>CAZTTC010000306.1:0-3288 GCA_964616015.1 uncultured Methylibium sp. | reverse complement strand
GCTCGACGCGGATGTTGCGGATCAGGTAGCGGCGCGCCTCGTCGTGGCCGCGCGCCCGCCCGTACTGCACCTTCAACAGGTTCTGCGCCATGTACTGCGGAAACTGCTCGATCACCGGCCACACGCCGACCAGGAAGGTGCTGATCTGGCTGTCATTGAGCGCCGCGTCGCGCATGTGGTGGAAGAGTTCGTGCTCGGCCACCCGGGTGCGCACTTCGGCGCAGCTCTCGACCATGTCCTGGGCCCAGCGCGGGTAGCTGCGGATGTCCGTCAGTTCTCCGTCGCGGATGAATGCATCGCTCACTAGAAATCCCTCCTGTTTCCACCGATTCGAAGCAGCGGCCCCCGCGGCCTCAGCGAAGACACCTTACCTGAGGGGTTGACTTCCGGCAATCTGTCAGAACTTACAGGGTGTTACGCGGCGACAACGCTCGCCCGCGGCGGCGATGGCGTGCTTTGCGCGAGGGCCTCGGGGCCCGGGCTCAGGGGAAGCGGCGCGCCAGCCAATCGGTCAGCAGCGCCAGCACCTCGGCGCGCTCGGGCTCGTTGAAGAGCTCGTGGTACAGGCCGGCGAACTCGCGGTGCTGCACGACGGCGGCCGGCGCCGCCGCCGCAAAGCGCGCACTGCCGGCCGGGGCCACGCAGCGGTCGGCGCCGGCCCACACCAGCAGCGTCGGCGTGGTCCACTGGGGCGCGACGCGCAGGGCGAAGGCGCCGGCGTCGACGATGAACTGCACCAGCGCCGCGGTCACACGGTCGTGCACCAGCGGGTCGGCGCGGTAGGCGGCCACCACCGCGGGGTCGCGCGAGATCCAGCCCGGGTCCAGGCCGTTGCCCAGCGCGAGGTGCGGCGCCAGCCGGCCGGCGACGGCGAGCAGCAGCTTCTGCAGCGCGCTCATGCCCGGGTCCAGCGCCGGCGACGACAGCACCAGCGCATCGACCTCGCGCGCCCACGCGGGCCGCGGCGACGCCAGGCCGCCGGCGACGAAGCGCGCCGCCACCAGCCCGCCCAGGCTGTGGCCCAGGAGCACCAGCGGTCCGGCCCAGCCCGCGCGCGCGGCGTCGATGGCCAGGGCCAGGTCCTGCAGCCGCGCCTGCGCGTCCGGCACGTCGCCGCGCGGTCCGCCGGACAGCCCGTGGCCGCGCTGGTCGTAGGCCAGCACCTCGTAGCCGGCGGCGTTGAGGTGCGCCGCCACCTGGGCGTAGCGGCCGGCGTGCTCGCCCAGGCCGTGCACGATCAGCACCCGGCCGTGCGCGCCGGCACAGGGCCAGCGCTGCCCGTGCAGGGCGATGCCGTCGGCGGCGGTCAGCGTGTGGGCGAGCGCGGGCATGCGAGCAGTCTAGGGTGGGCCAGGGCCCGCTAGCATCCTCGCAAGCCCCCCGTTGCGGTAGCACGAACGAGACCCTCGATGCAGCGTCGCCACTTCATCCATCGCCTGGCCGGCGGCATGGCCGCGCCGGCCGGCGCGACCATGACCGCGGCCAGCGCTGCCGCGCGCCCCGGCGGCAACGACGAGCTGGCCTACGCCAGCGTCGCCGACCTGCAGGCGCAGTTGCAGGCCGGGTCGCAGAGCGTGCTCAGCCTTGCGCGGGCCTGCATCGCGCGCATCGAGGCGATCGACCGCAACGGCCCGATGCTGCGGTCGGTCATCGAGATCAACTCCGAGGCGCTGGACCTGGCGGCCGCGCTGGATGCCGAGCGCCGCGACCGCGGGCCGCGCGGGCCGCTGCACGGCATCCCGGTGCTGCTGAAGGACAACGTCGCCACCGCCGACGCGATGCAGACCACCGCCGGCTCGCTGGCCCTGGTCGGCGCCAAGGCGCCGCGCGACGCGCACCTGGTGACCCGGCTGCGCGCGGCCGGGGCGCTGATCCTCGGCAAGACCAACCTCAGCGAGTGGGCCAACATCCGCTCGACCCGGTCGACCAGCGGCTGGAGCGCGCGCGGCGGGCTGACGCGCAACCCGCATGCGCTGGACCGCAACACCAGCGGCTCGAGCTCGGGCTCGGGCGCCGCCGTGGCGGCCGGCCTGGCGCCACTGGCGGTCGGCACCGAGACCGACGGCTCCATCGTCTCGCCAGCCTCGGTCAACGGCCTGGTCGGCTTGAAGCCCACGCTCGGGCTCGTCAGTCGCGATGGCATCGTGCCCATCGCGCACAGTCAGGACGCCGCCGGCCCCATGACCCGCAGCGTCGCCGACGCCGCCCTGCTGCTGAGCGCGATGGCCGGCCCCGACCCGCGCGACCCCGCCAGCGGCAAGGCGCCGCTGCGCGTCGACTACACGCGCCACCTCGACATCGACGGCCTGAAGGGCGCGCGCCTGGGCGTCGTGCGCAGCGCCTTCAGCGGAAACGACCGCATCGACCCGCTCTACGAGCAGGCGCTGCAGGTGCTGCGCGGGCGCGGTGCGACGCTGGTCGACGAGGTGAAGCTGCCGCCGCCCGAACGCTATGGCGAGACCGAGCTCACGGTGCTGCTGTACGAATTGAAGGCTGACCTGAATGCCTACCTGGCCGAGTTCGGCAACGGCTCGGCGGTGCGCACGCTGGCCGACGTGATCGCCTTCAACGAGCGGCACCGTGCCGAGGAGATGCCGCACTTCTCGCAGGAGCTGCTGGTGCGCGCGCAGGCCCTGGGCGATCTGAGGAGCCGCGCCTACCGCGAGGCGCTGGCCAACAACCGGCGCTGGTCGCGCACCGAGGGCATCGACGCCGCGCTGCGCCGTCACAAGCTCGACGCCCTGGTGGCGCCGACCGGTGGCCCGGCCTGGCTCACCGATTTCGTCAACGGCGACCACTACGGCGGCAGCTTCTCGACCCCGGCGGCAGTCGCCGGCTATCCGCACCTCACGGTGCCGGCGGGCTTTGTCAATGGCCTGCCGCTGGGCCTGAGCTTCGTCGGGCCGGCGTGGAGCGAAGCGAGGCTGTTCGAGCTGGGCCATGCCTTCGAGCAGGCCACGAAGCACTGGCGGGCGCCGGCGTTCGCGGCCAGCGTCTCGCCGCGCGCTTGAGGGTTCGAGCGGAGCAGCGGAGCCGGCTGGGGCGCGGTACTGCGCTCATGTCCCCCGCGGCGGGCTTTGCCCGCCGCTCCTCCTCTACTTCGCTCCGTCCAACGCCCCAGCCGGCTGCGCTGCCTGCACCGCCGAGGCGGGCATCGGACGACAAGACCGATCGCCCCGCGTCCGCGGTCCCTCAAGCCCTCTCGACCCTGAACACCGCCGTGCTCGCCAGCCCATTGGGCCAGCGCCGCACCACGCGCCCGTCCTGCAGGCCGAAGCTGTCGAGCAC
>CAZTTC010000305.1:0-3299 GCA_964616015.1 uncultured Methylibium sp. | reverse complement strand
GCCATCGTGGTGCCGCGGTACATGTGCACCGGCTGCTTGAAGGCCGCGTAGACCGAGCCGGTCATGTGGCGCATGTAGTTGCGACCCACCTGGCCGGAGCTGTTGGCCAGGCCGTCCTTGAACTTGCTGGAGGCCGACAGCAGCAGCAGCCGCGGCGTCTCGATCGAGTTGCCGGCCACGCAGACGATGCGCGCCTTCTGGCGCTGCTCCTTGCCGGCCTTGTCGAAGTAGACGACGCCGGTCACCTTGCCGCTGTCGTCATGCTCGATGCGCGTCACGTGAGACTCGGGCCGCAGGTCGAGCTTGCCGGTGGCCTCGGCCTTGGGAAGCTCGGTGTAGAGCGTGGACCACTTCGCGCCGCTCTTGCAGCCCTGGAAGCAGAAGCCCAGCTGCATGCAGCGACCGCGGCCATCGCGCGGCTGGCTGTTGATGGCCATGTTGCCGGTGTGCACGTCCTTGTAGCCGAGCTTCTTCGCGCCGGCGTGGAACACCTTGAAGTTGTTGTTGCCGGGCAGGCCGGGGATGCCGTGCGTGCGCGTCACGCCCATCTTGTCCTCGGCCTTGGCGTACCAGGGCTCGAGCTCCTGCAGCGTCAGCGGCCAGTCCATCAGGTTGGCGCCCTGGATGTCGCCATAGACGGTCCGGATGCGGAACTCGTGATCCTGCAGACGCAGCGAGGCACCGGCCCAGTGGGTCGTCGTGCCGCCGACGGTCTTGCAGATCCACGCCGGCAGGCCGGCAAAGTCCTTGGCCACGCGCCAGGAGCCCGAGGTCGTGCGCGGATCAAGCCACGCGAGCTGGCCGAAAGACTTCCATTCGTCGTTGATGAAGCTGGCCGGCGACTGCACGGCGCCGGCCTCGAGCACGACGACCTTGATGCCCTTCTGGCACAGCTCGTTGGCCAGCGTACCGCCGCCGGCGCCGGAGCCGATGATGACGACGACCGAGTCGTCGTTGAATTCGAATTTCGCCATGTTCTGTCTCCGATGCCTGGCGGTCGCTCGCGGCGCCGCTGGGGGATGGTCCGCGGGCCGGGTGATGTCAGCCGAAGTAGGGCTTGGGGCTGGCGGCCTCGGGGGGCGCCGGCAGCCACTTCAGGTCCTGGAAGCCACGCGTGATGTAGCCGCCCTTCTCCCAGGCCGAGCCGGGATAGCCGAGCGCCGCGAACGCCATGTCGTTGTCGTACAGCGAGGTGATGCACTGGCCCCGCACCTTGCCGAAGAAGGGGCTGCCCTCGATGGCTTTCACCGCCGCCAAGCGCTTGGCCTCATTGGCCTTGGCGAAGCTGCCGGTGGCGCGGTTCAGGCCGGCGATGCCTTCGCGCAGCAGGGTCGCCGTCGCCGGGTCGGCGGAGGCTGCCGCATCGAGGTCCTTGGCCAGCAGCGCGTAGACGGCGTCGGGCAGCTTCTTGTGCGGGTACAGGGTGCGCCCGAGCTTCATGAGCGTCTCGCCCTCGGCCTTGCTCAGCGTCTTGAGCTCGACGGCCCACACCGTCGAAGGCGCCAGCGCGGCCAGCGTGCTGCCGACGGCCAGGCTGCCGATCAGCACGCCGGAGCCTTTGAGGAACTCGCGGCGGGCCAGGGGCAGCGGGAGCTTCGGAACGGATGCCGGCGCGTCGTCGCAGTCTGCGAACGTCACGGCATCCCCGAGGATGGGGATGAGCTTCATGTCTTGTCTCCTGTTTCTTGTCGCGGCCCATGTCGTTGCCGGGCCTGCGATTCAGTATTGCACCAGCCTTCGCGCGGCGGGTGATAGTTGGCTACCTACCGGGCAACGCGCAAGCCGCTGCTACGATGAACGCATGGCCAACCGACTGACGCAGATCGCCACCCGCACCGGCGACGACGGGACCACCGGACTGGGCGACGGCAGCCGCATCCCGAAGGATCACCTGCGCGTGCAGGCCATGGGCGACGTCGACGAGCTGAACTCGACGCTCGGCCTGCTGTTGTGCGAGCCGCTGCCGGACGCCGTGCGGGCGCTGCTGGTGGCGATCCAGCACGAGCTCTTCAACCTCGGCGGCGAGTTGTCGATCCCGGGCTATGCGCTGCTGAAGGACGAGGCGGTGGCCGCGCTCGACGCGGCCCTGGCGGCGCACAACGCGCAGCTGCCGCGGCTCAAGGAGTTCATCCTGCCGGCAGGGACCCGCAGCGCGGCGCTGGCGCATGTCGGACGCACCGTCGCGCGTCGTGCCGAGCGGGCCGTGGTGGCGCTGGCCAATGCGCAAGGCGGCGCGGTGCGCGAGGCACCGCGCCAGTACCTGAATCGCCTGAGCGACCTGCTCTTCGTGCTGGCGCGGGTCCTGAACCGCGCCAACCTCGATGGTCTGGGTGGCGACGACGTCTACTGGCGCAGCCCGAAGCTCGAAGCGTCGGGCTGACGCCGCGCCGCTGTCCTACCTGGCCGGCGCCTGGTCGCCGATCATCAACTCGGCGCTGCTGAGGGCGCCGTCCTTGTCGGCATCGAGCGCGTCGAAGCGCGCCGCAATGGCGGGAAGGACCGCGACTTCGGCCGGGCTCAAGCGGCCGTCTCCCTTGGCATCCGCGCGCTTGAAGGCGGCCTGCGCCGTGGCATCGGCCGGCGGGGCCGCCGGCCGGCTCGTCTGAGCCTGGGCGGGCGCCGCGAGGCCCGCCGCGCCAGCCACCGTGACGCCGAGGATGCGTCGGGCCTGGGCTTGCATGCTGCAGGTGCGAGTCATCGTCTGTCCTTTCGGATCGGTTGCAGGAAGCTCCATTGCAGCCGCCAAAACCACCCGGGACCAGCACGCTTGCCGGGCCTTGCCGGCGTTACCCGATCACTTGGCTTGCTTACCTGCGATAGCAGATGCTCACTTTATTGCTGGTGACATTCCCGAGGCTCAGCCGCGACGCGCCGTCACGGCCGCAGCCAGGACGTCCAGCACTTCCAGCGAGTCGTCCCAGCCGATGCAGGCGTCGGTGATGCTCTGCCCGTAGACGAGCTGGGTCGGGTCGTCCTTGCCGGCGCTGAACTTCTGGGCGCCCGCCTGGAGATGGCTCTCCACCATCACGCCGAAGACCTGGCGGCCACCTGCGGCGATCTGGCCGGCGATGTCGCGGGCCACGTCCAACTGCTTCTGGTGCTGCTTGCTGCTGTTGGCATGCGAGCAATCGACCATCAGCGTGGCCGGCAGGCCGGCCTTGGACAGTTCGGCGCAGGCCGCGCCGACGCTGACCGCATCGTAGTTCGGTGTCTTGCCGCCGCGCAGGATCACGTGGCAATCCTTGTTGCCGCGCGTCTCGACGATCGCGACCTGGCCGTTCTTGTGCACCGACAGGAAG
>CAZTTC010000304.1:0-3342 GCA_964616015.1 uncultured Methylibium sp. | reverse complement strand
GTCTTCCTGATGTTCGTCATCGGGCTCGAGTTCAACCTGCCCAAGCTGCGCAGCATGCGCACGCTGGTGTTCGGCCTCGGCCTGTCGCAGGTGGCGCTGACGATGCTGGCCGCGCTGGCCGGCAACGCGCTGCTGGCCTGGGGTCTGGCGATGGCCGGTCGCTCCTGGGGCCTGGGCTGGCAGGGGGCGCTGGCGCTCGGCGCCGCGCTGGCGATGAGCAGCACGGCCATCGTCGTCAAGCTGATGGCCGAGCGCCTCGAGCTCGAGACGCCGCACGGCAAGCGCGTGATGGGCGTGCTGCTGTTCCAGGATCTGGCGGTGGTGCCGCTGCTGGTGCTGGTGCCGGCGCTCGCCGAGTCGCCCGAGAGCCTGACGCGCGCGCTGCTGATCGCGTCCCTCAAGGCCATCGTCCTGCTCACCGTGCTGCTGGTGGGCGGTCAGCGCGTGATGCGCTGGTGGCTGACCCAGGTGGCGCGCGCGCGCAGCGAGGAGCTGTTCGTGCTGAACCTGCTGCTCGTCACGCTGGGCCTGGCCTGGCTGACCGAGCACGCCGGCCTGTCGCTGGCGCTCGGCGCCTTCATCGCCGGCATGCTGATCGCCGAGACCGAGTTCAAGCACCAGGTCGAGACCGACATCCGGCCCTTCCACGACGTCCTGCTCGGCCTGTTCTTCATCACCGTCGGCATGAAGCTCGACTGGCGCGCGGTGTGGGACCAATGGGCGCTGGTCGCCGCACTGACGGTGCTGCCGGTGCTGTTCAAGTTCGGCCTGGTGACGGCGCTGGCGCGGCTGTTCGGCGCGCCGGCCGGCGTGGCCCTGCGCACCGGCATCTACCTGGCGCAGGCCGGCGAGTTCGGCTTCGTGCTGCTGGCGCTGGCCGAGCAGAACCGCGTGCTGCCGCCCCAGCTGACCAATCCGGTGCTGGCCTCGATGGTGCTGTCGATGCTGGCGACGCCGCTGCTGATCCTGTACAGCAACCGCATCGTCATGCGCCTGGCCGCGAGCGACTGGTTGCTGCAGTCGGTGGCGCTGACGACGATCGCCAAGCGGGCCATCCACGCCGACGCGCACGTCATCATCTGCGGCTACGGCCGCAGCGGGCAGAACCTCGCGCAGCTGCTGTCGGCCGAGCAGATTCCCTACATGGCGCTGGACCTCGACCCCGACCGGGTGCGCCAGACCGCTGCGGCCGGCCAGAGCGTCGTCTTCGGCGACGCCGCGCGCCTGCAGAGTCTGATGGCCGCGGGCCTGGCGCGCGCCACCGCCGTGGTGGTCAGCTACCACGACACCGCCTCGGCGCTGAAGATCCTGCGCCTGGTGCGCGAGCACGCGCCCACCGTGCCGGTCATCGTCCGCACCATCGACGACAGCGACCTTGAGCAGCTGCAGGCCGCCGGTGCCACCGAGGTCGTGCCCGAGGCCATCGAGGGCTCGCTGATGATGGCCTCGCACGTGCTGGCGCTGGTCGGCGTGCCGATGCGGCGCGTGATCCGCGTGGTGCAGGACCAGCGCGATGCGCGCTACGGCCTGCTGCGCGGCTACTTCCACGGCGCCGACGACGACACGGTCGAGGAACTCAAGCAGGCACGGCTGCAGACCCTCACGCTGTCCGAGAGCAGCGCCTGCCTGGGCCAGACGCTGGGACACCAGGGGCTCGACGCCTTCGGCGTGCAGGTCGTGTCGCTGCGCCGCGCCGGCGGCGCCGTGCTGCGGCCGTCCGACGCGCTGTTCCTCGCGGCCGGCGATACGCTGGTACTGTCCGGCCGGTCCGACGCGCTCGCGCGCGCCGAGGCCCGATTGCTGAGAGGTTGACACGATGACCGGACGACGCGAACTGATCCTGGCCGGGCTGGCCGTCCTGCCGCCGGCGGCCGCGCGGGCCGATGCAGCGGTCGCGGAGCGTCTGCGTCGCGGCGGCGTCGTGGCCGCGTTCCGCCACGCCAACGCGCCGGGCACCTACGACCCGCCGGGCTTCAAGCTCGGCGAGTGCGGCACCCAGCGCAATCTCGACGACACCGGCCGCGAGCAGGCGCGCCGCCTCGGCGCCTGGTTCCGCGAGCAGCGCCTGACGCCCGCCGCGGTCCGCTCCAGCCCCTGGTGCCGCTGCCTCGACACGGCGCGGCTGGCCTTCGGCCAGGCCGAGCCCTGGGCGCCGCTCGGCTCGCCGCGGGCCGTCCCCGACGAGGCCGGCCCGCTGGCGACCCTGCGCGCGGCCCTGCGCGCGGCCCTGGCGCGCGTCGAGCCGGGCCGCTTCGAGGTCTGGGTCAGCCACCAGTTCACCTTGAGCGCTCTGGCCGGCGGCGGCACGGCCTCGGGCGAAGGCCTGGTGCTGGGCGCCCGCGCCGACGGCAGCGTCGAGCTGCTGGCGCGACTGCCCCCGCCCTGACATCACGGCCTCCGGGAGACTGCCTCATGGACGACGACCGCGCGCTGATCCGCGACACCATCCGCACCGTGCCCGACTGGCCGACGCCCGGCGTGCAGTTCCGCGACATCACGCCGCTGTTGCAGAACCCGCGGGTGTTCCGCGTGCTGATCGACCAGTTCGTGCACCGCTACTTCGGCCTCGAGGCCGACGCCGTAGCAGGGCTGGACGCGCGCGGCTTCATCATCGGCTCGGTGCTGGCCTACGAGCTGGGCATCGGCTTCGTGCCGATCCGCAAGCAGGGCAAGCTGCCCTTCGACACCGTCGCAGAGCGCTACGAGCTCGAGTACGGCTCGGCCACCGTCGAGATCCACACCGACGCGGTGCGGCCCGGTTCGCGCGTCCTGCTGATCGACGACCTGGTCGCCACCGGCGGCACCCTGCTGGCCGGCAAGCGCCTGCTCGAGCGGCTCGGCGCGACGGTCATCGAGGCCGCGGTGATCGTGGATCTGCCGGAACTGGGCGGCTCCGCGCGCGTGCGCGAGGCCGGCCTGGCGCTGTTCTCGCTGGTGAGCTTCGCGGGGCATTGAGCCCCGGCGTGCCCTGCCTCAGGTGATCGGCAGCTGGCGCGAGATGTTGGCGCGCATGCGCAGCGCCATCACCGTGCCGGCCGCGCGCAGCACCTCCAGCGCGATCACCGGTGCGCGGGCGCACAGCTCCTCGAAGCGCGGCAGCCGCAAGGCCCACACGACGCAGGGCGTCATCGCCTCGACGTTGGCGGTGCGCTCGCCGTCGGCAAACAGCCCCGGCTCGCCGCACATGCCGCCGGCGCGCAGGATCGCGATCTTGTTGGCGCCCGGCGCCCCGCCGGTCGCGTAGACCTGCAGCGTGCCCTGGCCCAGGAAGTACAGCGTGCGGTCCATGTCGCCCTGCTTGAGCAGCAGGTCGCCGGAGCGGATCTCGTGGCGCGTCAGGTA
>CAZTTC010000303.1:746-3350 GCA_964616015.1 uncultured Methylibium sp. | reverse complement strand
GGGCGCTCCGCCGCGGCGTCGCGCCGCCGCCCGCCCGCCCGCCGAAGCGGCCTCGGCGCCCGAGACGCCGGTCGAGGCGGTGGCCAGCGAGGCACCGCCGCCGCCGCCGCCGCCGGTCGGCGAGCCGGCGCTGCCGACCGTGGCCGAGTTGCCACCGGCCGCCGCGGCATCGTCGTCCGAACGCACTGCCCCGAGCGAGGCCGAAACGACGCCCGTCACGGCGGCGCCCGCGGCCAGTGCGCCGGCCTTCGAATGGCCGGCCTCGACGCGCCTGAGCTACTCGCTCGGCGGCTACGTGCGCGGCGAGGTCCACGGCAGCGCCCGGGTCGAGTGGCTGCGCGACGGCGCGCGCTACCAGGTGCACCTCGACGTGATCGTCGGCCCGTCGGCGGCGCCGCTGATGCAGCGTCGCATGAGCAGCGACGGCGAGCTGACGCCGCAGGGCCTGGCGCCGCGCCGCTACGACGAGGAGACGCAGATCGCCTTCGGTCGCCCGCGCCGGGTCGCGCTGGGCTTCGATGCCGACGGCGTGACGCTGGCCAGCGGCCAGCGCGTCCCGGGCCTGCCGGCAGTGCAGGACACGGCCAGCCAGTTCGTGCAGCTGAGCTACCTGTTCGGCATCGGGGCCCACAAGCTGCAGCCCGGCGCGCGCATCGAGGTGCCGCTCGCGCTGGCGCGGCGCGTCGACGTCTGGGTCTACGACGTGGTCGGCGAAGAGGAGCTCGCGACGCCCTTCGGTCGCCTGCCGACCTGGCACCTGCGGCCGCAGCGCCAGGGCGACGCGAGCGCGCTCAGCATCGAGACCTGGTTCGCGCCCAGCCTGCAGTACCTGCCGGTGCGCATCGTGATCCGGCAGGGCCCGGAGCAGTACATCGACCTGATGATCGAGCGGCTGCCCCAGCAGGCCGAGCCGCCGCGCTGAGGCTCAGCCGCCCGTGGTGCTGCCCGGCGGCAGGCCGAGGTGCTGCTCGAACTCGGCCACCTTGCCCGAGCCCAGCTGCTGCGCGACGAAGTTGGCCGCCAGCGCCAGCGCCTTGCGCATGTCGTCATCGGTCTTGACCTTCTCGATGCGGATGTTCAGCGGGTCGGCGTAGGGGCCGAGCGCGCTGCTCAGCCAGCGCACGGCGCGCCGGCGCACCTCGTCGGGTGTCAGCACCACGGCGGCCACGGCCGGCGCGACGGGCGTCGCCGGCAGCGGCACGTGCACGGCCGTGACGGCACTCATCTCGATGAAGCCCTGCTCGAGCAGCGCCTGCAAGGCCTCGTCGGCCGGCGCCGGGATCAGCTTGCGCAGCTCGTCGTCATTGCGCTTGCCGTCGACCAGGATCAAGGCCTGGCGCAGGCGCGGCACCAGTTTCATGGCGCGCGTGGCGATCTCGGCCTGACCCAGCTCGGTCTTGCGGTAGGTTGTGCTCATGTCCCAACGTCATTTTTCTATGTCGTAAGCCTAGCGCAAGCTATGTGAGCCGGCGTGCCTGACGACGGCCGCAGACCGTCCCGAACGCAAAAAAACACGCTTCGCCAGAGGCCGTTGCTGACCGCGTGTCCTCAATGCATCGGACGCAGCCCGACCTCGCGCTGGAACTGGTGGGCGCGCTGCGAGCCCTGCACGCGGCGCAGGTAGCGCTCGGTGAGCGCCAGCGCGTGATGCAGCTCGGCCAGGGTCTCGGCCCGTGTCACGCGGCGCGTCAGCGGAGCGCCCTTGTGGCCGAACTCCTCGGCGATCCACACCAGGCCGCGGGCCCGGGCCAGCTCCAGCGGCACGAACAGCACCGGCTCGACATCGCCCTGCACCGTCGTCGGGGAGGAGTCGGTGGCCGGCACCGGCTCGATCAGGCCGAGCTCCACCAGCTCGCGCAGCGTGTCGGGGCCCGAGTGACCGATCAGCGAGGACAGCTCGGATTCGGTGCGCCGGCCGTTGACCATGATCAGCGCGAAGCGCATCCAGTGACCAAGGCGGTGAGCGCGGCTGGCGATCTCTCGAAGACCGCTGTCGGTCTTGCGATAGGCGCGCGCGATCTGTTCGGCGCGAGAGTTGCGGGAGCCGGGCTTGCTCATCGACGTCCGGGGAAGCCTCCAGGATTGCCGCGTCGAAATGTAACTGAATTCCTGCGACTTTTCGCACACTTCGCGGGCCCTGTATCGCGCCGGGTACAGTCTTTTGAAAGCCATGAGGACCGCGATGAACCCTGCCTACGAAAACCTGCTGACCGAGCTGCGCGGCGACGCCGCGCTGAAGACCGCGTGGATCACGCTGAACCGGCCGAAGGCGCTGAACGCGCTGAACGACCAGCTGATGGACGAGCTGGGGCAGGCCCTCGAGGCCTTCGACGCCGACGAGAGCGTGGGCTGCATCGTCATCACCGGCAGCGAGAAGGCCTTCGCGGCCGGCGCCGACATCGGCGCGATGGCCGGCTACGGCTACATGGACGTCTACAAGAGCGACTACATCACGCGCAACTGGGAACAGATCCGCAAGGTGCGCAAGCCGGTCATCGCGGCGGTGGCCGGCTTCGCGCTCGGTGGCGGCTGCGAGCTGGTGATGATGTGCGACCTCGTCATCGCTGCCGACAACGCGCGCTTCGGCCAGCCCGAGATCAAGCT
>CAZTTC010000303.1:0-736 GCA_964616015.1 uncultured Methylibium sp. | reverse complement strand
AAGCTCGGCATCATCCCGGGCGCCGGCGGCACGCAGCGCCTGCCGCGTGCGGTGGGCAAGGCCAAGGCCATGGACCTGGTGTTGACCGGCCGCATGATGGACGCCGCCGAAGCCGAGCGCAGCGGCCTCGTCGCGCGCGTGGTGCCGGCCGATCGGCTGCTGGCCGAAACCCAGGCCGCGGCCGACGCGATCTGCAGCCAGTCGCTGCCCAGCCTGCTGGCGGCCAAGGAGTGCGTGAACCGGGCCTACGAGTCGCCGCTCGCGGAAGGGGTCTGGTTCGAGCGGCGGCTGTTCCACTCCCTCTTCGCGACCGAGGATCAGAAGGAAGGGATGGATGCGTTCTTGAACAAGCGCAAGCCGCAGTTCAAGCATCGCTGACGTGAGCCCGGTGCGGGCTGAGCCCCACCTCCGTTCGGGCTGAGCCCCACAACCCGTTCGGGCTGAGCTTGTCGAAGCCCTGGCGTGGGCTGGTGCTGATGGCCCGCTGGCCGCGGGAGGCTGCGCCGGGTCTCGCCCCGGCGGGCGAGTCACTTTCATTTGCGGGCCCAAATGAAAGTAACCAAAGCAAAGGGCCTGGAACGCCAGACATTTGGACTGAGCGGCCCGGTCGCTGCGCTCCGGACTTCTGCTCACCACGGCTCGCCCGCGAGGGGCTCGAACAACGCGGTCGATCACCGACAGTGGTGACTCGAAGTACCGCGCGTCCAACCAGGCTGCGGCCTTGGACGAGCGAGCG
>CAZTTC010000302.1:0-3384 GCA_964616015.1 uncultured Methylibium sp. | reverse complement strand
GCGTTCCACAGGCGGTCGGTCTCGGCCTGGTCGTCGGTGGCCACCTGGAACGAGAAGGCTTCGTCGTGCTGGAACGCCGGGCCGCCGTTCAGGCCGATGCAGGGGATGCCCATCACGGTGAACTCCACCGTCAGCACATCACCCGCCTTGCCGGACGGGTAGTCGCCGGGCGCGCGGTGGATGGCGCCGACCGCGCTGTCCGGGAAGGTCTGGGCATAGAACGTGGCGGCGTCCAGCGCACTGCCGTCGTACCAGAGGCAGATCGTGTTCTTGGCGGGCATGCGGGTTCTCCTTGTTGGGGCCGAGGCGTGCGTTCAGGCTGGGCGGGCAGGACCGTTCAGGCGGTGTGGGTCCCACGCGTGGCTCGCAGGCGCGGGTTGTCGCCCATGCACCGCTCGAGAGCAAGCGTAGCCGCCATCAGGATCAAGGTCTCGGCTGAGTGTGTTTCAGTCCGTACTGATGACCTCGACCCCGCGCCGGCGCAATCCACGACCACGCCACGACCACGCGGCGCGGCGGGCGTCGTACCAGGCGATCGCGCCGCGGTCCTGAAGTCCCGGGTCTCAGCGGCGCACGAACACCAGGTCCCACACCCGGTGACCGAGCCGCAGGCCGCGGTTCTCGAACTTCGTCAGCGGACGGTCACCGGGCTTGGGCGCATAGCCATCGGCGGTGTTGGCGAGCAGCGGCTCGGCGCCCAGCACCGCCAGCATCTGCTCGGCATAGGGTTGCCAGTCGGTGGCGCAATGCAAAGTGCCGCCGGCCGCCAGCCGCGTGGCCAGGCGCGCGACGAAGGGCGGCTGGATCAGGCGGCGCTTGTGGTGCTTCTTCTTGTGCCAGGGGTCGGGAAAGAAGACGTGGATGCCGGCCAGCGAGCCGGGCTCGATCATGCGGTCCAGCACCTCGACGGCGTCGTGCTGGACGATGCGCAGATTGGTCAGACCCTGCTCGCCGATGCGCTTGAGCAGGGCGCCCACGCCCGGCGCGTGCACCTCGCAGCCGATGAAGTCGGTGTCGGGGCGAGCCGCTGCGATGTGCGCCGTGGCATCGCCCATGCCGAAGCCGATCTCCAGCACGCGCGGCGCGTGGCGGCCGAACACGGCGCCCCAGTCGGCCGGCTGCGGCGCGTACGGAACCAGGAAGCGCGGGCCCAGATCGGCCAGCGCGCGGGTCTGGCCCGGGCCCATGCGGCCGGCGCGCAGCACGAAGCTGCGGATGGGGCGGCGCGGGGGCGCGGAGGTCTCGTCGTTCATCGGGGCGTCCAGGCTCAGGCCTGCCCTTGCGCGGCGCGGGGCAGCAGGCCGGCCAGGTGCTCGCAGTCGGGGACCAGGCACTCTCGGCAGCGGCTGCGCAGGCGCATCACCGGCGTGTCCGCGGGTGAGGCGTCGCCCGCGCCCAGGCCCATGGCGGCCAGGGCGGCATCGGTGCGTGCCTCGCCTTCGCCGTAGATCACCGCAAAGGGCAGCGCAGCGTGCTGCAGCGCGCCGCGGATCAGCGCATCGATCGGGCCGCGCACCTGCGGGCCGTCGCGCTGCAGGCCGTCGGGCTGCCAGGGCAGGTCCAGGCCGGTCAGCAGGGTGTGCGTGCACCGCCGCTGGCGGGCCAGCGCGGCGTCGTACAGGCCGGTGTCGCCGAAGACGTAGTCGCTGTAGACGGCGGTCATCAGCGGCGTGGTGTCGGCGATCACGACGTCGGCGGCGCGCTGCGCGGCCTCGATGCGGCGCCACTGCTCGTCGGCGATGCCGGCCTGCTCGTCGGGGCGCGGCGTGCGGCCGGCGCGGTCACAGAACTCGCGCAGGTATTCGGCGACGACGGCGGTACGCAGGCCGCGCGCCTGCAGGCGCTGCGTCAATTGCTGCGCCAGTGTGGTCTTGCCGGTGCTTTCGGCGCCGAGGATGGCGACGATCATGTGCGCGCCCCCTTCTGTGCCCCCACCCCCGCCAGGCGGTGCCAGGCGCGCCAGCCGGCCAGCGCCAGCAGCAGGAACAGCGCGTACAGGCCCACCGTCAGCCACAGTGCCTTGTAGGCGAACAGCGCGATCGCGACGGCGTTGACGACGATCCACGCGATCCAGTTCTCGACGTGCTTGCGCGCCAGCAGCAGCGTCGCGACGACGCTGCCCGCGGTGGGGAAGGCATCCCACCAGGGCACGTCGGTGTCGGTGCCGTGGGCGAGCAGCAGGCCGGTGGCCGGCCACAGCAGCGCAAAGGCCGCCAGCGCCACGCCGCGCCCGCGGCCCGACAGGTAGCGCACGGCGAGCGCGTGGCCGTCGTCCTGCGTGCCGCGCAGCCACTGCCACCAGCCCCAGAAGGCGACCGCGATGAACAGCGCCTGCAGCGAGGCATCGCCATACAGGCGCGCGTTCCAGAACACCAGGCCGTAGAGCGCCGAGCTGACGATGGCCAGCGGCCAGGCCAGCGGATTGACGCGCAGGTTGCACAACACCATCCACACGCCGAGCAGGGCGCCCAGCAGTTCGGCCCGGCTGGCCGTGGCGGCGCCGATCGAGAACGCCGGCGACTCCAGGAAGGCGATCAGCGGAGCGAGCATGGACGAGGGTCGGGTCGCCGCCGCAAGCGGCGAAAGGAGACGCAGAGGGGCGCAGGAGAAGCGGGCTCAGCGCCGCGGCGCGATGCGCACGAAGATCTCGTCGGCCTTGACCATGCCGAGCTCGAAGCGTGCCTTCTCCTCGACCATCTCGAGGCCTTCCTTCAGGTCGCGCACCTCGGCCATCAAGCGGTCATTGCGCGCGCGCGCATCGTCGTTCCTGCGGCGCTGCTCGTCGACCTGGGACTGCAGCGCGACGACGCGGCCCATGCCGCTCTTGCCGAACCACAGCTCCGCGTGGACCAGGGCCAGCAGGCCGACCAGCGCGAGGCTGAGGAAGCGCGGCACGGCCCGCTCCGAGCGCGCGTCAGCGCAGGTTGTAGAAGGCGCCGCGGCCCGGGTAGACGGCGACGTCGCCCAGGTCTTCCTCGATGCGCAGCAGCTGGTTGTACTTGGCGATGCGGTCGCTGCGCGACAGCGAGCCGGTCTTGATCTGGCCGGCGTTGGTGCCCACGGCGATGTCGGCGATGGTGGAGTCCTCGGTCTCGCCCGAGCGGTGGCTGATGACGGCGGTGTAGCCCGCGCGCTTGGCCATCTCGATCGCGGCGAAGGTCTCGGTCAGCGTGCCGATCTGGTTGATCTTGATCAGGATCGAGTTGGCGATGCCCTTGTCGATGCCTTCCTGCAGGATCTTGGTGTTGGTGACGAACAGGTCGTCGCCGACCAGCTGCACCTTCTTGCCCAGCACCTCGGTCAGGTGGGCCCAGCCGGCCCAGTCGCCTTCGGCCATGCCGTCCTCGATGCTGATGATCGGGTACTTGTCGACCCAGCCGGCCA
>CAZTTC010000301.1:0-3391 GCA_964616015.1 uncultured Methylibium sp. | reverse complement strand
CGACCGTGTCGCCGCTGCCCAGCGGCGTGCGCAGCGGCGCCGGCTCGCCGTTGATCTTGGCACCGATGCAGTGGTCGCCGACGTCGCTGTGGATCGCGTAGGCAAAGTCGACCGGCGTCGCGCCCTTGGGGAGCGCGAGGATCTTGCTCTGCGGCGTGAACACGTAGACCGAGTCGGGGAAGAGGTCGATCTTCACGTGCTCGAGGAACTCGGCCGAGTCGCGCGTCTCGTCCTGGATGTCCAGCAGCGACTGCAGCCACAGTGCCCCCAGGTGCTGGGCGTCGGTGCTGCCGTGGGCCTTGTAGAGCCAGTGCGCGGCGATGCCCTTCTCGGCCACCAGGTGCATGGGCTCGGTGCGGATCTGGAACTCGACCGACGTGCCCAGCGGGCTCACCAGCGTGGTGTGCAGTGACTGGTAGCCGTTGGCCTTGGGGATCGCGATGTAGTCCTTGAAGCGTCCCGGCACCGGCTTGTACAGCTGGTGCAGCACGCCCAGCGCGAGGTAGCACTCGGGCAGCGTGCGCACGACGATGCGAAAGCCGAAGATGTCGCTCACCTGCGCGAAGCTCAGGTGCTTGTCGTCCATCTTGTGATAGATCGAGTACAGCGTCTTCTCGCGGCCCGAGATCTGCACCGGCAGCTTGGCCTCCTTGAAGGACTTCTCGACGTCGCGCTGCACGCGCTCGACGATGTCGCGCCGCGTGCCGCGCGCCCGCGTCAGCGCCTTGCTCAGTGCCGCGTGGCGCCAGGGCTTGAGATGCTGGAACGACAGCTCCTGCAGCTCGCGGTAGGTCTCGTTCAGGCCCAGCCGGTGGGCGATGGGGGCGTAGATCTCGATGGTCTCGCGCGCGATGCGGCTGCGCTTGACGGGCAGCACCGCGTCCATCGTGCGCATGTTGTGCAGGCGGTCGGCGAGCTTGATGAGGATCACCCGCACGTCGCGCGCCATCGCCAGCAGCATCTTGCGAAAGCTCTCGGCCTGCGACTCCTCGCGGGTGCTGAACTGCAGCTTGTCGAGCTTGGTCAGGCCGTCGACCAGGTCGGCCGTCGGGGCGCCGAAGCGCTCGATCAGCTCGGCCTTGCCGATGCCGCAGTCCTCCATCGCGTCGTGCATCAGCGCGGCCATGATGGCCTGCACGTCGAGCTTCCAGTCGGCGCACAGCCCGGCGACCGCGATCGGGTGCGTGATGTAGGGCTCGCCGCTGGAGCGGAACTGGCCCAGATGGGCCTCATCGGCAAACTTGTAGGCCTCGCGCACGCGCTTGATGTCGGCCGCGTCGAGGTAGGACAGCTTGTGCGTCAGCGCGGCAAAAGATGCTGCCTCGGCATCGCTGGTGGCCGCGTCCTGCTCGGCCACGGCACTGCCGCCGAGCATGAACGACGGCAACGCCTGACTCAGCTTTTTGCGGACGGCAAGTACGGCACGAGAGGGCATGGGCTCATGGTAGCGCGCTCGCCGAACCGGACTGCAGCGAACGCGGAACGACCCTGCCGAACGACGGGCGCCCGCCGGTCAGCGCGGGTTCGGACCGCGCGAGTGCTTCGTCGCCAGCACGTTGAGCGGGATCTTCAGATAACTGATGCCGTCGCTTTCCGCCGGCGGGAGCTGTCCGGCACGCACGTTGACTTGCAGCGAGGGCAGGATCAGCGCGGGCACCTCGAGTTGCGCGTCCCGTGCGGTGCGCATGGCCACGAACTCGGTCTCGCCGATGCCATCGTGGACGTGGATGTTGCGGGCTCGTTGATCGGCGACCGTCGTCTCCCAGCGCGGCGGGCGGTTCGGCGGCGGATAGTCGTGGCAGACGTACATCACGGTGTCCGGCGGCAGATCGAGCAGGCGGCGCATGGAGCGGTAGAGCTGGTGTGCGTCACCGCCTGGAAAGTCGGCTCGGGCGCTGCCCACGTCGGGCATGAACAGCGTGTCGCCCACGAACACCTGGCCGTCGACGAGGTAGGCCATGTCGGCCGGGGTGTGGCCCGGAACGAGCAAGGCAGTGGCTTCCACCTCGCCAATCCGGAACGTCTCGCCGTCGCGAAACAGGTGGTCGAACTGGCTGCCGTCGGGCAGGAAGCTGCGCTCGAGGTTGTAGATCTTCTTGAAGACAGCCTGCACCGCGCGGATGTTCTCGCCGATGGCGATGCGACCGCCGACGCGCCCCTGCAGATAGCGGGCCGCGGACAGGTGGTCCGCGTGGGCATGGGTCTCGAGGATCCAGTCCACCTGCAACTGCTGTTCAGCCAGGCAGGCCAGCACCGCATCGGCCGAGCCGGTGCTGGTGCGGCCCGCCTTGAACTCGAAATCCAGCAGGGGGTCGATCACCGCAGCGCGTCGCGTCGCCGTATCCCACACCACGTAGGTGACCGTGCCGGTCAGGGGATCGTAGAAGGCGCGGGTCGCGGTTCGCTTGCTCATGGGCGGGCCTTGTTCCAGGGATTCAGACGATCTGTTGATTTATAGTATATTTGTTTATATATTGATATCAAGTCCAATTCTGGAGCGTTTCATGAAGTCCACTGCCGCTGCCATCGACCCCGGCGCGCTGCGTGGTGCCGCTGCGCGCGCCGTCGGGGCGCTCAAGCTGCTGGCGAACGAGGACCGACTGCTGCTGCTGTGTCAACTGTCGCAGGGCGAGCGCTGCGTCGGCGAGTTGGAGGAGCAACTGGCCATCCGCCAGCCGACGCTGTCGCAACAACTCGGCGTCCTGCGCGCCGAGGGCGTGGTCAGCACGCGGCGACAAGGCAAGCACATCTTCTACAGCGTCGCGGATCCCGCGATGCTCGAGATCCTGGCGGTGCTCTACCGCCTCTATTGTCCCGAGGAATGAGCCGTGAACATCGACTGGAATGCCTACACGCCGTGGTCCGCGCTCGCCGGCGGCCTGCTGATCGGACTGGCTGCGGCGGCCTTCGTGCTGCTGAACGGCAGGATCGCTGGCATCAGCGGCATCGTCGGGGGCCTGCTGCGACCCGCCTGGGGCGATGCGGCTTGGCGCGTCGCCTTCGTGGCCGGCCTGATCGGCGCACCGTTCGTCTACCTGCTGTTCGCCGCGCTGCCGAAGGCGCAAATCGACGCGGGTTTCGGCACGCTCGTCGTGGCCGGCCTGCTGGTCGGGGCCGGTAGCCGTTATGGCTCGGGATGCACCAGTGGCCACGGCATTTGCGGTCTGTCGCGGCTGTCGCCGCGCTCGCTCGTCGCCACGACGACGTTCATGGCCGCGGGTTTCGCGACCGTGTTCGCGGTGCGCCACGTGTTCGGTTTCTGAGGAGCGTCGCCATGCTGATCTTCACGTCCTTGCTGGCCGGCTTGCTGTTCGGCCTGGGCCTCATCGTCGCCGGCATGACCAATCCGGCCAAGGTGGTGGGCTTCCTGGACATCACCGGTCAGTGGGAT
>CAZTTC010000300.1:0-3435 GCA_964616015.1 uncultured Methylibium sp. | reverse complement strand
CCTCGTCGTAGTCCCAGACGCCGTCGCCGGCGCCCTCGAGGGCGAAGCGCCAGCGTGCCTCGGCCTGGGCGAGCGCCGCCTCGGCGCTGCGCTGCGCGGTGATGTCGCGGAAGGTGACCACGCACGAAACCTGCGCATCGCCCGGCTGCAGGCGCAGCGGCAGCGCGCTCAGGCGCAGCAGCCGCTCGCTGCCGTCGGGGCGGCGCAGACGGTGCACGCGGTCGAGGGCGCTGCGGCCGGTCTTGAGTACCGTGGCGACCGGATGCTCGGGCATCGGCACCGGCGTGCCGTCCTCGAAGCACAGGCGGTAGCCGATGCGGCTGAGCCTCTGGCCGCCCAGCGATTGCGCGCGGGCACCGAGCAGCGCACAGGCCGAGGGATTGGCGGTCACGATGCCGCCATCGGGGGCCACCACCAGCAGGCCGTCGCTGATGGAGTCGGCCACCGAGCGATACAGCGTCTCGCTCAGGGCCAGACGACGCGCCGCGTGGTGGCGCTCGGTGACGTCGCGCGTCAGGTAGAGCACGCGCTCGCCGGACATCGGGGCGATGCGGGCCTCGAACTGCCGGCGCTGGCCGTCGCGCGTGACCAGCGCGTATTCGTAGCGCTGGACCTCACCGCTGGCCAGCGCACGGCGGATGGTGTCCTCGGCGCGGGCGACCCGCGCGGCGTCGATGCCGCTGGGCAGCGGCTCGGCGAACGGCCGGCCGCGCATCTCGGCAAACGGGCGCAGCAGCGCCGGGTGCTCGTCGTCGCTGCACTCCAGGTAGCGGCCGTCTCGGTCCAGCACGAACCACAGGTCGGGCAGGGCGCGCAGCACGGCGCTCAGGCGCGACTCCTGCTCGGCCAGCGCCAGCTCGGCGCGGCGGCGCGGCGTGATATCGATCGACAGGTGGATGACGCTGCCATCGGGCAGACGCTGGTCGGCGACCAGCATGTGCTCGTCGCCGAAGCGCAGCTCGTGCTGCTGGCCCTGCAGCGTCGGCAGCGCGAGTCGCCAGGCGATGAACTCGGCCTCGCGGCCGCGCGCATCCGGATAGGCCCCCGCGTCGACCAGGGCCTGCACCAGGTCCGGCCAGCGCTCGGGCAGCGTCGGCACGTGGCGCCCGATCGAGGTGCGCCACTCGGCGTTGCTCATCAGGATGCGTCCGTCCTCGGCGCTGACCATCACGCCGGCAGCGACCCGCTCGATGGCCTCACGCAGCAGGCGCTGTGTGCGGTCGGCGGCGCTGCGCTGGGTCAGCTCGGCGGTGACGTCGCGCGCGGCGCCGCGGTAGCCCCGGAAGGCGCCGGTGGCGTCGAACATCGGCAGCCCGCTCATCGAGACGAGCAGCGCGCCGCGCGGCGTGTGGCGCCGCGCCACGGCGTCTTTGAAAGGTCGGCGCTCGGCGCGTGCGCGCAGGTAGCCCTCGTAGGACAGTCGGTGCTCTTCGTCCGGCGGCTGGTTCTGCTGCCGGCCCAGTCGACCGATCTCGGCCGCGGCGGACTCGCCGGTGTGCGCCTCGACGCTGTCCGAGACCCAGGTGAGGTAGCCGTCGATGTCGCTTTCCCAGAGCCAGTCGCTGCCGGCGCGGCTGGCGCCGCTGACGCGCTCCTCGAGCAGGCGTGCGCGGTGCGCGTGCAGGCGCGCCGTCAGCAGCGAGCCGGCCAGCAGGCCCAGGTCGCGCAGCGCCCCGCGGGTCGCGTCGTCGAGCCGATGCGGCTGCAGGTCGATGACGAAGACGCTGCCGACGCAGTGGCCCTCCACGCGCACCGGCTGGCCCACGTAGGCGCGCAGGAAGGGCGATGCCACCACCATCGGGTGGTCGCGAAAGCGGCTGTCGTGGTGGGTGTCGGCGACCTCGAAGGCGTCATCGGCGTTCAAGGTGTGGCTGCAGAAGGCCAGGTCGCGCGGCGTCGCGATCGCCGGATCGAGGCCGACCGCGGCAAGGAAGCGCTGCTGGTCGGCGTCGACGATGCTGATGCCGCCCGCCGGCCAGCCGCTGTGCAGGCAGACCAGCCGCGCGATCGCGGCGAAAGCGGGATCGACGACGGTCTCGAACAGCCGCAACTCGTGCAGCAGGCGCAGTCGATCGGTCTCGTCGGCGGGCAGGGGGGCCGGCTTCATGCAGCGTCGGGCACCGGTGGCGGAGGGCGCGACTACTTTAGCCGCAGGGCGGCGGTGCGGCGAGGCCACTTCGCCGACACTGCGCACAGGAGTCCGCGCCCCTTCGATCCGTCCCGTGAACCTGTACCCCGACCGCATCCGCGCCTTGACGCTGGACCTCGACGACACGCTGTGGCCGATCTGGCCGACCATCGAGCGGGCCGAGGCCGCGCTGCACGCCTGGCTGGCCGTGCGTGCGCCGCGTGTGGTGCAGCGCTTCGATGCCGCGGCAATGCGCGCGGCGCGCGAAGCCCTCGCCCGCGAGCGACCCGACCGGGCGCATGACCTCGGCGCGCTGCGGCTCGAAAGCATCCGCCGGGTCCTCGCCGCGGCCGACGAGGATCCGGCGCTGGCCGGGCCGGCCTTCGACGTCTTCTTCGCCGAGCGGCAGCGCGTCGAGCTCTACGCCGATGCGCTGCCGGCCCTGCAGCGCCTGGCGGCGCGTTGGCCGGTGCTGGCGCTCAGCAACGGCAATGCCGACCTCGACCGCATTGGCCTGTCGGACTGGTTCTGCGGCAGCCTGGGCGCCCGCGAGATCGGCGTCGGCAAGCCCGACCGGCGCATCTTCGATGCGGCCTGCACCCGGCTGGCTTGCGCACCCCACGAAGTGCTGCACATCGGGGACGACCTCGCGCTGGACGTGCGCGGTGCGCTCGATGCGGGCATGCAGGCCGCCTGGGTGCGACGCGGTGACGCGGTGCACGACCCCGCCGTGCCTTGCTGGCAAGGCTCCGACCTGCTGGCGCTGGCGCAACGCCTGGGCGTCTGAGCCGGCGGCGCTCAGGCGCCGCCGCGCGGCACGGTGTCCTGGAAGCTCAGGACCTCGAAGTTGACCGTCGGGGCCGTCGGATCGGTCGGCGAGGCGCCGAGGCAGATCACGCCGCTGCCGTGCAACGTGCAGCTGCCGCGGCGCAGTGCGATGACCTCGCTGCGCCCCGCAAAGCGAACGTAGGTGCCGTTGTAGCTGAGGTCGCTGACCTGGAAGGTGCCGCCGTGCCACTCGACGCGGGCATGCGAGCGTGACACCCGCGTGTCGTCGACGCAGTAGGTGGCCTGCGGGCTGCGGCCCAGCACGGCCGGCAGATCGGTGCCGGCGAACACGCGGTTCAGGTCCAGCCAGGTCAGGCGCAGCCCGTCGGGGACGGCGGTCGGCACCGAGCCCTCGAACAGCGTTGCGACGGTCTCGCCGAAGCGCCGGGCCTCGAGACGGTAGACCTGCACCGGCTCCTGGCGGCCGCGCAGCTGCAGCTTGGACAGCGAGCGGAAGCGCCCGCGGTGGTCGCGGTCCA
>CAZTTC010000299.1:0-3458 GCA_964616015.1 uncultured Methylibium sp. | reverse complement strand
CCCGAACGGGGCCCTTTGCATCATGGGTTGGGGTGGCTGATGGGACTCGAACCCACGACAACAGGAATCACAATCCTGGACTCTACCAACTGAGCTACAGCCACCGCCGAAGGGCGAAAGTATAGCGGACCGACTCAGCGCGACGTGCTGCCTCCGGCGGGATCGGACTCCTTCGCGACGCCGGTGATCTGCACCTTGTAGCGTTCCTTCAACGCAGCGTAGTAAGCCTCAGCCTCGGCCGCGCCCCAGACCTGCGCGTACTGCGACTGCAGGCCTTGCAGGTCGCCAACCGCCGGATCGCGCGGCAGCAGCTTGTCGATCCGCACGACCGCATAGCCCTGCACACCGAAGTCCACGCCGGTCCAGGCCGGCAGCGGCGATGCGGGCGCCTTCATCACCGCGTCGATCAGCTCGGGTGGCAGCGTCTGCGTCAGGCCTCGCGACACCGTCATGGCCGGCTCGAGTCCCTCCGCCGCCGCGCCGCCGCGCCAGGCAGCGAGACTGGCCTCGCCTTCCTTGCGCGCGAGCGCCGCGGCCTGGTCGGCGATGACACGCTGCCGCACCAGCTCCTTGACCTCGGCAAGCGGCAGCTTGCGCGCCGGGGCGTACTCGACGATGCGGCCGGCGGCAAGCCGATTGCCGCCGAGGTCCACCGCCTCGGTGTTGCGCTTGTCGCGCAGCACCTCGGCGCCGAACAGCGCGCTCAGGAACTTGGGGTTCGCCAGCGGGCCGCTGGCATCCTGGGCCGGCGTGCGCGTGACGGCCTTGGCAGTGCGCACACTGAGCTTCAGGCGATCGGCGGCCGGCTGCAGGCTGTCGGACTGCTCGTAGACGAGGTTGCTGAAGGTCTCGGCCGCCTCGGCGAACCGGCGCTGTGCGAGTTGCTGCCGGATCTCGTTCGCGATCTCGTCCTTGGCCGCCTCGAAGGGCTTCTTCTCGCCGCCGCGCACCGCGGTCAACTGGATCACATGGAAGCCCGACTCGCTCTGGGCGACGCCGCCGACCTCGCCGACCTTCAGCGAGAAGGCCACGTCCTCGACGGCCTTGTCGATCGCACCGCGAGCAAAGAACACGCCGATGTCGCCTCCCTGGGCCGCACTCGGGTCGTCGGAGTTCTTCCTCGCCAGGTCGGCGAACCGGCCCGGATCCTTCTTCGCCTCGGCCAGCAGGCCTTCGGCCTTGGTGCGGGCCTTGTCGCGCTCGGCCGCCGGAGCACCCGGCGCGAGCTTGACCACGATGTGGCTCGCGCGGCGCTCTTCGGGCGTGGTGTAGCGGCTGGCGTTCTCGGCGTAGTACTTGCGCAGGTCCTCGTCGCTGACGCTGATGCCCGCCTTGATCGCATCCATGTCGAGCACGAGGTACTCGATCGACGCCCGCTCCGGCGTGTCGAACTCGCCGGTGCGCTTGGGCGCGTTGTAGTAGGCCTCGATGTCGGCCTCGGTCGGCTTGACCTTGTCGACGAAGTTCTTGGTTTCGAAGCGCGCCACCCGCACCTCGCGCCGCTGCAGCAGCGCGTTGAGGGCCGCCTCCGTCACGCCCACCGGCGCCACGGCGCTGCCGCCGATGCCGGTCTCGACCTGTCGGCGCGCGAGCTCCAGCCGCAGGTCCTGGTCGAACTGCGCGCCGCTCATCCCCAGCGCCGCCAGACGCTGGTCGATCAGCGCCCGGTTGAGGCTGCCGTCCGGATTGCGCAAGGACTGGAACTGCGGCGCGTCGAGCAACCAGCGCGCGGCGCGTTCATCACTGGCGGTGAGGTGCAGCTTGTCGGACGCGACGAGCATCACGCGTTCGCGGACCAGGTTCTCCAGCGTCTGCTGCTTCATCGCCGGCGTGTCGACGAGCTTGAGATCGAGATTGGGCGACTGGGCACGCAACTGCTCGACCTGCCTGCGATGCGCGGCATCCCATTCGGCCTGCGTGATCGAGCGGCCGGCGACCTTGGCGACCGAGACGTTCGCGGCGTTGAAGCTGCTGTAGCCCTCGATGCCGAAGAACACGAAGGCCGGGAAGATCAGCAGCACCAGGATGAACTGGAAGAGCCGGGTGTGGGAACGGACGAACTCGAACATCGGGGGACCTCGGTGGCAGAGTGCACGGGCCAGATGCGACGAAGGCGAACCGAGGTTCGCCTTCTTGCGCGGAGCCGGCGCCCGTCATGCAGCCTTCTGCATGGCACGGCACCGCTGGATTCTAGCGAAGCGGCCGCGTGGCTCGATCGGGCTGCAGCGGTCTTCGCTGGTGGGTGCTGAGGGGTTCGAACCCCCGACCTACGCCTTGTAAGGGCGCCGCTCTGCCAACTGAGCTAAGCACCCGTCGTGGGCTTCAGTTCAGCGCGTCCTTGAGCGCCTTGCCGGGACGGAACTTGGGCACCTTGGCCGCCTTGATTTTGATGGTGGCGCCGGTGCGCGGGTTGCGACCGCTGCGGGCCGCGCGCTTGCTGACTGCGAAGGTACCGAACCCGACCAGCGACACGCTGCCACCTTTCTTGAGCGTCGTGCGCACACCGCCGATCAGCGCTTCGAGCGCGCGAGTTGCAGCGGCCTTGGAGATGTCGGCCTGCTTGGCGATGTGTTCGATCAGTTCGGTCTTGTTCACGAAAGTACCCCCTCGGTAAGGTGTCTCTGGCGATGGTGGAAGGTGCGGGACAAGGCCCGGTGGAACGCGCTGCGGATGCCGCTTCGGATGCGGATCGATTACAGCGGTGAGCCTGCGGGGTGTCAAGCGCGCAGGGCGATTCTATGCGTATTCCCCCATGTGACCGGCGCGCGGCGAGGCCCTGCCGCATGCGCCGACAGCACGCCTTCGCAAGCCTGCCTCGGCGCGGTGACACCTTGTGAAACAGATGGAGCAACCCGCGCCGATCAAGACTGCAGCGGCGCTGCGACCCGCGGCGTGCGCAGGACCAGCGCGACGCCCACGGCCGTCAGTCCCAGACCCAGCAGCACGTGCAGGGCCAGCGACTCGTCGAACAGCAGCCACGCCATCACCGCCGTGCTCGGCGGCACCAGGTACAGCAGGCTGGTCACCGCCGTGGCCGCGCCGCGCTGGATCAGCAGGTAGAGCAGGGAGCCGCCGCCGAGCGTCAGCGCGAGCACCGACCACGCCATGGCACCGACCAGCTCGGCATGCCAGCGCATGCTCTCGGTCTCGAGCAGGGCCAGCGGCAGCGTCACGACCAGGGCCGCCAGCAGCTGCACCACGCTCGCGGTCCGCACGTCGCACGGCTGCACGTAGCGCTTCTGGTAGAGCGTGCCGACGGTCATCGAGACCAGCGCGAAACACGCGAGCCCCAGGTTGAGTGGCGTGACCTCGCCGCTGCCCAGGCGCGGGCCCACGACGAGGAGCAGGCCGACGAAGCCCAGCGCCAGGCCCAGCCACTGGCGCGAGCGCACCCGATCGGCGGCCGCGCCGGTCGCGCTGACCCACAAGGCCGTCAGCACCGGTTGCAGGCCGACGAT
>CAZTTC010000298.1:0-3467 GCA_964616015.1 uncultured Methylibium sp. | reverse complement strand
AGGTCGGCGTCGATCGCCATCTGCTTGCCGGGCATCGCGTCCAGCGTGAAGCGCGCGCCGACCTCGGCGATGCGCTCGGCGCCCTTGGTGACGACGATGAAGTTGATGACCACCAGGATCGCGAAGACGATGATGCCGACCGCGAAGTTGCCGCCGATCAGGAAGTGGCCGAAGCTCTCGATCACCGCGCCGGCCGCGCCGGGGCCGGTGTGGCCTTCCAGCAGCACCACCCGCGACGAGGCCACGTTGAGCGACAGGCGCAGCAGCGTGGTCAGCAGGATCACCGCGGGGAAGGCCGAGAAGTCCAGCGGCCGCACCATGTAGGCGCCGACCATCATCACCATCAGCGCCAGCGCGATGTTGAAGGTGAACAGCAGGTCCAGCAGCAGCGGCGGCAGCGGCAGCACCATCATCGCCAGCACCATCAGCACCAGCATCGGCACCGCGAGGCTGCGAATGGCGCGGGCGTTGGGGCCGAGCCAGCGTTGCAGTTGACCAAGCAAGGGGTTCATGCGGCGGCTCCGGCGGCGTGGGGCGGGTGGTGGGGATCGAGCTCGGCCGGCACCGGCAGCTCGGGCAGCGCGCCCGGCATCGGCACCTGGCCGGCGAGCGCGGCGCGCAGTTGGTAGACATAGGCCAGCACCTGGGCGACGGCGCCGTACAGCGCGACCGGCACCTCGCGGTCGAGCTCGGCGTGGGCGTACAGCGCGCGGGCCAGCACCGCGGCCTGCAGCACCGGCACCTCGGCGGCCCGGGCGGTGTCGCGGATGCGCATCGCCATCAGGTCGGCGCCCTTGGCGACGACGCGCGGTGCGCCGCCGCGGGCCTCGTCGTACTTCAGCGCGACGGCGTAGTGGGTCGGGTTCATCACGACCAGGTCGGCCTTGGGCACCGCGGCGAGCATGCGGCGGTTGGCCATCTCGCGCATGCGTGCCTTGACCTTGGACTTGACCTCGACGTTGCCTTCCTGCTCCTTGTGCTCCTGCTTGACTTCCTGGTGGCTCATCTTCAGGCGCTTGGCATGCTGCAAGCGCTGCAGCGGCACGTCGACGACGGCAAAGCCGGCCAGCGTCAGCGCCAGCAGCAGCAGGCCGGCCATCACGTCGCTGCCGGCCTGGGCGATCGCTGCCGGCAGCGGCAGGCTCAGCATCGCGGCGAAGGCCGGCATCTGCCGTGCCAGGTAGAAGGCACCGACGCCGCCCAGCACCAGCGCCAGCAGGCAGCTGCGCAGGGTGTCGATCAGGCGGTCGGCCGACAGCAGCTTGGGCAGGCCGGTGAGCGGGTTGAGCTTGCCGAAGTTGGGCATCAGCGGCTTGGTCGTGAAGTTCCAGCCACCGATCGCGAAGCCGGTCGCCATCGCGACCAGCACCGTCACCGCGCCGACCGGCAGCACCGCCCACAGGAACTGGCCGCCGAAGCCGCCCAGGCGCTCGGCCATGCTGGCGGTCGTCGACAGCGTCTGGGCATCGAAGCGCAGGCCGCGCTGCAGCAGCGCGGTCAGCCAGCCCAGCGCCGACGGCGCCATCACCGCCAGCAGCGCGATGCCGGCCGCCACCGCGCCGAAGTGGCCGAGGTCGCGCGAGCGCGGCAGCTGGCCGTCCTCGCGAGCTTTCTGCAGCTTGCGGGGCGAGGCGGGCAGGTTGCGGTCTTGGGCGCCTGGGTCGGCCATGGGGTGGGCAAAGGGGTGGGATCCTTGACGCACGATTCTTCCGGGGCGGCCCGCGAACTTGAGCGGGATAAGCGGCGGCGCGACCGTGCTTTTCTCGCTGAGCGGGCGGTGCGGGGCGCCTGCGCGACGCGCACGGCGGGGCCGCCCGGCGCGTGACGGATCGCACGCCGGCCCCTAAACTCGAGCCCATCAAGACAGCGAGATGCCGCCGGAGAATCCGCCCTTGCTCACCGCCACGCTCGCCGCCAGCCCCATGTCGAACGACAGCGCGGGCGATCCCGTGGCCCTGTGGCACGACTTCCTCGACGCGCTGAGCGATGCGCTGGTCGTGCTGGACCCGGAGTCGCGGGTGCGCTATGCCAACACCGCGGCACTGTCGCACTGGCACTGCGATCCCGCGCTGCCGCTGGCCACGCTGCTGCCGCGGCTCGACGACGAGCTGCTGGAGTGGGTCTACGCGGTGCTCGACGGACGCGCCGACGCCGACCTGGCGCCGCTGCCCGGCCTGAGCCTGAGCCCGCTCAGCAACCAGCGCTGGGTGCTCAAGCTGCCGCTGCCGGCCTACGCGGCCGACCCGCGGCCGTCGGTGCGCGGCCAGCCGCTGGGCGAGCTACAGCGCCTGTACTGGCGGTCACCCTTCCCGGCGGTGCTGCAGGACGAGTCCTACCGGATCGTCGACGTCAACGAGGCCTTCGTCGACTACATCGGGCTGCCGCGCGCCGAGCTGCTGGGCCTGGACCCGCTGGCGCTGGTGCCCAACGAGGACCTGGACCTGTGGGAGGCCACGCGCGAGCAGCTGGCCCACGACCACGAGACCACCGAGCTGCCGGCGCTGGTGGAGCGCCGCCTGATCGATGGCCAGGGCCGCGAGCGCTGGTACCGCGGCGCGCGCCGCAACGCGGTCGCGCCCGACGGTCGCCTGCTGCGCCTGACGGTGATGCAGGACTGCACCGGCGAGCACGCGGCGCGCGCCCGCGCCGAGCGCTCGCTGCGCGAACTGGACCAGTGGTTCGAGCTCAGCCCCGTCGGCATGCTGGCCTTCGACGGCGCCGGCCTGGTGTTGCGCAGCAACGCGGTGTTCGAGGCCCTGGTCGGGCGCGTGCCGGTGCTGCTGGGCGAGGCACCGTCGGCGCTGCGCGAGCTGCTGGGCTGGCAGGGTCCGGGCAGCCTGGCGGCCCTGCAGCCGCGCGGCGATGCGCTCGAGCGGCGCGGCTGGATGGCCGCACCCCGTGGCGCGGCGCGCCACCTGCGCGCGCGCGTGCGCTGCACCGACGCCGGCGGCGGTGCCGAGCCGCGCTACATCGCCGTGGTCGAGGACCTGAGCGCCGAGCAGGCGCTGGACCTGGCCGAGGCGCGGCTGGGCGCGCTGGTCGATGCGGCCGGCGTCGAGGTCGCGGTGCACGACGTGGCGCGCGAGCAGATCCTGGCCGACTCGCTGCCGGCCTTCGACCGCCTGCAGGCCGCGCTGCGCGCCGGCGAGGCCGCGCAGGCGCGCTACGCGGTGCGCCATCCGCAGCTGGGCACGCGCTGGCTGCAGACGCGCATCGAGCCGCGCGAGGGCAGCGCGCCGTCGGTCGTGACCCTCGACGTCACCGAGCAGGAACGCCACCGCTCGCGCAGCGAGGAACTGCTGCGCGAGCTGTCCAGCATCCTCGAGAGCTCCACTGCCGGCATCGCTTACCTGCGCGGCAACATGCTGGTGCGCTGCAACCGCCGCTTCGAGCGCATGCTCGGCATCGCGGACGGCGCGGTGGCCGGCTGCAGCGTGCGCGAGCTGTTCGCCGGCCAGCCGCAGGCG
>CAZTTC010000297.1:0-3483 GCA_964616015.1 uncultured Methylibium sp. | reverse complement strand
CCATGGCCGAGCAGGGCGGACACGTGTTGCCGCGCGGCGCTGTCGGCGTCCGCCGCGACGCCCTGGCCGCCGGCAACCGGGGGCAGCGAGCCGGTCAGCTCGGTGTAGCGGCTGGCCGCGAACTGGTGCCGCAGGCCATGCGGAACCACGCGCAGATCGCGCTTCGTGATGCCGAAGCGCTCCATCACGTAGCGCAACCGGCGCAGCGCCTGGACCAGCGTCAGGTTCGGGTCGCCGACGCTGCCCTGCGTGCCCTTGGCGACATGGCAGGCGTAGGTGATGGCGTGGCGGCACAAGGCATCGTCGATCGGCACGTAGCGCTGCCGCCCGCCTTTCGTGCCGCGATGGGTGTCGAGGTACTGGACCGCTCCGCTCCCGTTCTCCCCATCCGAGCCTGAATCGCCTTTGGCCTGGCGCGAGGTCGCCACGTCGACGTGCGGACGCAGCATCAGGCTCTCCTTGAACCGCAGCCCGAAGGCGAGCATCAGCCAGAGGCTCGCCGCCGCGTGCACGTCGTAGTCCTCGACGTCGCGGATCACCGACGCGACATCGATGCCCAGGGCGCGCCACGACTTGTCGTCCGTCGTGATGCCGCTGCGCCGGTACAGCGCGGGGTCGTCGAAGTAGGCCCGGATGGGCTTGAGCAGCTTGGGCTTGCCGATCCAGCGGGTGAAGGTCTTCAGGTGCGAGTAGTAGGTCGGGATCGTGCCCGGTGCGAGGCGGCCGGCCTTCGCTTCGGCGCACCAGTGCGCCAGCACGAAGTCGGCATGGCGACCGCTGAACGAGCGCGGGTCGAGCTTGAAGGCCTTGACCGGGTTGTGGTGCAGGAATCGGAACACCCACACGCAGAGCCGGCCACGCGACTGCGCGGTGCGATGGCCGATGTTCTTGGCCTTGACGGCGTGCTGCCAGTTGTGCCGGCGCAGGATCAGCGCCAGCACGTGCATGCACCGCTGCGGCTGCAGCGGCAGGGTGTCGAGATCGACGGTGAGCGGATCGGTTTGGGACATGGCGACCTCCGGGTGCCGGTGAATCGAAAGGGGTGGCCCGCTGAGAAACCGACAGGTGCCGGGCCAGGCATCAAGTCGGTTGCGCGTCCCCACGCGTGGTTGCCTCGGGTTCGGACGGCAGCACCGTCCAGGCCTTCGTAAAAGTGATCGCCTTGCACACGGTGCGTACACGCGTGGCTGTCCGCTCAGGGCGGACCGCGACGCCAGCTCGGCAGGGCCGAGGGCGGGCGCGGCATGGTGTGCGGGCGTCACCCGTACGACGGCCCATCGAGGGGCCGCACGCGGACGTTTCAACCGGACCGAAAGGCACCACCGCAGCCAACGCGGTGGGCGATCCGTTCACGCAGGTCCCACGGGTACCGGTCGAGCCGGTGTGCCGTGGGTCGCAGTCGCTCGAGGCGGCCGCGGCGCGTGATGCTGGAACGTCAGGGGAAAGGAGGCGGGTGCCCGTAGGCACGCCGCAATCCACGGCCTCGGGGGCCATGGCGGCTGGTGGGTGAACTTGGCGGATCGAGTCCGCGCGGATCCGGGGCTCTTGGCCCTCGGCGACCGAGGTCACCGGACTGATGGGGCTTCCTTCGACGCGGCGACTGTGCACTGCGCCCGGTGTGGAAGCTACCGGCTTGACGCACCGCAATCATGTGCCAGCGCGACGCGGACCTCAAGCTCGAAATGTGCCGATAAGCGCGCCGTGATCGAGGTCAGCTCCGCGCGCGAGGGGGGTTGACAAGCGTTCTTCCTACCTCTGCCTCCGCCGGACCGGGAAAGAACGGTCTGGCGGGGCATTGGCGCGACTGCGGCACTTGACGAGGCCGAGACGGGTGCGACCGTGGAGCGACTTGCGGAAGCGCCGTTGCGGCGGCGGTGAGGTGGGTGTGCAGCGAGGGCTGCGTTCCACCGTAGTCGTCGCCGCGAGCGACCTGATCGCGATAGCGCGGCAGCTTCGACGGTCTTCCGCGTGGGAGCCAGCCATCGGCCGCCCGATGCTGGGCGGTCTTCAAAGGTCCTGTAGGAGCAACTCCATGAATGCGATCGTCCGAGCCATCGATGTCGGCTTCGGCTACACCAAGTTCACGACGGGCGGGACGCCCGCCGACATCCGCTGCGCCAGCTTCCCTTCACTGGCCTGCCTCAGCACGCGTGACCCGTCGGCATCGCTGGGCGCGGAGCGCCGTCGGACCTTCGCGATCCCGATCAAGGGCGTCTTCTACGAGGTCGGCCCAGACGTGGCCCTCGCGGGCGACGGATTCCGCGCCACGCAGATCCACCACCGCTACATCGACACGCCGGAGTACCTGGCACTGGCCCGCGGCGCCATGCGCTCGATGAAGGTCGAACACATCGACCTGCTCGTGGTCGGCCTGCCCGTAGCGACCTTCGCCGCCGACAAGGCCGCGCTCGAAAAGCTGATGACCGGCCGGCACGACGTGGGCGGTGGCAAGACGGTCCACGTGCGCAAGGCGCTGGCCATGGCGCAGCCGCACGGCGCGCTGATCGACTATGCGGATCAGCACGACCGCGTGCTCGCGATGCAGGACGAGCAAAGCGTGGTCATCGACCCCGGCTCGCGCACCTTCGACTGGCTGGTGGCGCGTGGCATGAAGCTGTCGCACAAGCGCAGCCATTCGGTCGACCGCGGCGTGGCCGACATCCTGAACCTCATCGCGGACGACGTGAGCGTGGAGATCGGCTCCACCTACACCGGCCTGGACAGCATCGACCATGCGCTGAGAACCGGCAAGGCGTTGACCGTGTACCAGAAGGCCTATCAGCTCTCGCGCATGAGACCGATGGTCGAGAGCATCGCCCGCCAGGCCGTCGCGGCCATGATGCGGCGCATCGGGCCCGCCTACGACGTGCGCAACGTGATCCTGGTCGGCGGCGGTGCGTTCCTGTTCCGCAAGGCGGTCAAGCAGGCGTTCGCATCGCACGAGGTGCTGGAGGTCAAGGAGCCGATGTTCGCGAACGTGCGCGGGTACCAGATCGCAGGCTCCAACTATGTGGCCGCGGCAACGCAGGGCGCAGGCGTTCTGGCGGCGGAAGGGGGCAGGGCATGAGTGCCGTCGACACGAAGCAAGATCAGAGCGTCAGGCTGCTCTTCGAGTTGTCGCGCGACGACAACCCACGGCTGTTCGACGACCTGATGCGATTCAACAAGGGGCCCAAGCGGGTCAACCGGTTGCGGTTCCTGGCCCATGAAGGCCTGCTGGCGCAGCATTGGCATCTCGGCATGGCGGCTGCGGCGCCGGTGCCGATGGCGGCCGCGGCAAAGGCGCTGCCGCATGTCGGCGTCGACCCAGCTGTGGCGCGCCAGACCAGCCAGGCGTTCGAGGTCAGCGCCGGCGGAGCGGAGGATTGATGCGGCGCCGGCGCAAGGCGAAGCGCGCGGTCAGCGCGTCAGCGTTGTCGCAGATGGGGGTCTGCGAGCGGCTGGTCGTGTTCGAGCACTTTGAGGGAAAGCGCCCAACACCCG
>CAZTTC010000296.1:0-3490 GCA_964616015.1 uncultured Methylibium sp. | reverse complement strand
GGGGGCGCATCAGGCGCCAACCCGAATGCTTAGAAACTTTCATCGTCGTCTCCGTGGTAGGAATGGATGGGTACAGCTTTGGGTTTGCTCCGTAGCGCTCCCCGACGCTTTTGTAGTCCTGCGGTTCCCGTGCTGATACCTAGGACAGACCCTGACCACTCTCTGGGACCTCTTGCGGCCTGGCTCAGAATGAGACACGCACTAGGGGTTGCCCGGGTCTGTCCAAGTCTTGCCGAGGGGCCGCGATGCGCCGGGGCGGTGCGAGGTGAGTTGGTGCGTCGCACAAGCGCGTCGACCAGCTCGGCGGGCGCGTTCGCGGTCGGCTGTAAGACGCGTCGCGTGCCGCACGACTGCAAGTCAGCGATCGCAGCCGCCGTGGCGCGCGGTCGTCGAACGGAGCCCCGATGAACGTGGATCGACGTCGCTGGTGTGTCGCGGGTGGTGCCTTGTGGGTGACGGCGCTCGTCGCGGGCGCGACCGAGTCGGAGCCTGTCATCGAGGTGCTGGACCTGCCGGGGGCGCGGCTCGAGTTGCAGTTCGCCCCCGGCTTCGGCGCGGGATTGCGTGCCGAGGCGCGGCGCTGGGTCGAGCGCTCGGCGGCGGCGGTGGCGGCGTACTTCGGGCGCTTTCCCGTCGGTGCCGCGGAGATCCTCGTCGTGCCTGTCGACGGCAGCGGCGTGCGCTCGGGGCACGCGAGCCACGGCGACACCGGTCTGCTGGTGCGCGTGCGACTCGGCCGCGACAGCACGCCGGCGCAGCTGCTGGCCGACTGGATCATGGTCCACGAGTTGATCCACCTCGCGGTCCCGCGCGTGCCCCGATCGCAGAACTGGCTGCACGAGGGCATTGCCACCTACGTCGAAGGCGTGGCACGTGCCCAGGCCGGGCTGCTGCGCGCCGACGAGGTCTGGCGCGACTGGCGCCGCGCCATGCCGCAGGGTCAGCCGCAGGCCGGTGACCGCGGGCTCGACCACACGCCGACCTGGGGTCGCACCTACTGGGGCGGTGCGATGTTCTGCCTGCTGGCCGATGTGCGCATCCGCGAGCGCAGCGAAGGTCGCGTCGGCCTGCAGCATGCGCTGCGAGGGGTGTTGGCGGCGGGTGGCGGCTACCACAGCGCCTGGCCCGTGGCCCGCATCCTGGCCGTCGGCGACGCCGCGATCGGGCAGACGACCCTGACCGACCTGCACCTGCGCCTGGGCCCGCGCGCCGAAGCCGTGGACCTGGACGCGCTGTGGCGACGCCTCGGGGTCGACGCCGGGGGTCTGCGCGACGATGCGCCCCTGGCCGCCGTGAGGCGCGCCATCCTGGCCTGACTCGTCAGGCGCTGCTCAGGCCGCGGCCTCGGCCGTGGCCCGGGCTAGGCGCACGCGGCAGCGCCCCTCGCGCTTGGCGTCGAGCAGCGCCTCGTCGGCCTGCTTGAGGAGCGAGGGGCCCGAGTCGCCGACACCGAGCGAATCGGCCACGCCGGCCGAGAAGCTGGTGCCGGCGGCGCCGACCCCGCCGAGCAGCAGCGCCTCGGCGCGCCAGCGCTTGAGCAGCGCCTCCAGCTTCCGCCGGGCCGCGCGCGCCTCGGTCCCCGGCATCAGCACGCAGAACTCTTCGCCGCCGTAGCGGCAGGCGATGTCGCCGCGGCGCAGGCGGGTGGCGAGCAGCTGGCCGAAGGCGGCCAGGAGGCGGTCGCCGACGTCGTGGCCGTGCCGGTCGTTGACCTGCTTGAAGTGGTCGAGGTCGATGATCGCGACGGCCAGCGGGCGGCCGTCGCGGCGCGCCGCCGCCCACAGCGCGGGCAGGGCCTCGTTGAGATGGCGGCGGTTGAAGAGGCCGGTCAGGGCGTCGCGCGTGGCCTGCTGCTGCAGCGCCGCCTGCAGGGCCTGCACTTCGGCGATCTTCTGCGACAGCTGGTCGTTGATCGCGGCGAGCTCGGCGTGGGCGCGCTCGGTCGCACGACGCTGGGCGTCCTTCTCGTCGAGCTTGCGCTGCAGCAGCAGCAACTCGGTCTGCAGCGCCGCGGCCTGGGCGTGCGCCTGCGAGGCTTGCCGGGCGCGTTTGGCGGCCAGCCCCTGCCACTGTCGCAGCGTCGCCAGCGCGCCCGCAGCATCGCCGCGCGCCTCCAGGGCCTGCGACAGCGCGTGCAGCGCGGTGCAGCGCACGCGCAGGCTCAAGCCCTTGTCGCCGTGCTCCAGGGCCGGGCGCTCGGTCTCGAGGTCGGCCACGGCCCGGTCGAGGTCGCCCTCGGCGCGTGCCAGCAGCGCCGAGGCGAGGGCGAGCTCAATGCGCTCCTCGGGGATGTCCTCGCGCTCGGCCGCGCGTGCGCGCTCGACGAGCGTGCGCCCGACGGCCAGGTCGCCGGCCCGCAGCGCCGCGATCGCCAGGGTCTCGAAGTGCGCTGCCAGGCGGCCGCGCCCTCCCGGGCCGGTCGGCATGGCCTGCACGCGCTCGACATCGGGCAGCGCCTCGGCCGCGCGATCGAGCTCGGTCAGGCAGATGACGCGGTTGATCAGCAGCACGCTGACGAGGCGCGCGTTGCCGCGCTCGTCGCTGCGCGCGAGGCCGGCGTCGATATGGCGCAGTGCCTCGTCGTAGTCGCCGAGCTGCAGCAGCTCGTGCGCGAGATTGCAGTGCAGCACGATGTCGAAACCGTGGCCGCGGGCCGGCCGCGCGTCGCGCAGCGCCTGGTACATGTAGGCAAAGGCCTGCTCGGACTGGTTGCGCGCCGAGTAGCAGCCGGCGATCGTGTTCAGGAGCACGCCGCGCTGGTCGTGCCGCAGCACCCGCAGGCCTTCGTCGCGCAGGGCCAGCACGGCGTCCAGCGACTCGTCGAAGCGGCCCTCGCGCCACAGGCCGCGCGCCAGGCCGGTGCGGGCCAGCACGTGGCCGGCACGGTCGCCGACCGAGTCGAAGGCCTTCTGCGCGGCGCGCAGCTCCGGAGCCGCATCGCGCGGCCGGGCAAAGTAGAGGAGGTGAAAGCCGCGCGCCAGCCGGGCCCAGCCCTCGCCGGCCGCGTCGCCATGCGCCCGCGCAGCGGCCAGCGCCCGGTCGGCCAGCGCGATCGAGCGCGCCGCATCCAGGTGCAGCAGACGCCAAGCCCGGCGGGCCAGCGACACCGCCTCGCTGGCGCGGGGCGCGATCTGCGCGGAGGACATGCGCCGATTATCGGCGCCGGCCCCCCAGCGCCTCACATGCTGCGCCGGTACTGCCCGCCGACCTCGAACAGCGCCGTCGTGATCTGGCCGAGGCTGCAGCAGCGCACCGCCTCCATCAGCACCTCGAAGACGTTGCGGTTCTCGATCACGGCCTGCTGCAGGCGCGCCAGCACGGTAGGCGCCTCGGCGGCGTGACGCGCGTGGAAGTCGGACAGCCGCGCCAGCTGCGACTGCTTCTCCTCGTCGGTCGACCGGGCCAGCTCCAGCACCTCGGGCACCGTGTCGCCGAGCGGGTTGCGGAAGGTGTTGACGCCGATGATGGGGTACTCGCCGGTGTGCTTGAG
>CAZTTC010000295.1:0-3501 GCA_964616015.1 uncultured Methylibium sp. | reverse complement strand
CCCCAGGAGCGCATAGAGGTTCCGTGGGGGTCGATTGCGCTCGCGTATTTCGCGGATCCTCATCTTTGTTCGCCAGACTTGGCCAACAAGCTTTTGCTCCGGACCTTCTATCAGTTCCAGCCAATGCGTCGCAAGGCTCGCGGCGACCGTGCCCCGGATAACTTCGCCGGTCCCCAGGAGCTTCATCTCGAAGCGCCTAGAGTCCGGCAGGAGGCCCAGCAATTCCCCAATCACGGTATCGCTCTCGGTGTCCTCGACGTCCGTGGCGTCTACACGGATGCGTGCACGGTGCACTGCCTCGGAGTCCAATGAGGCGTCCCTTGCATCCTCGATGATTCGGACGGCAGCGCCTCCATCATCCAGAGCTTGGAAAAAGTCGCGGAGCGACACGAGCATTCGATGATCGAGCGTTTCGACGCTGGCCTCAAACTCATCATCAGACTCGGCTGCGGCGCGGCTGATCAGTCCGGCCACGTCGTCGATTGCCTTCTTGACAGGGGTTTCGGCCAGCTCGGCATTGGGCGAGTGCTCCTCAAGCACGAAACCTACCGAACCACGGACCAGCTCGCGGATGGCAAGCGTCGACGGGGTGCGCTCTGGCACACGACCTCGTGCACCCAACGTTCCGAACTCCTCGGCTGCAACGTGCTTGGTTATCAAGTCTTGGAACGACCTAATCACTGTCGTTGCGAAGTCCGCGGCTATGGAGCGGGAGCCGTGTACAGGCGTTCCAGAAAAGAGCAACGCTACGCTGCCCGTCGTTTCTTCGGCCGCTGCAAGCTGTTGAATCTGAGCCTCGATCTCGGCAAGTCGGGAGCCGAAGGACAGGCGCCCGATTGGATCGCTGTCGCCGAGTCCAGAAAGCATGGTGCGCACCGCTTCACGGTCGGCGTGCAGAGCCTCAAGCTCAAGGCGCTTCATGGCCAAACCCGTGCCAAGTGATTGAGCGCATCAGCGTCATCCGAGACGAGTGGGAGGCGCAGCATACCCTTCCACATGTGGGAGCTGCGCCGGTGACCGAGAAGGCCATGCCAATATGTCACCTGAGTTATGACTTGCGGAAGCGGGTTGTTCGCATCGACGTAGTAGGCATCACAACGAAACGTAGCCTTGGCTTGCGAAGGGTCGAAGACTCCAACGTTGGCTGCGACGAAAGTTGCCCAGGCTGCGTTGTCGTTCGGATGTACCGGTCGGACGAAAAACGTCACAACGTCAATGTCGCCGGGGCTGCGGCCCTCGAGCCTTTCGATATCTTCACAGAAGCTCCCGGCGCACCACTGGTATCCGCTCGTGATTCCGAGGGCTCGCAACTGGGTGCGTAAAGCAATGAACCCTCGAAGGATGACCGCGCGGTCAGGCGTCGTAGCCAGCGCCTCGGCCATCTCCTTCATCGAGGTGTCGTAGGGCGACAACCCCGCAGGGGCAGCAGGTGAGGGCCCGATGTACGGTGGAAGCACGCCGGACAAGTTGAACGCTGGGATCACTCGCCTCCCGAGATCGAATGACTTAGTTGTTGTGCCGAGGAAGCACGCAGCACGTGCTTTGTGACGCTGAACGTCGATTGGACGACGACCCCTCGCGCACTGCCGTGGGCCGCATGCTAGTCGCCCTGCTCTGCTCTTGAAACCCCTGCTTTGGGCTTGCGGGAGAAGAGCTCCGCCTCGCCCAACAGGTGGCCCGGAACCGACAGGATGAACGCTGACAGCGCCCCGGCCGCTGCATCGGGTTCGACCGCCACGTCGAGCAATAGAAGGTACCCGGGGCTACGCCGCGCTCCGCGCCTTCTTCGCCCGCTGCGGCGGCACTGCTGCAGCAGCGCCGCTCACCGGCCCCTCGGCCGCGCCGGTCTTGCGCCGCATGTGCTCCAGCCGCCAATGGATCCACGCCTGCCCGTGCACGCGCAAGAACTGCTCGAAGGCTGCTGCTGCTGCCGGCACCGGGCGCGCGGCCAGGTGCATCACGTGCCAGTCGCGCTCGATCGGGTGGTCGGCCATGGGCAGCAGGCCCAGCACGCCGGTCTCCAGCTCCAGCACGCAGGCATGCAGCGACAGGAATGCCACGCCGAAGCCGGCCGCGCACATCTGCTTGATGGCCTCGTTGCTGGACATCTCGGCGCCGATTTCCAGCGCCACGCCCTCGTCCTTGAACAGCTGTTCCAGCGTCGTGCGGGTGCCCGAGCCGCGCTCGCGCACCAGCAGGTTGGCCGCGTTCAGCGCGGGCAGGCCCAGGCGGCTGGATGACATCAGCGGATGGGTCGGCGCGGCGACGAAGGCCATGGGGTGCTTGGCAAAGGCGGCCGACACGGTCTTCAGCTCGGCCGGCGGGCGGCCCATGATCGCGAGGTCGATCTCCTGGCCGGCCAGTCGGGCCACGGTCTCGGCGCGGTTGCCGACCTGCAGCTTGACCTTGACCTGCGGGTGCTCGCGCACGAACTCCAGCAGCAGCGGCGGCAGCAGGTACTCGGCCGTCGTGACGGCGCCCACGCGCAGCAGGCCGGCGATGTCGCCGCAGTGCGCGGCCATCGCTTCGCCGGCCTCGCGCCACATCTCCAGGATGCGGGCCGCGTAGGTGGCCAGCAGTTCGCCGGCCTCGGTGAGCTTGACGCCGCGCGCGCTGCGCTTGAGCAGCGGCGTGCCGGCCGCGTCCTCCAGGATGCCGAGCTGGATCGACACCGCCGGCTGCGTGAGGTGCATCTCCTCGGCCGCCTTGGACACGCTGCCCAGCCGCGCCACCGCGTGGAAGGCGGCGAGCTGGCGGAAGGTGGCGTTGCGCAGCGGGTTGCTCATGGTCAGACGAGGCTAAGGCATGAGGTATACGACTTTCTGCTCGGAGGAGCCGAATTGGGCGGGATGAACGGCAGCAGGGGCGACCGGGTGGTGGCGCCCCTGTGGCTGGGGTTGTGGGTGCTGCGGCCTGGACGGCCGCAGCTTGGGGCCAGCGGCTGCGCCGGGGGGCTGGTGGCTGCGACACGGCCCTATGGGGCCGTCACTTCGCTGCGCGAAGCGAGTCTGCGCCGCAAGGCCGCCGAACCGCTGCGCGGTTGCCGGGCCTACAGCCCGGCCGCTGCACGCAGCGCGGCCGCCTTGTCGGTGCGCTCCCAGGAGAACTCGGGCTCCTCCCGGCCGAAGTGCCCATACGCCGCGGTCTTCTCGTAGATCGGGCGCAGCAGATCCAGCATCTGGATGATGCCCTTGGGGCGCAGGTCGAAGTGCTCGGCCACCAGCTTGGAGAGCTTCTCGTCGCTGATGACGCCCGTGCCCTCGGTGTAGACGGTGATGTTCATCGGCCGCGCCACGCCGATGGCGTAGGCCACCTGGATCTGGCACTGCCGCGCAAGACCCGCGGCGACGATGTTCTTGGCCACGTAGCGCGCCGCGTAGGCCGCGCTGCGGTCGACCTTGCTCGGGTCCTTGCCGCTGAAGGCGCCGCCGCCGTGCGGGCAGGCGCCGCCGTAGGTGTCGACGATGATCTTGCGGCCGGTCAGGCCGCAGTCGCCCTGCG
>CAZTTC010000294.1:0-3526 GCA_964616015.1 uncultured Methylibium sp. | reverse complement strand
GTCACCGGCGTCAAGAGCAAGGCCATGACCAGCCCCTGCGGCAAGATCCGCATCCCGATCAACGAAGAAGGCAACGAGAAGGCGGGCCAGATCCAGGAGTACCTGGACAAGTACCACGGCGAAGGCATCCAGCACATCGCCCTCGGTTCAACCGATCTGCTGAGGACCGTCGATGCCCTGCGCGCCGCCGGCGTCAAGCTGCTGGACACCATCGACACCTACTACGAGCTGGTCGACCGGCGCATCCCTGGCCACGGCGAGGACGTGGCTGCGCTGCAGCGACGCAAGATCCTGGTCGACGGCAAGGCGGGCGAGTTGCTGCTGCAGATCTTCAGCGAGAACCAACTCGGACCGATCTTCTTCGAGTTCATCCAGCGCAAGGGCGACCAGGGTTTCGGCGAAGGCAACTTCAAAGCCCTGTTCGAGTCGATCGAGCTCGACCAGATGCGCCGCGGCGTTCTGAGCCAGGCATGAACCTCGACTTCCACGACGGCCTCAACAAGGGCGTCGCCCCCGTCACCTACGGCCAGGGCGATCGGCCGCCACGCGGCGACTACTCGCGCGCACGCAGCGACTACACCTGCGAGCAGGACTTCGCGCGCTACACCGAAGTCGACCACGACACCTACCGACGCCTGTACGCGCGCCAGCTCCAGCAGCTGCCTGGCCTGGCCTGCGACGAGTTCATCGCCGCGGTGTCGCAACTCGGCGCGCCGGAGCGCATCCCGCGCTTCGACGACATTTCCGAGCGACTCATGAAGGCGACGCGCTGGCAGATCGTCGGCGTGCCGGGCCTGATCCCCGAGGAGGCCTTCTTCGCGCTGCTGGCGCAGCGCAAGTTCCCGGTCACCGACTGGATGCGCAAGCCGCAGGAGTTTGACTACGTCGTCGAGCCCGATGTCTTCCACGATCTGTTTGGCCACGTGCCGCTGCTCTTCGACCCGGTGTTCGCCGACTACATGCAGGCCTACGGCGCCGGTGGCCTGAAGGCCAGCCGGCTCGATGCCTGCGAGCTGCTGGCGCGGCTGTACTGGTACACGGTCGAGTTCGGTCTGATCGCCACGCCGCAAGGCTTGCGCGCCTACGGTGCCGGCATCCTGTCGAGTGCCGGCGAGCTGCGCCATGCGATCGCTTCGCCCGAGCCGCGGCGCGTCGGCTTCGACCTGCAGCGGCTGATGCGCAGCCTCTACAAGATCGACAGCTACCAGGCCATCTACTTCGTGATCGACAGCTTCCAGCAACTGTTCGACGCGACGGCGCCGGACTTCACGCCCATCTACACCGCGGTGCGGCAGCAGGAGGTCCTCGAGGCCGGCCGGCTGCTGCGCGGCGAGCGGCAGTTCGCACCGAACCGCTGAGCCAACGTGCTCGCCCCGGGGGCCACCCCCAACGGGGGTCCCCCCGATGGACGATGCGCCCCCCCCATGCAGCGCCGAGACTGCACGCAGTGCACTCCGCTGCCTTGCCCCTGATGTCTCCTGCGCTGTCCCGCCGTTGCGCGCTCGCCTTGCTGGTGTCGATGCTGGTCGCCACGGTGGCCGGCTTGCTGGCGTGGGGGCCGATCGGGCTCGAGGGTCGCGAGCGGCGGCTGACCGATCCCCGGCTCGTCTTCGGTTTGCTCAACGGCTGGACCCTGGCGCTGCAGCTGCCGCTGATGCTGGCGGCCGTCGCAGGTGCCCTGGGCGCGCGGCGCGCCGGTGCGCTGGCGCGCGCCTGGCAGCTGTTCTTCTGGCTCACGAGCTTCGCCGTGCTCTGCAGCGCGGTCGATCACCTGTCGCCCAGCGCCACGGGCTACGTGCTGTCCAAGCTGCCGACGGCCAGTGCCTGCGCCGTGCTGTCGCTGCTGTTCCTGGCCGAGCGCCTGGGCCGCCCCTGGGTCGCGTCCCCGCTGCTCTGGGCGGCTGCAGCGGCCGGCCCGCTGGGGAGCCTCTTCTGTTTCGCGTCGCAGGCCTTGGGCGGCGAGCCTGACATGCGACTGCTGGTGTGGTGCGAGTACCTGCCCATGCTGCTGGTGCCGCTGGGTGTGTGGAGCTTGCGCAGCCGCGGCCTGCAAGGCTCCGACTGGCTGGTCGGCCTGCTGTGGTTTGCCGCTGCCAAGCTGCTCGATTGGGCCGACGTTCCGGTATGGCTGGCCAGTGGCGGCGTCATCACCGGTCACGCCCTGCACCACCTGCCGCTGGCCGCATGCATCGGCTGGCTGGCCTGGCGCGTCGCGCGTCAGTCCGGGCGCGGCGCCGGGCTGGAGGCTTCGCCGATCGCCAGTCGACGGGCGACCTCGCTGACCACCTCGGGGTGAAACGCCATCGCCACGTGGGCCGTGGCCTCCAGGTGGCGGTTGTCCGCCCCGGCCAGGGTCGCGGCCGAAGGCGGGAAGACGATGTTGTCGGCGTGACCGTAGAAGCAGGTGAAGCGCCCGGTGTGAAGCGCCGGTTCGCGCGCCACCAGGCCAAGCAGCCACGCGCTGGTCTGGCGCATGTGCAGCGCGTTCGCGGTCCGGCCCAGCCGAGCCAGCCAGGTCCCACGGTGCGGCGTCCCGATGGTGATCACATGCTGGATCCGTGCCGCTGCGCCGGCATCGGCGGCGAGCCAGGCCCGGGCGACGAGGCCCCCCATGCTGTGGCAGACCAGCAGCGGCGGCAGACCGGTCTCACGTTCCATCCGAGTGACGGCGTCCTCGAGTTGCGGCACGTAGTCGTCGAGATCGCAGAACACCGGTTCGAGGTTGACGGCCACACAGGGTCGCCGCTGCGTGGCGCAGCGTTCCAGCCACGGCGCCCATAAGGCCCGGTTGCACAGGTAGCCATGCACGAAGACGATGCCGCGCCGCCCCTGGCGACCCGGCACGTCGGGCCAGGCCGCACTGCGAAAAGGCTGGCGCCAGCCAAAGACCTGCCAGGCCACGACACACTCGCCGAACCAGGCGCGCAGCATCTGCAGAGGCCGGGCACGGGGCGCCGGATCGCCGCCGTGCTGCCAGGCCAGCAGCAGGAACTCGACCGCCAGCACGACGGTGTAGCTCAACACGATCGCAGCCGCACCGGCCAGAGCGACGACCGGCTGGCGCTGCCACCCCCACAGCAACAGCCAGGCCAGCGCGGACAAGCCGAGCGCGTAGACGATACGGCGTTGCAGGCGCGCGAGCATGCGACGCGGACCGTCCCTCAGGCCAGCTGCACGGTGCGGCCCGAGAGCCGCTGCGCCAGGCCGCTCGCCAGCCGGTTGACGATGCCGTAGATCGACAGCTGCGGGTTGGCGCCGATGCTCGTGGGGAAAAGAGATCCGTCGTGCACCGACAGGTTCTGCAGCTGCCAGTGCTGGCCGTCGGGTCGCACGACGCCGATCGTCTCGTCGCCGGCGAGGCCGCAGCCCCCCATCACGTGCGCGCTCACGACCCGGGTCAGATGCGCCTTCATCGGCAGGGTCTCGATGTCCGCCTTGGCCTCGGCCCAGCTGCGATAGCTGCGCGCGAGTTCGTGGATCGGCAACACCTCGCGCGCGCCGGCCGCAAACTGGATCTCGGCCATGC
>CAZTTC010000293.1:0-3553 GCA_964616015.1 uncultured Methylibium sp. | reverse complement strand
CGAGTACGAAGCCGGCTGGCGCAGCGGAACCGTGTCGAAGGTTGAAAGTGCCGGTGCCCTGCCCTCGCGGCAGCATTGGGCCACGGATTGCCGCGCCAGCGAGCCGGCTGCTTCTGCGCAGCAACCGTACGCCCTGGTCGAATACTACCGGCATCACTCGCGCTGGTCGCGGATCGTGCCGGTGCCGAGCGGCATGTCGCTCGCGGCCGGCGATCTGGTGCGCGTCAATGTCAAGCGCTGCGACAGCGCCATCAAGCCCCTGACGAGCACTGAACGGTCCGCGCGAGGCGTCATCGTCGTCCAGGCGGCGGCGCGCAGCCAGTAAGCCCGCCGCTTCGCGGGAGCACCCATGGCCGCTCTGATCATCGGTGTATGGATCGTCAGGATCAGCAGCCATCGCGCATCCGGCGTCGACGCCGCGCCCGAGTCCTTTGCACGCTGGCGGTTTTGTGCTGGCGGCCACCGCGTCGCGGTGAACCGGCCGGGCCCGAGGGCAGCAGCTATCGGTTTCAACGCGCCGGCGCCGCGGAATCCCTCCGACATGCGCTGCCGTTGCGACCGGTGATCGCCGTCGGCTGAAGCGCGGCGCCACGGGCTGTCGCCGACATCTGACCCGCTGTGCCGTCGAACCCGGCGCCAGGAGGCGGCTTGATGAACTCTTCCAAGGAAATCGACTCCAATCCCATGTCGGAGCAACGACAAAGTCGAGAGGGCAATCATGAGCATGATCCGGGTTTGTGCGTCGATGTCCGCGCTGTTGCTCGCCACCGCTTGCGCTTCGGCACCGCCAGCTCAGCCCACGCCGCCGCCGGTGCGGCTGGACGAGCTGGTCGCGCTGTCGAAGCAGCAGCCGGACGACGATGCGATGGTCGCGCAACTGGCGCAGCGGGGCGTCGCCTTCGTGCTTTCGCCGCAGGACGCCGTGTCCTTGCGCGAGGCCGGCGTGAGCGACGGTGTGGTTCGCTACTTGCAAGGGCGCGCCGATGGCGATGCGGCGCTCGCCGCGCGCATCCAGCGGGGTCGCTACCCGGTGTCGGGGTACTACGGCGTCGCGTACCTGGGGTATCCGTACCTGGGCTACTCAGGAGGTCTGCACTACTACGGCGAACCCGGCTATCGGTTCTTGCTGCACGGCGGGCACCACGGCGGCCACGGCTGGCATGGGGGGCACGGCGGCGGACATGGGCGCGGCCACGCAGGCGGCCACCACTGACCCCGCGTTCGGGTCCGCGTCCTGGCGCGCAAAAGCAGCGGAGCCCTTGCCGTCACCGCTCCCCCCCCCCCCCGCTATCTCGCGGCGGCAGCGCTCGGCCCGGCGGCCGGACGGGCATTCGCGAAGATGTCGCCAGCCGGCGCGTAGAGCGAGCTGCGCACCGCGAACAGGCCGAGCAGCGTCGGCGCCAGGTCGTCGTGCGACCACTCACGGCCGGCCACTCGCCGCAGGTCCGCGGCGCCGACGCCCAGGCGCCGCGCCGCGCCGTCGGACAGCCAGGCGATCATCGGCACCTGCTTCTGCTCGCTCGGCGCCAGCAGCCACGGCAGCCCGTGCAGGTAGACGTTGCCCTCGCCGAGCGATTCGCCATGGTCCGAGACGTACAGCAGCACGCTGTCCTGGCTCTCTGACCGGGCTGCGAGCCGGTCGATCATGCCCGCCAGCACCTCGCTCGTGTAGCCGATGCCGTTGTCGTAGGTGTTGCGCAGCGCCTCGCTGCTGCAGCGCTGGATCTCGCGCGTGTCGCAGGTGGGTTGCCAGCGGCGCAGCTGCGGCGGATAGCGCCGGTAGTACGCCGGCCCGTGGCTGCCCTTCATGTGCAGCACGACGAGGCCGTCGCCCGCGGCAGGCCGTTCCAGCGCGTCGTCCAGCCCGCGCAGCAGCACGCCGTCGAGACATTCGCCACCCTTGCACAGGGCCGGGTCGCGCGCCGACGACAGGTCCAGCGTCTCGATGCGCGCGCACACGCCCTTGCAGCCGGAGTTGTTGTCGATCCAGCGCACCGCGACGCCGGCGCGCCTCAGCACGTCGAGCACGTTCTCCCGGCGCGCCGCGGCGGCGGCCGAGAAGCGTTCGCGTCCGAGGTCGGAGAACATGCAGGGCAGCGAGGTCGCGGTATCGGTGCCGCAGGCGCTGACGTTGCCGAAGTACACGACCGGCTTGCCGTCGAGCGCCTGGTTGGTCGGACGCGCGTAGCCGCCGAGCGAGAAGTTGGCCGCGCGTGCGGTCTCGCCGACCACCAGCACCACGCGCAGCGGACGGTCAGCCGCAGGGGCCGGGTCGCGCCGCGCGTCCGTGCCGATTTGCTCGAGCGTCGTCGGCGCGGCACGCTGTTCGCGCCACAGGCCATGCAGGCCGTTGAACACGTTGGTCGGCGTCAGCAGGTGACGCAGCTCGCGGTGGTTGCGGGCTGCGGCGGCGTAGTCGGCGTAGAACGCGGCGATAGCGCCGGCACCGAGGGCGCCGAGCAGCAGCACGTGGGCCCCGAGCGTCGCCGCGCCGCGGCGCCAGCGGCCGAACTCGACGCGCAGCGCAAGAACCAGCGCCGCCGGCAGCAGGCCGCGCAGCGTCACGTCCGCCAGGAACGATGCCGTCATCAGGTCGCCCGCTTCTCGCCAGTCGGTCTGCAGCACATTGCGCAGCATGCCCCGGTCGACGACGATGCCGTAGCGGTCGATGAAGCTCGCCGTCACCGCCGCCAGCGCCAGCAGCAGCGCGACGACGGGCTTGCCCACGCGCGGCCAGCACAGCAGCCGGATCAGCAGCGCGAACAGCGTCCACAGCAGCAGGGCCAGGGCACCGAGCGCGAGCGCGCCGCGCAGCGAGGAGTCGTCGCGCACGGACCACAGCGTGCGCCAGAAGGCCAGGTTGTCGACGGCCACGATCCACAACGCGGCGGCCCACGCCAGCGCCGTCGCGGACAGCACCCACCGCCGCGATCGCAACGGCGCACCTCGCTCAGCGAACTCGATCGCTCGGGTCTTTGGCATCCGCGGTCTCCTTCTTCTTCTGGCGCTGTCCCCGGTAGCGCTGTTCGAGCCGCTGCGCGTACGTCTGCGGCGGCCGCTCGGGCTTTTTCGGCGGCTTGTGGCTCAACCACCACCAGAAGCCCAGCATCGCCACGACGATGCCCAGCCCGATCAGCAGCAGCGGCAGGGCCAGCGGCCCGTGCATCGGGTGGCGAAACATCCGCAACTCCGGTCCAGGCGACACCGATCGACGCGACGCGCAACTTGCGCGTCGCGCCTGCTCAGTCCGCCTGCACCGCCTGATCGACGGGATTGACGTAGATCCAGCCCGCACCGGGCCGGCCGGTGCGCGCCTCGCGGCGGATGATCGCGACCAGCTCGTCGACATGCTCTTCGCTGCAATGCAGCTCGAGCTTGTATTCCTCGACGACTTCGTCGCCCAGGTCCAGCGAGTAGTGGCGCTCGGCGTCGTCGAGCGGCAGCAGCGAGCCTTTCACCACATACGCGGTCAGGTTGTGCTCGGCACCGCCGGGCGCATTCCAGGCGTCTGACGCCTTCAGCGCCGCGATCACGCCGGCAATGCGGTTGGCAT
>CAZTTC010000292.1:0-3556 GCA_964616015.1 uncultured Methylibium sp. | reverse complement strand
GTCGTGGATCAGCTGGTCGTAGCCGCGCTGCAGGAAGGTCGAGTAGATCGCGACCACCGGCTTCATGCCTTCGCAGGCCAGGCCGCCGGCGAAGGTCACGGCATGCTGCTCGGCGATGCCGACGTCGAAGTAGCGCTTGGGGAAGCGCTGCTCGAACTCGACCATGCCCGAGCCCTCGCGCATCGCCGGCGTGATGCCGACGAGGCGTTCGTCCTGCGCCGCCATGTCGCACAGCCACTGGCCGAACACCTGCGTGAAGGTGGTCTTGGGCGGCGTCGCGGGCTTCTTGATGCCCTCGGCCGGGTTGAACTTGCTCGGCCCGTGGTAGGCCACCGGGTCGGCCTCGGCCAGCTTGTAGCCGTAGCCCTTCTTGGTGACGACGTGCAGGAACTGCGGGCCCTTGCGGTCGCGCAGGTTCTCCAGCGTCGGGATCAGCGCGTCGAGGTCGTGGCCGTCGATCGGCCCGACGTAGGTGAAGCCGAACTCCTCGAAGATCGTGCCCGGCACGACCATGCCCTTGGCATGCTCCTCGAAGCGCCGCGCCAGCTCGAACAGCGGCGGCGCGTTCTTCAGCACGTTCTTGGCGCCCTCACGGGCCGCGTCGTAGAACTTGCCGCTCATCAGCCGGGCCAGGTATTTGTTCAACGCGCCGACCGGCGGGCTGATCGACATGTCGTTGTCGTTCAGCACCACCAGCATGTTGGCGCCGGCCACGCCGGCGTTGTTGAGCGCCTCGAAGGCCATGCCGGCGGTCATTGCGCCGTCGCCGATGATCGCGACGGTGCGGCGGTCCTCGCCCTTGATCTTGGCCGCCAGCGCCATGCCGAGCGCCGCGGAGATCGAGGTCGACGAGTGGGCGGTGCCGAAAGTGTCGTACTCGCTCTCGTCGCGCCTGGGGAAGCCGCTGATGCCGCCGAGCTGCCGCAGGCTGCCCATGCGGTCGCGGCGGCCGGTCAGGATCTTGTGCGGATAGGTCTGGTGACCCACGTCCCAGACCAGGCGGTCGTGCGGGGTGTCGAAGACGCAGTGCAGCGCGACCGTCAGCTCCACCGTCCCCAGGTTGCTGGAGAGGTGCCCGCCGGTCTGCGACACGCTGGTCAGCACGTGGTCGCGCAGCTCGTCGGCCACTTGCCTGAGCTCCGCGCGCGACAGCCCGCGCAGGTCGGCCGGCGTGGCGATGGTCGAGAGCAGGGGATAGGACTTCATCGGGTTCAGCTGTCGCGCTCGACCACCTTGTCGGCCAGCAGGCTCAGCCAGGCTGCATTGTGCAGCCCGCTGCGCGCCAGCGCCGCCTGGGCCTGCTCGCGCAGGCCGCGAGCGTGGCGCTGCGCGGCCTCGAGGCCGAGCACGGTGACATAGGTGGGCTTGTTGTTGTCGGCGTCCTTGCCGGCGGTCTTGCCCAGGGTGTCGGACGCCTGGGTCACATCCAGGATGTCGTCGACCACCTGGAAGGCCAGGCCAAGGGCCGCGCCGTAGGCGCTGAGCGCTCCGCGCACGACGGCCGTGGTCTCGCCGCAGGCCGCACCCATCATCACGCTGGCCTGCAGCAGGGCGCCGGTCTTGCGGCGATGCATGTCGCACAGGGCCTGCTCGTCAAGCGGGCGACCCACACTGGCGAGGTCGATGGCCTGCCCACCGGCCATGCCGTGCTGCCCGGCGGCGCGCGCCAGCAGGCCGCACAGGCGCGCCTGCAGGGCCAGCGGCACGCTGCCGTCCTCGGGCGTGAGCACCTCGAAGGCCAGCGCCTGCATGGCATCGCCGGCGAGCATGGCCCGGGCCTCGCCGAACTGCACGTGCACGGTCGGCTTGCCGCGGCGCAGGACGTCGTCGTCCATGCACGGCATGTCGTCGTGGATCAGCGAATAGGCATGGATCAGCTCGACCGCACAGGCCGCGCGCAAGGCGGCCTCGCTGTCGTGGGCGCCGACCGCCTCGGCGGCCGACAGGACCAGCAGCGGCCTCAGGCGCTTGCCACCGTCGAGCACGCCGTAGCGCATGGCTTCGGCCAGCCCGGCCGGCGCCTCGGCCGGCACCCAGCGGTCGAGCGCCGCCTCGACGACGGCAAGCCGCTCGCGCGACCAGCTGTCGAACTCGTCGCACTTCATGAAGGGTTGACCCAGGGCTTGAGCTGACCGGCCTCGAGGACCTGGACCTGCTGCTCGATCGCCTCGAGCTGGTTGCGGCAGTAGCCCAGCAGCACGGCGCCGCGGCGATAGCCGGCGAGCAGCCGGTCGAGCGGCAATTGACCGCCCTCCATCGCGGCGACGAGCTGCTCGAGCTCGGCCAGTGCCGCTTCGTAGCTGGCGGGCTCGGCGTCGGGCGTGTTCCCGGGAGCGGGTGCTTGCTTGGCCATGAGTCGCGTTAAAAGAAGAATTGTAGTCAGCGCCTCGTCAATCGCCCCCCGGGGGGTGTCAGCATTTGTGCAGCGCGGGAAGTGCGCCCGATTGGAGCGGCGACCCCTGGCCGCGACAACCCCCAAAGGAAGGACGCCGCTAGAATCGCGCCCCTTGCCTTCCATCGGTTTCCCTCAGGCCCCGGGGACCATGTCCGATCTCAGCATCACCCGCGAAGTCCTCGAGCGCAGCCACGCGCAGCTGCCCGTGTCGAGCTATTTCGACGAGGCCGTCTACCGGCGCGAGCAGGAGCGGATCATCCGGCCCGGCCCGCGCTACCTCGGGCACGCCTTGTCGGTGCCGCAGATCGGTGACCACTTCGCGCTGCCGCAGGAGGGCGAAGGCCGCACGCTCGTGCGCACGGAGCGAGGCATCGAGCTGATCTCCAACGTCTGCCGGCACCGCCAGGCGGTGATGCTGCGCGGCCGCGGCAACACCGGCAGCCACATCGTCTGCCCGCTGCACCGCTGGACCTACGACCTGTCCGGCCAACTGGTGGGTGCGCCGCACTTCCCCGACGACCCCTGCCTGCACCTGAACAACTACCCGGTGCAGGCCTGGAACGGCCTGCTGTTCGAGGGCGGGCCGGGCCGGCGCGACGTCGCGGCCGACCTGTCCGGGCTGGCCCTGCCGCCCGAGTTCGACTTCTCCGGCTACGTGTTCGACCGGGTCCACCTGCACGAGTGCGACTACAACTGGAAGAGCTTCATCGAGGTTTACCTCGAGGATTACCACGTCGGTCCCTTCCATCCCGGCCTGGGCAACTTCGTCGCCACCGACGACCTGCGCTGGCAGATGGGCCGAGAGTTCTCGCTGCAGACGGTGGGGGTCGCCCAGCACGCTGGCGAGGCGCTCGGCAAGCCCGGCTCCGACGTCTACCGGCGCTGGCACGAGGCGCTGCTCAACTTCCGCGGCGGCAAGCCGCCGCGCCACGGCGCGATCTGGCTGACCTACCACCCGACCGTGATGCTGGAGTGGTACCCGCACGTGCTGGTGGTGTCGACCCTGGTGCCGCAGGGGCCGCGCAAGACGCTCAATGTCGTCGAGTTCTTCTACCCCGAGGAAATCGCCGGCTTCGAGCGCGAGTTCGTCGAGGCCCAGCAGGCCGCCTACATGGAGACCTGCGTCGAGGACGACGAGATCGCGCTGCGCATGGACGCCGG
>CAZTTC010000291.1:0-3580 GCA_964616015.1 uncultured Methylibium sp. | reverse complement strand
AGTTCGCGCCGCGCCTGTACACGATGAAGATCAACCCGGAGAAGATCCGCGACGTCATCGGCAAGGGCGGCGCGACCATCCGCGCGCTGACCGACGAGACCGGCTGCACCATCGACATCGCCGAGGACGGCACGATCACCGTCGCCTCGACCGACGCCGAGCGCGCCAAGTTCGCGATCAAGCGCATCGAGGAGATCACCGCCGAGGCCGAGATCGGCAAGGTCTACGAAGGCCCGATCACCAAGATCCTGGACTTCGGCGCGCTGGTCAACATCCTGCCGGGCAAGGACGGCCTGCTGCACATCAGCCAGATCGCGCACCAGCGCGTCGAGCGCGTCGAGGACTTCCTGAAGGAAGGCCAGGTCGTGCAGGTCAAGGTGCTCGAGACCGACGAGAAGGGGCGCATCAAGCTGTCGATGAAGGCGCTGCTCGAGAAGCCTGAGGGCTACGTCGAGCCGGATCGTCCGCCGCGCCGCGAGTTCGGCGACCGCGGTGATCGCGGCGATCGGGGCCGTGACCGCGGTGACCGTGGCGATCGTCCGCCGCGCCGCGAGCGCCGCGACGAGAGCGATCGCCCGGCCGATGCGCCGGCAGCGCCGGCCGACGCCGACACCTCGTCGCAACCCGAGTGAAGCCGCTGCGTCGCCGGGCCTCGGTCCGGCGACCCGGATGAGCACGCACGAAAGCGCACGAGAACGCATGCAAGCGATCGAGATCTCCCAGCCAGGCGGCCCCGAGGTCCTGCGTCTGGCCGAGCGCCCTGAGCCGGTGCCGGCGCCGGGCGAGTTGCTGATCGAAGTCGCTGCGTCCGGCGTCAACCGACCCGACGTGCTGCAGCGGGCCGGGGCCTATCCGCCGCCGCCGGGGGCGTCCGACCTGCCGGGCCTGGAGGTCGCGGGCCGCATCGTCGCCGGCGATGCGGCGGCACTGGCGGCCGCCGGCTTCGCGCTCGGCGATCGCGTCTGTGCGCTGACGCACGGAGGCGGCTATGCGCAACGGTGCGTGGCGCCGATCGGGCAGTGCCTGCCGGTCCCGGCGGGGTACAGCGATGTCGAGGCGGCCAGCCTGCCGGAGACCTTCTTCACCGTCTGGATCAACGTCTTCGAGCGCGCGCGGCTGCAGCCTGGCGAAACGCTGCTCGTGCAGGGCGGATCCAGCGGCATCGGCGTGACCGCGATCCAGCTGGCCAAGGCGCTGGGCTCGCGCGTCATCGTGACGGTCGGCGACGACGCCAAGGCGCAGGCCTGCCTGGCGATCGGTGCCGATCACGCGATCAACTACAAGACCCAGGACTTCGTGGCCGAGGTCAAGCGGCTGACCGATGGCCGCGGCGTCGATGTCATCCTGGACATGGTGGCCGGACCCTACGTGGCGCGCGAACTGCAATGCCTGGCCGATGACGGGCGACTCTCCATCATCGCGGTGCAGGGCGGCACCAAGGCGGAGATCGATGCGGGCACGGTGTTGCGGCGCCGGCTCACGATCACCGGCTCGACGCTGCGGCCGCGCACCGTCGAGTTCAAGGCCGGCGTGGCCGCCGCGCTGCGTGCCCGCGTGTGGCCGCTGCTCGCGGCTGGCACGGTCCGGCCGGCCATCTACCAGACCTTTCCCGCGGGCGAGGCCGTGCAGGCCCATCGTCTGATGGAATCCAGCCAGCACGTCGGCAAGATCGTGCTGGAGTGGATCCCCGCCGTTGCGGCTTCGCCGCGCCCCCTCGAAGGGGGCGCCGCCGCCGGCCCGGCGGAGCCGCAGCCTCGGCGGCCGCCCGGTGGGGCCGGTGCGTCGTCGAAGCTGCAAGCATGAGGTCGAGATGAACAAGGACACGCGCAAGCCACTCGTCGTCGGCAACTGGAAGATGCATGGCAGCCATGCCGCCAACGAACAACTGCTCGAAGGCCTGAAGGCGGCCGGGCCGCTGCCGGCCGACGTGGCGGTCTGCGTGCCCTTTCCCTACCTGGCGCAGGCCGCCGAGCGTCTGGCCCGCACCGCCTTGCAGTGGGGGTCGCAGGATTGCTCGGCGCACGAGCAGGGGGCCTACACCGGCGAGGTGTCGGCGGCGATGCTGGCCGACTTCGGTTGCCGCTATGCCATCGTCGGGCACTCCGAGCGCCGTGCGCTGCACGCCGAGGGCGATCAACTCGTGGCCGACAAGGCGCAGGCGGCGCTGGCCCGCGGCGTGACGCCCATAGTCTGCGTCGGCGAGACGCTGGCCCAGCGCGAGGCCGGCGAGACCGAGGCGGTGGTCAAGCGCCAGCTCTCGGCCGTGATCCACACGCTGGCGCATTGCGCCGGCGAGATGGTCGTCGCCTACGAGCCGGTGTGGGCCATCGGCACCGGCCGCACCGCGACACCCGAGCAGGCGCAGGCCGTGCACGCGCTGCTGCGCGCGCAGTTGCGCGCCGCCACGCCACGGGCCGACCAGATGCGGCTGCTCTACGGCGGCAGTGTCAAGCCCGACAACGCGGCGAGCCTGTTCGCCCAGCCCGACATCGATGGCGGCCTGATCGGCGGCGCCTCGCTGAAGGCCCAGGACTTTCTTGCGATCTGCCGCGCCGCCGTGCGCTGATCGCTTCCCGTTTCGAGATCCGGAGTCGATGCCATGCAAGCCTTGTTGACGATCGTGTTGGTGGTGCAGTTGCTGTCCGCGCTGGTGATGATCGGCCTCGTGCTGATCCAGCACGGCAAGGGGGCCGACATGGGCGCCTCCTTCGGCAGCGGCTCGTCGGGCAGCCTGTTCGGTGCCACCGGCAGCGCGAACTTCCTGTCGCGCTCGACCGGCGTGTGCGCCGCGATCTTCTTCTCGTGCACGCTGGCGCTGGCCTATTTCGGCAACCTGCGCGGCGAAGCGGCTGGCGGTGGCAGCAGCATCCTCGACCGCGCGGCGCCCGCTGCGCCGGCGGCCAGCACACCGGCCGCGCTGATCCCTGGCGCGGCACCGGTCGCCAGCGAGCCGGCAGCGACCGTGCCCGCAGCGCCGGCTTCGGGTGCGGCCCAGATCCCGACCAAGTGACGGATCGCCCTTCGATCGCGACCCGCCGGTGGCCCGGCGGGTCAGGAACACGAAGGGTTTGGCGCTAGAATTTGCGGCTGTTCGGTGAGCCACACCTCATGCGATCCGAACACCCTCCGAGCACCGATCCACGTGCCGGGCCGTCGTGGTGAAATTGGTAGACACGCTATCTTGAGGGGGTAGTGGCGAAAGCTGTGCGAGTTCGAGTCTCGCCGACGGCACCAAGGATTGCGGAGACTTCGACGAGGGCCGGCACGGCGCGTGGCGGGCCCTCTTTGGCGGTCTTTCGATGACGATGTCAGAGCCCTGGTCCTGAACCGATGAACCTCGAGCCCTACCTGCCGGTGATCCTGTTCATCCTGATCGGGGCCGCCGTCGGCGTGGCGCCGCAGGCGATCGGCTTCCTGCTCGGGCCGCGGCGACCCGACGCCGAGAAGAACTCCCCGTACGAGTGCGGCTTCGAGGCCTTCGAGGACGCGCGCATGAAGTTCGACGTGCGCTACTACCTCGTCGCGATCCTGTTCATCCTGTTCGACCTGGAGATCGCCTTCCTGTTCCCGTGGGCGATCT
>CAZTTC010000290.1:0-3590 GCA_964616015.1 uncultured Methylibium sp. | reverse complement strand
GGTCATGCGCAACTGGCCGGTGACGGTGTCCAGACCGACGGCCGCGAGCGCGAAGCCCAGCATCATCGCGGCGATCACTTTGGCCGGTGGCTCGCGGCTCATGCCGACGAAGCTGCAGAAGGTCAGCAGTTGCACGCCGAAGTACTCGGCCGGCCCGAAGCGGATCGCGAACTTCGCCAGCCAGGGCGCCAGGAAAGTGATCAGCAGCACCGCGAACAGCGCGCCGACGAAGCTGGAGGTGAAGGCCGCCGTCAGCGCCTGCGCCGCCTTGCCCTGCTGCGCCATCGGGTAGCCGTCGAAGGTGGTGGCGACCGACCACGGCTCACCGGGGATGTTGAACAGGATCGACGTGATGGCGCCACCGAACAGCGCGCCCCAGTAGATGCAGCTCAGCATGATGATCGCCGACACGGTGCCGGCCGGGGTCTGCGCCATCGTGAAGGTCAGCGGCAGCAGGATCGCCACGCCGTTGGCACCCCCCAGGCCGGGCAGCACGCCGATCAGCACGCCCAGCACGATGCCGATCAGCATGAAGCCGAGGTTGGGCAGCGTCAGCGCGACGCCGAAGCCATGCATCAGGTTGCCGAGTTCTTCCATGATTCAGGGACCGTTCAGAAACCCAGCATGCGTTCGATCGGACCCTTGGGCAGCGGCACCAGGAACCAGCGTTCGAAGACGAAGAAGAAGAACAGCGGCACGCCGACCGACACCGCCGCGACCAGCGGCCAGCCGTAGCGCCCGTGACGCCGCATGAAGTAGGCAATCAGCAGCAGCGAGGCCGAGTAGATGCCCAGCAGCGCAACGCCGCCGACGTAGACCGCGATCGGGATCAGCACCGCGATGACGAGCGCCAGCTGCGAACGTTCGGCGAACACCGCATCCGCCTGCCGCCAGCGGCGCAGCTGGCCGATCAGGATGCTCGCGCTCGACGCCAGCAGGAAGAGCCCGATGTAGAACGGAAAGTAGCCCGAACGCGGCCCGTCGTCGGCCCAGCCGATGCCCACGCGCAGGCTGTCCGCGAGCACCAGCGCGGCCACTGCCATCAGCAGCAGCGCGACGATCACCTCGGGCCAGCGCGTGCCAACCACATCGCCAGAAGATTCTGAGTCCATGAGTCCATCCAAGCTCGCGCCGAAAGTGGCGCTACACCGAGCCCGCCCAGCAGCCGTCACGGGCCGGCTCCGCCGGCCCGTCAGCGGCGCCCCCTGGAGGGGGAGCGGCGCAGCCGCAACGGGGGTGGGCGTCACTGGGCAATGAAGCCCGCTTCCTTCATCAGCACGCGGTGCATCTGCTCGTTCTTGCCCAGCCAGTCGAAGTAGGCGTCGCCGGTCAATGCCGTCTGGTTGAAGGCTCCCTTGGCCATGAAGTCCTGCCACTCGGGCAACGCACGGACCCGCTTGAACAGGTCCAGATAGAACGCGACCTGGTCCGGTGCGACGCCCGGCGGCATGAAGATGCCGCGCAGCATGAGGTAGTCCACCGGCAGGCCCGCCGACGCGCAGGTCGGCACGTCGGCCCAGGACTGCGTGGCCGTCAGCTTGGCCTTGTAGGGCATCGCCTGCTTGTCGAAGACGCACAGCGCGCGCAGCTTGCCGGCGCGCCAGTGGCTCTCGGCCTCGATCGGGTTGTTCACCGTCGAGTCGACGTGCTTGCCCACCAGCTGCACCGCGACATCGCCGCCGCCCTTGAAGGGGATGTAGGTGATCTTCTTACCGGCTGCCTTTTCGAGCAGCACGGTGATGATCTGGTCTTCCTGCTTGGAGCCGGTGCCGGCCATCTTGACGCTGCCCGGGGCACCGGCCTTGACGGCCTCGAAGTAGGCCTTGGCCGTCTTGTGCGGCGACTCCTCGTTGACCCACAGCACGAACTGGTCGAGCGCCAGCATCTGCACCGGCGTCAGGTCGCGCCAGTTGAAGGGCACGCCGGTGGCCAGCGGTGTGGTGAACAGGTTGGACAGCGTGATGATGATCTTGTGGGCGTTGCCCTTGTCGCCCTTCACGTCGAGGAAGCCCTCGGCGCCGGCGCCGCCGGACTTGTTGACAACGATGATGGGCTGCTTGATCAGGTTGTTCTTGGCGACGACGCCCTGGATGAAGCGCGCCATCTGATCGGCGCCGCCGCCCGTGCCGGCCGGCACGACGAACTCGATCGGCTTGCTCGGCTCCCAGGCCCCGGCGGCCGGGGCGAACCATGCGGCCACAGCGGCCGCCGCGGCGGCCAGGCCGCGCCAGGGGTTGAATCGATTCGCTGTCACGTCGTCGTCTCCTTCGTTGTGAACTGCCTAGGGGATGGAAAGAGGGCTCAGGCGAGGCCGAGCCTGGCCGCCAGCCCGATGCGCTGGAGCTTGCCGGTCGCGCCCTTGGGGATCTCGTCCATGAACAGGATCTTCTTGGGCACCTTGTAGTCCGCCGCGCGCCGGGCGACGAACTCCTGGATCTCGCGCTCGGAGGCGCTGGCGCCGTCCTTCAGCACCACCACGGCCGCGACCTCCTCGCCCAGCTTGGCGTGCGGCATGCCGAAGACCACGCACTGTCCGACCGCCGGGTGATCCATCAGGATGTCGTCGACCTCGCGGGGGCTGATCTTCTCGCCGCCGCGGTTGATGATCTCCTTGAGCCGCCCGGTCAGGCTGATGTAGCCGTCGGCATCCTTGCTGCCCTGGTCGCCGGTGCGGAACCAGCCGTTGCGAAAGCCCTCGGCGTTGGCCTTCTCGTTGTTCTCGTAGCCGGCGGTCACGTTGGGGCCGCGGATCACGATCTCGCCGACTTCGCCGGCCGCGAGGATGGACCCGTCGTCGCCCATGATCTCGACCTCGGGGCCGGCCGGCAGGCCCACCGAGCCCGGCTTGCGCGCCTGGGGCGGGAGCGGATTGCTGGCCATCTGGTGGGCGGCCTCGGTCATGCCGTAGGACTCGATCAGCGGCGCCTGGAAGACGTCCTCCAGCTCCCGGATCACCTGCGGCGGCATCGACGACGACGACGAGCGCAGGAAGCGCAGCGGGTGGCGCGCGATCACCGCGGCGTTGCCCTTCGCGCGCTGCACGATGGCCTGGTGCATGGTCGGCACGGCCGTGTACCAGGTGGGGCGCGCCTCGTCCATCCAGGCGAAGAACTTCAAGGCATTGAAGCCCGGCGTGCAGAAGACCTGCGAGCCGGCCGAGATCGGCGCCAGCACACCGGCGATCAGCCCGTGGATGTGGAACAGCGGCATGATGTTCAGGCCGATGTCCCCGGCCCCGAGCTGCAGCGTGGTCCGGATGTTCGCGGCCGACGCGCACAGGTTGCCGACCGACAAGGGCACGATCTTCGGCCGCGAGGTCGTGCCCGAGGTGTGCAGCACCATGCCGACATCGGACGCCTCGCCATAGCCGCCTTGCGCAGCCGGCGCCACGGCCGCAGCCTCGCGCGCGACCAGCCGGAAGCTGCCCGCCGGTGCCCCGGCGTCCACCACCAGGTCGGCGATGGGCACGCCCAGCTGGCGGGCCACGTCGATGGCCGGCGAGCTGCTGTCCCGCTCGACGATCAGCAGCCGGGCCTTCAGGTCGGACAGGTAGAACTCGAACTCGTCGGCGCGGTAGGCCGGGTTCAGCG
>CAZTTC010000289.1:0-3640 GCA_964616015.1 uncultured Methylibium sp. | reverse complement strand
GGCGATCCGCGCGCTGCAGGCGCTGCGGCCCGAGACCGCGCGCGTGCTGCGCGACGGCGTCGAGTCGACGCTGCCGATCGGGGACCTGAGCCGGGGCGACATCGTCGTCGTGCGCCCCGGCGAGCGCCTGCCCGTGGACGGCATCATCGACAGCGGCAGCAGCCACGTGGACGAATCGCTGCTCACCGGCGAGAGCCTGCCGGTCGCGCGCAACGCCGGCGAGCGCGTGATCGGCGGCTCGCTCAACGGCGAAGGCCTGCTGCAGGTGCGCGCGACCGCGCTCGGTGCCGAATCGACGCTCGCGCGCATCGTGCGCCTGGTCGAGACGGCGCAGGCTGCCAAGGCGCCGATCCAGCAGACGGTCGACCAGGTCAGCGCGGTCTTCGTGCCGGTGGTCGTCGTCATCGCCTTGCTCACCTGGCTGGGCTGGGGCCTGGCCGCCGGCGACTGGTCGGCGGCGACGCTCAACGCAGTGGCGGTGCTGGTCATCGCCTGTCCCTGCGCGCTGGGCCTGGCCACCCCCGCCGCACTGATGGCCGGCACCGGCGTGGCGGCGCAGCACGGCATCCTGGTCAAGGACGCAGCGGCGCTGGAAGCAGCGCATGCCTTGCGCGTCGTGGCCTTCGACAAGACCGGCACGCTGACCGTCGGCCGGCCGACGCTGGCGGCGCTGCTGCCCGCCGCGGCGACGACACGCGACGAGGCGCTTGCGCTCGCCGCCGCGCTGCAGGCCGGCAGCGAGCATCCGCTGGCACGCGCCGTGCGGCAGGCCGGCGAGGGCCTGGCCTTGTCACCGGCCAGCGAGGTGCAGGCCGTCGCCGGCCGCGGCGTCCAGGGCCGCGTCGAGGGCCGCGCGCTGCAGCTCGGCAGCACCCGCTGGATGAAGGAGCTCGGCGTCGATCTCGCGCCGCTGCAGCCGCAGGCCGACGCGCACGCGCAGCTGGGCCGCAGCGTCTCGTGGCTGGCCGAGGCGGGCGGCGCCGCGCCGCGACTGATCGCGCTGCTGGCCTTCGGCGACGAGCTCAAGCCCGACGCGCGCCTGGCGATCGACCGGCTGCACGCGCTGGGCGTGCGCACCGTGCTGGTCAGCGGCGACCACCGCGGCGCGGCCGCTGCCGTGGCCGCCGCGCTCGGCATTGACGACGTGCGCGCCGAGGTCCTGCCGGCCGACAAGGCCGCGGTGATCGCCGGCCTGCGCCATGCCGCCGGCGGGCCGGTGGCGATGGTCGGCGACGGACTGAACGACGCGCCGGCACTGGCCGCCGCCGACGTCGGCATCGCGATGGCCAACCCTGACGGTGGGGGCACCGACGTCGCCATGCACGCCGCCGGCATCACGCTGATGCGCGGCGAGCCCAGCCTGGTGGCCGACGCGATCGCGATCTCGCGCCGCACCACGCGCAAGATCCACCAGAACCTGTTCTGGGCCTTCGTCTACAACGTCGTCGGCATCCCGCTCGCCGCCTTGGGCCTGCTGAACCCGGTGGTGGCGGGCGCGGCGATGGCGCTGTCCAGCGTCAGCGTGCTGGGCAATGCGCTGCTGCTCAAGCGCTGGAAGCCGGAGGTGCGATGACGGTACCGATGAACATCGGCGAGGCCGCGCAGCGCTCCGGCGTGTCGGCCAAGATGGTCCGCCACTACGAAAGCCTCGGCCTGCTGCCCGCCGTGCCGCGCACCGACGCCGGCTACCGCCGCTACGGCGAGCGCGAGCTGCACACGCTGCGCTTCATCCGCCGCGCGCGCGACCTGGGCTTCGGCATCGAGGAGATCCGCAGCCTGCTGGCGCTGTGGCAGGACCGCGCACGTGCCAGCCGCGACGTGAAGAAGCTCGCGCAGCGCCACGCCGCCGACCTGCAGCGGCGCATCGACGAGATGGAGGCGATGCGCCGCACGCTCGAGGCGCTGGCCGCGCATTGCCACGGCGACCACCGCGCCGACTGCCCCATCCTCGACGACCTGCAGGCCGGGCCGAAGCGCGGTCGCTGAGGACCGAGGCTCTGGCAGCATAGGCGCCATGCCGCGTTTCGCCGCCAACCTGTCGATGCTCTACACCGAGCATCCCTTCCTGGAGCGCGCGGCCGCCGCGGCGCGTGACGGCTTCGAGGCCGTCGAGTGGCAGTTCGCCTACGAGCACGACGCGGGCGTGCTGCGCGCGGCCCTCGGCGCGCTGCCGCTGGTGTTGATGAACGCGCCGCCCGGCGACTGGGCCGCCGGCGAACGCGGCCTGGCCGCCCTGCCGGGCCGCGAGGACGCGTTCCGCCGCAGCATCGCGCAGGCGCTCGCACTCGCCGAGGCGCTGCGCTGCCCGCGCGTGCACGTCCTGGCCGGCTGCATCCCGGCCGGCACCGAACGCGCCGCGCTGCAGCCGACCTACCTGGCCAACCTCGCCTGGGCCGCGCCGCGCGCCGCCGACGCGGGCGTCACCCTGCTGATCGAGCCGATCAACGGCCGCGACATCCCCGGCTACTTCCTCAACCGCCAGGACCACGCGCACGAGATCGTCCGGCAGATCGGCGCGCCCAACCTGAAGGTGCAGATGGACCTGTACCACTGCCAGGTCGTCGAGGGCGACGTCGCCACCAAGCTGCGCCACTACCTGCCCACCGGCTGCGTCGGCCACCTGCAGGTCGCCGGCGTGCCCGAGCGGCAGGAGCCCGACGTCGGCGAGCTGAACTGCGGCTACCTGTTCGACGTGATCGATGAGCTGGGGTGGGACGGGTGGGTCGGGTGCGAGTACCGGCCGCGGGCGGGGACGAGCGAAGGACTCGGCTGGCGCCGGCGTGCCGTACGCAGGCGTCGGCCGACCTGAGCCGACGATCGTTCGCAGATTGCACCCTGCTCAGCCTTGCGATCACCTTATGCGACGACATTGCAGCTTCGTTGCGCACATAGACATCCTCGGGATGCGCACGATGGTGCGCAACGATGCCGAGCAAGCTTGGAAGGTCCTGTCTGGCTTGGCGAACGTGCGGGATCATCTGGTGCGACTGGAACTCGCTCGCCTGGAGCAGGCACACCGTGAGCCGCTGGCCGCGAGGGTCTTCAGTGTCATGTTCTCCGACACCATCGTGCTTTTCACCAAGACGGACAGCAACGAAGACTTGCAAGCCATCTTGATCGCTTGCGGAGAGACCTTGCACAAAGCGATGTGCAGCTGTGTTCCCGTCCGGATTGGACTTGCTGGCGGTCAGTTCTTCTTCAACATCGAGTCGTCGATGTACGCGGGTCCGGCGCTCATCGAAGCCTACGATCTTGGGGAGGGGGCGCAGTGGCTTGGAGTAGTGACTACCGAAGCTGTCTGGCGGCAGTCGGTCGCTGCGAATTTCAAGAGCGGAAGAGACGACATCGTCGTTTCGACCAACATCCCTAGCAAGGACGGGTTGCGACCGGGCTATGCCATGAACTGGGTTGCGGCTTACCGGCACGACTTTAAGGTTGACGCTCCCATCGACGTGGAGCTGTTTTACTCACAGTTCGAGCACGTTTTCGGACCGTTTACGTCACTGGGCGAGTCCGAGCAGAACAAGTACATCAATACAACCGTCTTTATAAACGAGCACTTGGCGCAAGTCTGATGTACGGCAGAGAGAGCTGGCCCCGCAAAACTGAACAGTCCGATGAGGGTGGACACTGCTCCTGA
>CAZTTC010000288.1:0-3640 GCA_964616015.1 uncultured Methylibium sp. | reverse complement strand
GCAGCTGCGGCACCGAGTCGCGCGGCGTCTCGTACATGTCGACCAGTTCCTTGATCTCCGCCAGCGACAGCCCCAGCCGCTTGCCGCGCAGCGTGAGCTTGAGCCTCGTGCGGTCGCGGTGGGTGTACACGCGCTGGCGGCCGCCGGCACCGCCGCGGTCGGGCGCGAGCAGGCCGCAGTCCTCGTAGAAGCGGATCGCCCGCGTGGTCAGGTCGAACTCGCGCGCCAGCTCGCTGATCGTGTAGCTCGTTGACGCTGGGGCGACAGCAGGGGTGCTCATGGCTGCCTAGAATCGGCCGGCGGGTCGATTGACGTTGACGTTAACGTCAAGTGTAGCCGCCGGGCCGGCGTCCTGTCACCGGTTGCCGCCGCCCCTGCCACCGACTGGACCCGCACGCCGATGAACGCCCTCGAACACCAGCTCCGCTACCCGCACGGCGACGCCCTGCCCGCGACCGGGACGACGATGACCATCGCACCCGGCGTCAAGTGGCTGCGCATGGGGCTGCCGTTCGCGCTGGACCACATCAACCTGTGGCTGCTGCGCGACCGGCACCAGGGCCGCGAGGGCTGGGCCATCGTCGACTGCGGCATCAACGACGACACCACCCGCGCCGCCTGGGAGCAGGTGTTCGCGACCCAGCTCGACGGCCTGCCGGTGCTGCGCGTCATCGTCACCCACATGCATCCGGACCACATCGGCCTGGCGGACTGGCTGACCCGGCGCTGGGACTGCGATCTGTGGATCAGCGCCACCGACTGGAACGCGGCGCGCCTGGCCTCGCAACCGGGCAACGACATCGGCGGCGAGGCCAGCGCGGCGCACTACGCCCGCCACGGCGTCACCGACGAGGCGACGCTGGCCAAGGTGCGGGCGCGCACCAACTACTACGCCTCGATGGTGCCGACGGTGCCCCAGCGCCACCACCGCCTGCTCGACGGCCAGGTGCTGCGCATCGGCGACCACGACTGGCACTGCCATGCCGGCTACGGCCACGCGCCCGAGCACATCGCGCTGCACGGGGCCGCGCTGAACCTGCTGATCTCCGGCGACATGGTGCTGCCGCGCATCAGCACCAACGTGATGGTGATGCACCTCGAGCCCGAGGCCGACCCGCTGTCGCTGTTCCTCGCGTCGATCGAGAGGATGCGCGCGCTGCCGGCCGACGTGCAGGTGCTGCCCTCGCACGGCCGGCCCTTCACCGGCCTGCACACGCGCATCGACCAGCTGCGCGACCACCATGCCGAGCGCCTCGCCGAGGTGATGGAGGCCTGCACCGAGCGGCCGACCCACGCCGTCGACCTGCTGCCGGTGCTGTTCAAGCGCCCGCTGGACCTGCACCAGACGAGCTTCGCGCTCGGCGAAGCCATCGCCCACCTGCACACGCTGTGGTTCCAGGGCCGGCTCGAGCGAGGGCTCGGGGCGGACGGGATCTACCGCTTCACGCCCTCCGCCTGATCGACCGCCGGGCCGAGCCGCCCCTGCCGCGGGGCGCTCGATCGCCGGGCACCGCCCGTTCGCGGCCACCCGGAACGCGTGCCTGATCGATCGAAGCCAGTCGGTGTCAGTCGAAGGCCGGCACCGCCTCGTGCCGCAGCGTGCCGCGCGCCGCATCGACGTCCGGGATCACCGAGCGCACCACGTCCCAGAAGCGCGGGCTGTGGTTCATCTCGCGCAGGTGGGCGAGTTCGTGCGCGACCACGTAGTCGATCGTCGGCAGCGCAAAGTGCACCAGCCGCCAGTTCAGCCGCACCGAGCCGTCGGCGCTGGCACTGCCCCAACGGGTCTGCGCCGAGCTGAGCCCCAGGCGGTGCACCTGCACCTTGAGGCGCGGCGCGAAGTGCGCGCAGCGCTCCTCGAAGAGGCGCAGCGCCTGGCGCTTGAGCCAGGCCTGCACCACGTCGCGGATCTGCGCCGGCGTGGCAGTCTGCGGCAGGCCGACGTGCAGGGTCAGGCGCGGCACGCCCGGCAGCGCCTCGGCATCGCTGTTGAGCACCGCGCCGGTGGTGCGCGGGTCCAGCACCAGGATCACGGTCTCGCCCAGGAAGGGCAGGCTGGCGCCGTCGCGCCATTCGATGCGCGAGGCCTCGAGCTTGCGCGCGCGCTCGTGCTGCTCGACCAGCTTGGCCTGGATCCACGCCGCCTTCTCGCGCAGCGCCTCCTCGATCTCGCCCCAGCCGACCCAGCGCGGCGCGCGCACCGACAGTCCCTCGGCCGACACCACCATGCCGATCGAGCGGCGGCGGGCGCGCTGGAACTCGTAGGCCACGACCGCGTGGCCGAGCTCGATCTCGCGCGAGGCCCGCGGGTGGCGGAACAGGCCGGCCGCCGCGGTCGGGGCGGCCGCCGGCGCGACGGGCGGCATCGGCGATGCCAGTGGCAGCGCCTGCGCGGCGGCGGGGCCGGTCGGCCGTGGCGGGCTGGCGGGAGGGGACGGCGCCTCGTCCTGCGCGAACAGCGGCAGGTCGAGCTGGCTAGGGGGTTTGGCGTGGGGATCGTGCCCCGCGGCCCGGCGCGTCATGGAGCGCGAGTATAGAAGTGGGCGGCGTGCGCGGGGCCGCTCACGCGGCCGGCGCGGCCGCTTGCACGGCACCCTCGGCGGCATACGCCTCGGGGTCGATGCGCCGCATCTGAAGCTCGATCCAGGCCTCGACCTCGCGCATCAGTTCCTCGGGCTCGCGGCCGGTCGACGGGATGGGCGCGCCGATCACAACGTCGATCACCCCGGGCCGCAGCACGAAGCTCTTGCGCGGCCAGCATTTCGCCGAGCTGACCGCGATCGGCACCACCGGCACGCCGGTCGTCACCGCCAGCCGCGTGCCGCCGCTCTTGTACTGACCTTGGCCGCCGCGCGGCGTGCGCGTGCCCTCGGGAAACATGATGACCCAGTTGCCGTGCGCCATGTAGCGCCGGCCCTGCTCGGCCACGCGGCTCCAGGCCTCGGCGCGCTTGCTGCGGTCGATGTGGATCATGTCCAGGCGGCCCATCGCCCAGCCGAAGAAGGGGATGTAGATCAGCTCGCGCTTGAACACGTAGCACAGCGGGTGCGACATCAGCGTCGGGAAGGCGAAGGTCTCCCAAGTGCTCTGGTGCTTGGGCAGCAGGATGACCGGCGACAGCTTGTCGCGCGGCGGCAGGTTCTCCATGCCGTGCACGCGGCAGCCGACGCCGCAGATCACGCGCGCGCCCCAGATCGACAGGCGCAGGAAGCTCACGCACACCCAGTACAGCGGGTCGCCGCGCACGAAGATGGACATCACCAGCGCGACGATGGCGATCGGGATCACCGTCACCACCATCCACAGCAGGAACAGTGCCGAGCGCAGGCGCGCCAACAGGCCGCTCATGACGGCCGCCTCCGGCCTGCGGCCCGTCCCGCCGCGCGGGAGCGTGAGCCCTCGGGACGGCCCGGCGCGCTCACAGCTTGCCGGCCCCGCTGTCGGGCGACTCGGCGATGCCGCGCGCCTGCGCGCGCGCCTGGCGGTCGCGCTGCACGATGAACTCGGCGGCCGCCGCCAGGTCGGCGTGCAGTCGCGTGCCCGGCACCTGCGCCAGCAGGTCGGCCACCTGCGCGTCGTCCAGGCCCTCGCACTTGCCGCTGCGCACCAGGTGGGTCTCGCAGCCGACCGCGGCAGCGGC
>CAZTTC010000287.1:0-3677 GCA_964616015.1 uncultured Methylibium sp. | reverse complement strand
GCGAGCCCGGCAGCCGCCGCGGACCGGCTTGGCCGGGCCGCCAGCGGCGCCCCCTCGAGGGGGAGCGGCGAAGCCGCAACGGGGGGGGTCATGTCAGGCCCGCACGAAATGCGCACTGACCGCGTCGGCGCGGTAGCCCTCGTCCAGCACCAGCGCCTCCACGCGATGGCGGTGGAACAGGGACTGCAGGGCCGCGCGCCGCGTCGCCTGCGCCGCGACCCAGCGATCGCGCAAGGCGGCTCGCATCCAGACCAGCCGCTGCTGGCCGGTCTCGGGGTCGCTCAGCTGCAGGATGCCATTGCGGGGCGGCTCGAACTCGTGCCGATCCCACAGCAGCACCGGCACGACCTCGTGATGTGCCAGGCCGGCCAGCACGCGGTCCAGATCGGCCACCGGCAGGTGGAAGTCCGAGACCACGAACACCAGGCTGCGCCGCTGCGGCAGAGCACGGGCCGCCTGCGCCAGGCCGCGCGCCGATCCACGGGGCTGCAGGGCACGCAGCCGCTGCGCGAGCAGGCCGCCTTGCCCGCGGCGTCGCGTCGGTGGCATCAGCCAGTCGCGCCGCACGGCATCGTCGCAGCCGACGAAACCGAAAGGATCGCCATGTCGCCAGGCCGACTGCGCCGCCGCTTCGGTGAAGTCCGCCAGCACCTCCAGCTTGGCCCGCTCGCCGCAGTAGCCCATCGACGCCGACAGGTCGGCGACGACGATGACCGACACCGCCCTCGGCTCGCTGAACACCTTGAGCTGCCATTGCCCGAAGGCATCGCGCAGGCTGGCGTGCACGTCGATGCGGCGCACGTCGGCAGCATCCAGCAACGGCACGTGGCCGCGGAACTCCAGGCCCGACTCGCCCCGCCGGCTGCGGTGCGCTCCCGGCCCGTGGCCGCTGGCGCGGCCCCGCACCCTGTAGTGGAACTCGGAGACGGCCATCGGCTCAGGGCGCGGCAACGCGCGACACGATGCCGTCCATCAGCGCGTCGACGATCTCGGTGCGGCGCAGCTCGTACACCGGCTGCAGGCACAGGCGGTGCGCGATGGTCTCGTAGAAGACGGCGCGCAGGTCCTCGGGCGTGGCATAGCTGCGGCCGTCGAGCCAGGCCGCGGTGCGGGCTGCCCGCAGCATCAGGCTCATGCCGCGCGGGCTGGCGCCGGCCAGCATCAGGTCGCGCGTGTCGGCCTGCTCCAGCGCCACGCCGTAGTCGGCCGGCGCGCCCGTGGCCCGCCAGAGGTGGAGCGCATAGTCGCGCAGCGCTTCGGACGCCTGGATGCCGCGCTGCACCGCCGCCGCCACGGTGCCCAGCTCGCGGTAGGGCAGCATGCCGAAGGGCAGCTCGCCGACCAGCGCGTCGGTGTCGTGGTAGCGCGGATCGAACATCAGCGCCCGGCGGTCGGCGTCGCTCGTCGGCGCATCGATGGCGATCTCCATCATGAAGCGGTCGCGCGCTGCGGCGGAGATGTCGAAGGTCTCCTCGCGCTCGACCCGGTTGCGGTCGGCGAACACCAGCAGGTGCGGGAAACGGAACTCGCGGTTGAAGGCGGTCAGGCTGCGCTCGGCCATCACGCGCAGCAGCAGCGCGTGCACCTGCGGACGCGCGCGGTTGATCTCGTTGAAGAAGAAGATCGCCAGGTCGTCGCCATGCTCGGTCAGCGGACCCGGATCGACCTGCGGCCGCCCGTCGGCGTTGATGTGGGTGTGATAGACCAGATCGGCCGGCATCAGGTCCACCGTGCCCTCGGTGCGGCCGAAGGCTCCGCCGATCAGTCGCGCCACGCTGCGCAGCACCGTCGTTTTGCCGACACCCACGTCGCCCTGCAGCAGCACGTGGCCGCGCGCGAACACGGCGATGGTGATCAGTCGCAGCGCGTGCGCCTGCCCGATCACCGCGCGGCCCGCCAGCGCCTCGAGCTCCAGCGCCCGCCCGCGCCAATCGGCCAGCAGGCCGTCGTTGGAATCCATGCGTCTCCTTGACCGACCGTCGAGGCCGGTTCGGTCGAGCATCGCAAAGCCGGCGGCCCGACACAAGCTGCGGGCTTTCCCGGGAGCGTCCCGGAACGGCACGCCTCAGACCAGCAAGGCGGTGGTCTTCTTGATGGTCCGCAGCACCAGCATGGAGTTCGAGCGCAGCACGCCCGGCAGGCGCATCAGCACCTGGCTGTGGAAGCGCTCCAGGTCGTCGGCATCGCGGTAGGTGAAGCGGATCAGGTAGTCGTTGGTCCCGGCCACGTAGAAGCAGTCCAGGATTTCGGGCACGCCCTGGACCGCGCTCTCGAAGGCCTCGATGGCGATGCTGGTCAGTCGCTCCAGGTTGACGATGGTGTAGCTGGTGCCCGGCTGGCCGACGGCGCGCGGGTTCACGAGGGCCACATAGCTGGAGATGATGCCGCCCTCCTCCAACTGCTTGACACGCCGCAGGCAGGCCGAGGGTGACAGGTGCACGCGCTGCGCCAGTTCCAGGTTGGAGACGCGGCCGTCGACCTGCAGCTGCTGCAGGATCGCCCGGTCGATGGTGTCCAGCGAAGCATCAGATTGCGCACGAACTGTCTTGGGTGGCATATTGTTCGGGTGACTTGGCCGTGTGGCGCAATCCTATGCCGTTTTCGGGGGCTTCTACCCGGTCATTGCGCAATCACATTGCGTCGGGGCCCGACTAGACTCGACCGCATGCACTGTCACAGGCTGCAGCAGTGACGTGCGTTGCTTCACGAGGATGACCCGATGACGACCGATCTCGACGCCTACTGGATGCCCTTCACGGCGAACCGCCAGTTCAAGAAGGCGCCGCGCCTGCTGTCGCGCGCCGAAGGCATGCACTTCTGGACGCCGGAAGGCCGCCAGGTGCTCGACGGCATCGCCGGCCTGTGGTGCGTCAATGCCGGCCATGCCCGCCCGAAGATCATCGAAGCGATCCGCAAGCAGGCCGGCGAGCTCGACTTCGCGCCGCCCTTCAACATGGCCCACCCCAAGGCCTTCGAGCTGGCCGAGCGTCTGGTGCAGATCGCGCCGGCCGGCATGAACAAGGTCTTCTACACGAACTCGGGCTCCGAGTCGGTCGACACGGCGCTCAAGATGGCGATCGCCTACCACCGCGCCCGCGGCGAGGGCCAGCGCACGCGGCTGATCGGGCGCGAGCGCGGCTACCACGGCGTCAACTTCGGCGGCATCTCGGTCGGCGGCATGGTCGCCAACCGCAAGATGTTCGGCACGATGCTGGGCGGGGTCGACCACATCCGCCACACCCACGATGCGCGCAATGCATTCTCGGTCGGCCAGCCGGCGCACGGCGCCGAACTGGCCGACGACCTGGAGCGCCTGGTGGCGCTGCACGACGCCAGCACCATCGCGGCCGTCATCGTCGAGCCGGTGGCCGGCTCGACCGGCGTGCTGCTGCCGCCGCAGGGCTACCTCGAGCGCCTGCGCGCGATCTGCGACAAGCACGGCATCCTGCTGATCTTCGACGAGGTCATCACCGGCTTCGGGCGCGTCGGCGCGCCGTTCGCGGCGCAGCGCTTCGGCGTCACGCCGGATCTCATGACGGTCGCCAAGGGACTGACCAACGGCTGCGTGCCGATGGGGGCCGTGTTCGCCAAGCAGGCGATCCATGACACCTTCATGAACGGCCCCGAGCACATCATCGAGTTCTTCCACGGCTACACCTACTCGGGCCACCCGCTGG
>CAZTTC010000286.1:0-3702 GCA_964616015.1 uncultured Methylibium sp. | reverse complement strand
ATCCAGTACACGATCGAGCTGCGCAAGATGCTCAACGAGATGCCGGTGCAGGAGGGCGTGCGCAACTTCCTGTTCCAGGTCTGGGCCGATGTGCTGGCGACGACGGCACTCAAGCACGGGGCGGCCAGCGAGCCGACCAAGCTGATGAAGCGCGCGGCAGCCGACCTGATCTGGTCGGCCGGCGCCAAGGTCTCGCGCGAGGAGCGGGCCGACGTGATCCGCCGCCTGCCGCCGCTGCTGAAGACGCTGCGCGAAGGCATGGCGGAGGCGGGCCTGGCCACCGAGAAGCAGGACGAGCACATCCAGGCGCTGAACGACTCGCTCGCGGCGGCCTTCACCGCCAAGGCCGCGGCGATCCCGGCCGAGCGACTGGACGAGTTGATGGGCCGCCTCGAGGACCTGGAGCAGATGCTGCCCGACGCCGAGGACCTGCAGATCGACGAGTCGATCGTGATGGACCTGTCGGGCCACGAGAGCAGCGAGCTGCAGATTGTCACCGACGGCGGCTCGATGCCGACGCCGGCGATGCTCGCCTGGGCGCGCGAGCTGCAGGTCGGTGGTTGGTACATGCTCGAGCATCGCGGCCGCATCGAGGCCGTGCAGCTGGCGTGGCACGGCATGCGCAAGCAGCTCAGCCTCTTCGTGTCGCAGCAGGGGCGGGGGACGTTGTTCCAGCAGCACCGCCTGGCGTCCTTCCTCCAGGCCGGTCTGCTGATCCCAGCGCAGGACGAGGCGCTCACCGTGCGGGCCACGCGCAGCGCGTTGGCCAAGCTCGACGCCGACCCGCAGCGTCTCCTGAACTAGCGCCGTGCTAGTGGATGAGGCGGTCCTCGTCGTCGACGAAGAGCTCGTCGAGGATGAGGGCGTCCGGCTCCTCGCCCAGGCTCCAGAACACCATCAGCACGATGATCTTCAGGTCTTCCAGGGCCAGCGGGCTGGCGGGGATGGCCATGGCGCGATCGATCACCATCTCGCGCATTGGCGGGCGCAGCACGCCGGCTGACTCGAGGAAGCTGACGAAGCCGATCGAAGCCTCGCCCAGGTGGTCTTGCTCGGCAGTCGAATAGACCCGCAGGGCGCCGGCGCTCTGCGAGCCGCCATGCGACTCGGCGGCCTCGGCCAGTCCGGCCAGCCAGCTGAGCGCGTCCTCGATTTCCTCGTTCTCGAAGCCGACCGCCGAGAGCTTGCGCGACAGCTGCCGGTGATCCGGACAGGCACCCGGCTCCCAGTAGTTTTCGTAGAGATAGACCAGCACATCGAACATGATTTGAAGATACCACAGGGGTCCGCGGCGAAGCCTCGGAACAGGGCCGTGGCCGCATCGCGGCCGGGGCGATCGAGCGCCGGATTCGAGCGCCCGATTCAGCTGCGGACGAGGCGCTGGAACAGCTGACCCGGCAGACGCGCGACCTCGCCTGCAAGCTCCAGTTCCAGCAAGCGAGCGCTCAGTTCGGCGGGCGGCTGCCCCAGTCTCGCGGCGAGCGCATCCAGGGTCACCGGTTCGTGCCCCAGCGCCTCCAGCAGCGCATCGCCGCCGTGGCCCGACGCAGGCCCAGTCGGTGTCTGGGCGGCCGTGTCGATGCGCAGTTCCTCGAGGATGTCGATCGCACGGTCGACGAGCTTGGCACCCTGCTTGATCAGTGCGTGGCAGCCGCGCGACTGCGGCGAGTGGATCGAGCCGGGAATCGCGAACACCTCGCGCCCGGCCTCGACGGCCAGCCGTGCGGTGATCAGCGATCCTGACTCGAGGGCAGCCTCGACCACCAGCGTGCCTCGGCTCAGGCCCGCGATGATCCGATTGCGGCGCGGAAAGTTGCCGGGCAGCGACGGCATGCCCAGCGCGTACTCGCTCAGCACCAGGCCCCGCAGGGCGATGCGACGGGCCAGCGCCAGGTTGCGTTTCGGGTAGACGATGTCCAGCCCGGTGCCCACCACGGCAATGGTCGACCCGCTCGCATCGAGCGCGCCTTCATGCGCGGCGGCGTCGATGCCCATGGCCAGTCCGGAAACGACGGTGAGCCCGGCGTCGCCCAGGGCACGAGCAAAGGCGCGGGCGTTCTCCGCGCCCTGAGGCGTCGGGTTGCGGCTGCCGACGACGGCGATGCTGTCGGCGTTGAGCAGCTCGGCCCGCCCCATGGCGTAGAGCAGCAGGGGCGGGTCCGCGGTCTGGAGCAGGCGCTGCGGATAGTCAGGGTCGCCCAGGACGATGACATGACGAGCTGCGCCCTCGGCGGTCTGCAGCCACTGCCAGGTCGTGGCGACCAGGGCATCGAGGGCATCGGGCGGGTGCGACAGCGCTTCGGCGAGCGCTGGGCCCAGCACACTGCGGCGCGCGGCGGCGGGCGCCGCGAAGACCGCTTCCGGTGATCCGAACGTCGCCAGCAGCCGGCGCCCGAGTTCCGGGCCGATCTGGGGAGTCTCGATGAGCCGCAGCCAGCCGGCGAGTTCTTCACGCTCGAGCATGGCTGGGCCGGGCGCGCAGGCGCCGCGTCGCTCAGGGTTCGGTGAAGCGGTCGCCGCGGGTGACGGGGTCCTGCACGTTCAGGATCAGCGCGTAGGACATGCGGTCGAAGACACGGAACACGAACAGCAGGCCATGACGCTCGTCGGGCAGGCGGATCGGCTGGGCCGCCCCAACTTGCGTCAGGTCGCGCTCCAGCGCACCGGCGCGCCACAGCGCCAGCACGTGGCCGCGCTCGAGGCCGTCGCGCGCGCCCTTGTTCAGCGACACGATCTGGTTCTGGCCGGCGTTCAGCGCCTCGCCGTACACGGAAACGATGCGGCCGTTGACCGGCGCGGACGGCGGCCGCGGGACATAGGGCTCGTAATCCTTGGGCTGGGCCGGCGCGAGGCGGTCCGCGACGCGGGCCTCCAGCGTCGTCGCCGTCAGGCGGAAGGTGGCGGGCACGATCTCGCCGCGGCTGTTGGTCTCGCCCTCGCGCTCGTACTCGGCGCTGGCGACATAGACGCCTTCGTAGCCGAGCACGGCGCTGGAGTCCGGGTCGACCAGCGGCTTGGCCTGCTGGAAGACGCGCCATTCGCGTGTGTTGCCGAGGTTGCCGCGCACGTAGGCCAGGTCGCCCTTGCCGAGCAGCACGCGGCCTTCCTGGGCCGCCACGATGCGCGGTGCGCGGTCGAGCTCGTCGCTGTCGAGGATCACGGCGTCGTTCAGGAAGCTCTCGATGAACTTCAGCGGCACCGACGCGATCGGGCCGCCCGAGGGGCCGACGTCGCGCACGCGCGGCGACAGTCGCACCGTGTCGCCCGGCTGGCCGCCGGCCACGCGCAGGCGGGCGCGGTCGCCGCTGCGCTCGAGCACCAGCAGCTGCCCCGGGTAGATCAGGTGCGGGTTGCGGATCTGATCGAGGTTCATCCCCCACAGCTCGGGCCAGCGCCAGGGCCGCTTGAGATAAAGGCTCGAGATGTCCCACAGCGTGTCGCCGCGCTTGACGGTGTACTGGTCCGGGGCGTTGGGCGCCAGTTCGGACAGCGGCACGCCGGCCTGGGCCACCTGCTGTGCAGTGGCTCGCTGCTGCGAGGTGATCGGGAAGTTGGGCTCGGCAGCCGCCGCCGACATCCAACCGCCGACGGCCGCGGCCGACAACAGGGCGGTCGCGAGCAGACCGAGAGGCCGGCGGGCAGCGGGAACGTGACGTGTCATCGATCTCTCTCCGTGGACGCCGGTTCCAACCCATCCGCCGC
>CAZTTC010000285.1:0-3707 GCA_964616015.1 uncultured Methylibium sp. | reverse complement strand
GTCAGCGGGTAGGTGATCTGGTTCTCGACGATGCGCGGCGCCTGCCCGGGATAGGTGGTTCGGATGATGACCTGCACGTCGGACAGATCGGGCAGCGCATCCAGCGGCGTTCTGAGCACCGAGTACACGCCCCAGGCGCTGAGCATCAGCGTGGCCAGCAGCACCAGGAAGCGGTTGACGATCGACCAGCGGATCAGCGCGGCGATCATCGCGAGGCTCCGGAAGCTGCGGAGGGAAGCGCCTTGGCTTCTGGCGGCAGCAGCGTGGTTCTCGTGAGCTGCGGGGTGCCATCGGCCTCCATGATGAACTCGAAGTCCACGCGGTCGCCCGCTTCCAGCCCGCGCGGCGCGCCGCCCTTCGGCAGCTTGAAATCCATCGTCATCGACCCCCACTTCAGCGACGGAATGGGACCGTGCGACAGCGTCATCGCGTCGCGGCCGATGGCCTCGATCGTGGCCGTGCCCGAATGCTTGGGGGCGGCACTGGCGGACGTGGGCTTCGGCTCGTCGTTGAGCCGTGCCTCGACACCCTTGAGGCTGGCTTCCGAATCGATCAGGAACTGCGACGAAACGACCACGCGCTGGCCCGCCTGCAGGCCTCGCTTGACTTCGGTCTGCCCGCCGCTCTCGATGCCGATCTCGACATCGACCGGGCGGAAGCGGCCGCCCTCCTCGGCGAGCATCACCACCGTACGGCGGCCGGTCTGGATGACCGCCTCGGTCGGGATCAGCAAGGCCTTCTCCGCGCGCATGTCCATGAACTGCATCTGCACGAACATGCCGGGCACCAGGCGCCCGCCCGGGTTGCCGAGTTCGAGGCGCGCCTTCAGCGTGCGCGTGGTCGGGTTGACCTCCGGCAGCAGTGCCTGCACCCGGCCCTCGAAGCTGGCGCCCGGCGCGGCCGGGCTGCGGGCCTGCACCTTGGCCCCGGGCCGCAGCAGCGCGGCCTGGCTCTCCGGCACCTCGGCGTTGGCCCAGACCGTGGCGGTGCCGTTGATGCGGAACAGCGTGGCTCCTGCCATCACCGTCATGCCCTCGCGCACCATCAACTCGGTGACGACGCCACCGATCGGTGCCAGCACCGTGAAGCGCGGCTGCGTCCGGCCGCTGCGCTCGACCAGTTCGATCAGCGCTTCGTCCATGCCGGCCTGGCGCATGCGCTGGCGCGCGCCGTCGACCAGCGCGGCCATGTCGGAACCCTGCATGCGCCGCACCGACAGGAACTCCTCCTGCGCCGCGATCCAGTCGGGCACGTACAGCTCGGCAAGCGCCTGCCCCTTGGCGACGCGGTCGAGCGTCGCGCGCACCTGCAGGCGCTCGACGAAGCCTGTGGCGCGGGCCTGCACCACGGCCTGGTCGCGTTCGTTCCACGCGATGCTGCCGACCGCCGCCACGGCCGGTGACAGCGCGCCCTCGACCACCAGCGCCGTGCGCACGCCCAGGTTCTGCTGGATGCGCGGGCTCACGGTGACCTTGCTGCCCCCTTTGTCGCTGTCAGCATCACTGTCCGCGTACACCGGCACCAGCATCATGTCCATGAAGGGTGACTTGGCCGGCTTGTCGAACTTGTTCCCCGGCACCATGGGGTCGTGGTAGTAGAGGATCTTCTTGCCGGTGGCCGGGTCCACTTCGCCGGCCTTGAGGCCCGCCTTGATGTGGCGGCGCGTCGCGTCCTCGCCTTCGGCGATGCCTTGCGGAAGGGCTTGCAGCGGGGCGGCATCCGCAGCGCTGGCGCTGGCAGCGACCGGCGCAGCGGCCATGCCCATGCCGCGGTCCATGCCCATCGCGTAGAGCGCATAGCCAGCCGCGCCGAGCACGCCGGCCGCGATCACGCCGCCGAGGGCGATCAACAGGGGTTTGGTGTTCATCGCTGGGACTCCTTGGATGCCGTGGTGCCGTTCGCAACGCCATTCGTCGCGCCGTTCGTCGGTACAGGCTGGTGCTCGGGCGGAATGAGGTACTGGAGCCGCGCCCACAGCCCAGCGGCGTCCATCTCCAGACGCAGGCGCTCCATGCGCGTGTCGATCTCCAGGCGGCGCGCTTCGAGCACCGCGGCGAGCGGGCTGCTGCCACCGCGGTACGCTGCCAGCGCAGCGCGCATGCGCTCGGTCGCCAGCGGGATGAGTGCACTGTCGTACTGGGCCAGCCGCTCGCGGCCGGACCGCCATTGCAGCAGCCAGATGCGTGTCTCGGCGACGTGCTCACGCGTGGCTTCTTCGCGCTGCGCCCGCAGCTGTTCCGCCAGCGCCAGCCGCGCGCTGACTTCGCGGTCCTGCCGGTTCCTCTGGTCCCACTGCAGCGGAACCGAGACGTTGAGCGACACCATGTTGGAGTACGCCGAACCGCGCTGGCTGAACATCAGCTCCACGCTCCAGTCCGGGCGCTTGGCGCTGGTGGCGACGTCCACATCGGCACGAGCCGCAGCTTCCTGGCGGGCGAGCACCGCGATCTGCGGATGATGGTCGAGTCGGGCTTCGAGGCCGGCCGCGTCGAGCGGCGCGACGTCGAGCGACGGCGGCGCGGCCAGGTCCTGTTCAGCAGCCGCACCGACCCAGCGTGCGAGCCGCGTGCGGGCGCTGGCGAGCTGGACCTCGATCTCGCGCAGCCGGTTGTCGATCTGTGCCACGGCGGAGCGGGCCGCGAACACGTCGGCCTGCGTGCCTCGCCCGCCGCGGTAGGCGGCGTCGGCGGCCTCGATCTGCAGCGCCGCTTCGGTACGCTGGTCCCGCAGCAGGTCGCGCATGCGCTGCTGGAAGTGCGTGTCCAGCCAGGCCATCGCGGTGTCGCGCCGCAGGTCGGCCAGCGCAGCGGACCGACCCGCCTCGGCGAGTTCCGCTTCGCGGTCGAAGCGCGCCGAACGCGCCTTGCGCTTGTCGTTGCGCGTCAGCTCCTGCATCACGGCGATCGAGCGCATGGTCATGAAGTCGCGCGTCAGGCTGAACCGGTCGGCCCCGTCGACCGGCAGGTTGTTGACGCCCGCCTTCAAGGTCGGATCGGGCAGTTGGCCGGCGGCGGCGGACATCTCGCGCGCCGCCGCCGCCGCGAACTCCTGGGCCGAGAGCTGGCGCGAACGGTCCTGCGCCAGGCGCAGGGCCTGGTCGAGACTCAGCGCCGGCTGGGCTTGGGCACCAAGGCTTGCTGCGCTGATCAGCAGCGCCAACACCGACCCGGCCACACGGCGGCGAGGCAGCCACGACCAGCGCGGCGCGCGTCGTGAAGAAGCAGTGAACATGGAACTCTCCAGACAACGAATCAAGGCTTCGTGCCGGGCCCGTTCGGCCTCGTGCGGGCGAGGCTCGCAGACGCGGACGGGCGCGACCGGTGCGCCGAACCGACCCGCGAAGGGTCGTCAGCGCAGCGTCGTCGGGAGGATCAGATTCGGTAGACGCAGTGCAGGATGGCGTGCGGCGGTGAAGCAGCAACCAGTGCACTCAGCGTGGCCGCCGTGGGGCGCGGCGGCGCCTTGCCGGGCAGCGCGGGCGTCGTCGTGTACAGCGCCGTGAGTAGCGCGACGGGCACGGTCAGCGTGGACGCCTGGTCGCTCTGGTTGCCTTGCTTGCAGTGCTCGGCACACAGATTGGCCGACTCCGGGTCAATCGCGCCGACCATGTCGTCGCAACCGGGCATCTGCGCGTCCATGGCCGCAACAGCGGACACCGTGGCAGTGTCGGGAGCCTTGGCGGCCAGCCCCGGGCAGGCGTAGGCGGC
>CAZTTC010000284.1:0-3719 GCA_964616015.1 uncultured Methylibium sp. | reverse complement strand
GGCCGGCAGGCCGCGCGCCAGGCGCTGCTGCAGGTCGGCCTCGGCCGCGGCGCGGCTGGCGTGGCGGCGCGTGTCCAGCGTGCCGGCGCCGTCGTCGGGCTTCACGACCCAGGCGTCGGCCACCGCCTCGAAGGCCAGCGGCGTGGCGAGGCCCTGCGCCGCCAGCCGCGCCAGCGTGGCGCGCTTGGAGGCCGCGAGGCGGATCGCCTCGGGTGCGCAGCCGATCCAGCGGGCCGGTCCGACCCGCATCGCCAGGCCTTCGAGCACACCGCCGCTCTCGGGCGCGACCGCCCACACGCGATCGTGGCGCGGCGCCTCGCGCCGCACGAAGTCGAAGGCCGTCTCGCCCGCGCGCGGGCGCAGCGCACTGCCGAAGGGCGCCGGCGCGACGCCGGCGGCGCAACCGTAGGCGACGCCCAGACCGGGCCGCGCCGCCAGCTCGGCCACCAGCGCGTCGCGCATCGCCCGGCCCGCGTCCAGCAGCGCGCGGTCGGCGTCGGCGCCCTGACCGGCGCCGCTGACATACTCGTAGACAAAGATCCTGCTGGCTGTCATCCGATGCACATCGTTCCGGTCATCGACCTCCTGGAAGGCCGGGTGGTGCGCGCCGTTCGCGGCGAGCGGCAGCGTTACCGGCCCGTCGTCTCGAGCCTGTGCCGCAGCGCGGCGCCGCCCGCCGTGGCCGAGGTCCTATGCGAACACTGTGCCACCGACACGCTCTACCTCGCCGACCTGGACGCCCTGCAGGGCCGGCCGGTGCAGGTCGACGCGCTGATCGCCCTGCTGCAGGCGCAACCGCAGCGGCGTCTCTGGCTCGACGCCGGCTTCGCAAGTCGCGCCCACTTCGAGGCGCTGCAAGCGGCACTCGGACCCCATTCGGCCCGCGTAATCCCTGTGTATGCCAGCGAATCGCTGCGCTCCGCCGAAGAACTGCTGCGCTGTTTCGCAACACCGACGCAGGGCCTGCTGTCGCTGGACCGTCGCGCCGGCCGGCCGCTGGACCGGGCCGGCATCTGGGCCGCGCCGGCGCGCTGGCCGCAGCAGCTGATCGTGATGACGCTGGACCGCGTGGGCAGCGCCGAGGGCCCCGATCTCGAGGCGCTGGCCGAGGTGCGCGCGCAGGCACCGCAGGCCCGTCTGATCGGCGCAGGCGGCGTGCGCGACGCGACCGATCTGCAGGCCGCGGCGGCTGCCGGGGCCGACGCCTGGCTGGTGGCGTCGGCGCTGCACGACGGTCGGCTGGACCGCGCGGCGCTGCGCCGGCTCGCGACACAGTGTGCCGCCGCGGGGGCGGCCGATGCGGCCGCGGCGACACAGTGTCGCGCCGCCGTCTGAGGGCCGGTGCCGCACGCGCCGCGTCGGCACGGCTGTGCAGAATAGCGCTCAGGCTTTGCAGCACACTGCCGCGATGACTCCGACGTCGAGCGCCACTCCCTGGACCTGCCCGTTCTGCCCGCTGCTGTGCGACGGCTTCGCGCTCGAGCTGAGTGACGGCGGTGCTCCGACCCTGGTCGGCAGCGACTGCGCGCGGGCCCGGGCCGCGCTGGCGCGCTTCGGGGCCGCCCCGGCATCGCCGGCCATCGACGGCCACCCCGCCTCGCTGGAGGCCGCGCTCGATGCCGCCGCGCGCCTGCTGGCCGATGCACGGCAGCCGCTGTTCGCCGGCCTGGGCACCGACGTCGACGGCGCCCGCGCCCTTTATCCGCTGGCCTGCGCGACCGGCGCCATCAGCGACGCGGCCGGCGGCGAGGCGCTGCTGCACACGCTGCGCGCGCTGCAGGACCGCGGACAGTTCACCACCACGCTGGCCGAGGTCCGCAACCGCGCCGACCTCGTCGTCTGCTTCACGGGCTCGCCGCGCGAGGCGATGCCGGAGATCTGGCGCCGCCTCGGCATCGGCGAGGCGCTGGTCGAGGCCCGCGAGCTCGTCTTCGTCGGCGAGGCGGCTGACTCGGCGCTGACCGCGCTGTCGGGCGTGACGACGACGAGCGTGCCGCTTGCGGGCGACCTGTTCGACACCGCGGCGCTGCTCGCGGCCGCGGTCGCCGGTCGCCGGGTCGACACGCCGGCGCCGCTGGCCGCGCTGGCCGAGCGGCTGGCCGCGGCGCGCTATGCGGTGCTGATGTTCGAGTCCAAGCGACTGCCGGCGCAGGGCACGTTGATCGTCGAAGCGCTGAACCAGGTCGTCGCGACGCTGAACCGGCGCACGCGGGCCGCGCTGCTGCCGCTGGGCGGCGGCGAGGGGGCCGCCAGCGTCAACCAGGTCCACACCTGGCTGTCCGGCCTGCCGCTGCGCAGCCGCGCCGGGCCGCTGGGCCTGGAGCACGACCCGCTGCGACACGGCACGCAGGCGCTGATCGACACCGCAGCGATCGACCTGCTGCTGTGGGTCGCGAGCTACGGCACGGAGCCGCCGCCACCCGACGCGGCCTGGCCGAGCATCGTGTTGGGCGGCCCGGGCGCGGCGGCGCCGTCGCGCGGCGTCCTGCTGCCGGTCGCGACGCCGGGCGTGGGCAGCGCCGGCCACCTGTTCCGCACCGACAGTTCGGTGGTGCTGCCGCTGGAGCGCATGCTGGACACCGACCTGCCGGGCGTCGCCGAGACCGCCCGGGTGCTGACCGCGCGCGTGAAGGCGCTGGGACGATGAGCAGCGTCCGCATCCGCAACGGCCGCCTCGTCGATCCCGTCCACGGGACGGACGCGGTGCGCGACCTCGGCCTGCGCGACGGGCGCATCGTCGAGATCCACCCGCAGGAAGCCGTCGGCGAGGAGATCGACGCCACCGGCTGCGTGGTGATGGCCGGCGGCATCGACCTGCACACGCACATCGGCGGCGGCAAGATCAACCTCGCGCGCATGCTGCTGCCCGAGGACCACCGCCTCAACCGCGACCCGATCGCGCTGCCGACCAACCCGCTGGAGCTGGCCTCCTGCGGCCACTGCGCGCCGGGCACGCTGGCCACCGGCTACCGCTATGCCGAGATGGGCTACACGGCGGCCTTCGAGCCGGCGATGCTGGCCGCCAACGCGCGCCATGCGCACATGGAGATGGGCGACACGCCCATCCTCGACCACGGCGCCTACGTGATGCTCGGCAACGACGAGCTCTTCCTGCGCCTGCTGGCCGAGGGCAAGGACTTCGAGACGGTCCGCGACTACGTCGGCTGGACCATCAACGCCAGCAAGGCGCTGGGGGTGAAGATCGTCAACCCGGGCGGCATCTCGGCCTTCAAGTTCAACCAGCGCAAGCTCGACGTCGACGAGGAGCACGTGCACTGGCGCGTGACGCCGCGCAGCATCGTGCACACGCTGGCCAGGGCCTTGCGCGAACTGGGCGTGCCGCACCCGCTGCACATCCACGGCAGCAACCTCGGCGTGGCCGGCAACATCCGCTCCACGCTGGAGACCATCGAGGCGCTCGAAGGCCTGCCGGCGCACCTGACGCACATCCAGTTCCACGCCTACGGCACCGAGGGGCCGAAGAAGTTCTCGTCGGCCGCGCGCCGGCTGGCCGAGGCGGTGAACACCCACCAGAACATCAGCCTCGACGTCGGCCAGATCCTGTTCGGCCAGACCGTCACCGCCAGCGGCGACACGATGCGCCAGCACGCCAATGCCGATCTCGGCACGCCGCGCAAGTGGGTCGGTGCCGACATCGAATGCGACGCCGGCTGCGGCGTGGTGCCCTTCAAGTACCGCGAGCAGAGCTTCGTCAATGC
>CAZTTC010000283.1:0-3751 GCA_964616015.1 uncultured Methylibium sp. | reverse complement strand
TGAGCATGTAGTTCAGGTCCCACTGCAGCTCGGGCGCGCTGCGGCCGATGCCGGCCGTGCGCGCGATGAGGCTCATGCCCTTGGGGTACTCGAGCTGCTCGAGGTTGTCCTTCAGCTCCTCGCGGTCCTCGCCCTCGATGCGGCGGCTGACGCCGCCGCCGCGCGGGTTGTTGGGCATCAGCACCAGGTAGCGGCCGGCCAGCGAGACGAAGGTCGTCAGCGCGGCGCCCTTGTTGCCGCGCTCCTCCTTCTCGACCTGCACCAGCAGCTCGGTGCCGTTGCCGATCACGTCCTGGATCTTCGCGTCGCGCACGCTGACGCCCGGCTTGAAGAACTCCTTGGCGATCTCCTTGAAGGGCAGGAAGCCGTGCCGGTCCTCGCCGTAGTCGACGAAGCAGGCCTCCAGCGAGGGCTCGACGCGCGTGACGACGGCCTTGTAGATGTTGCCCTTGCGCTGCTCGCGCCCCTCGATCTCGGTCTCGAAGTCGAGCAGTTTCTGCCCGTCGACGATCGCCAGGCGCCGCTCTTCCGGCTGCGTGGCATTGATCAGCATGCGTTTCATGTGCACTCCATCGCGCAGGCCTTCATGCGGCCGCGCACGAACCCGACCGCGCCCGTTGCCGGGAGCGGCCCATCGATGCACGAAACAGCGGGGAGGGACCGGAAGGAATCGCCCTGGACTGCCCGCCACCCCCGGTAAGGGGCACTCAGCGAAGCAGCGTTGGCGCGTGCGCTGACCAGAGACCGGACGAGGCCGCCGCAGCCGTCGAGGCCGCGACGAGGCGCGCCGCGCCCGCGGCCGGGCCGGCGCACGGCAGCGAAGCTGCAGGCGCCAGGCAGGCAAGGGGCAGGGGGCGGGCCGGGTACATCCGGGGTCTGGAAGCGCGGATCGCAGCTCGGGGGGCGCGATGCGCCTCGTTCTGCGACCTGAAAACCTTGTGTGTGGGTCCGTTCTACGCTGGTTCTGCCACCGACCCGCGCCGCCTGCCGCTCACCTTGGGAGCCAGCCCGGCTGCGCGAGGCAGCGTTGCATCACCGATTGAGACCCACCGCACGCCGATCGAACGGCCGCGCGGCAGGGCCCACGACGCGGCCGCTAAACTCAAGTGAATCAATCACTTACGGCGCACACGTGGTGGACCGCATTATAGGAGGCAAAGTCGGCACCGCGCGCAAGCCCTCGCCGGCCCGCAAAGCGGCGGCCAAAGCCTCCCCGAAAGTCGCTGCGAAGACCGGCGCACCGGCCGATCCGACCCCGCCACGCCGGCCCCCCGCCGCGCCCGCCGTGCAGCATGTGCGGGTCGGCGAGGACGGCGCCGGCCAGCGTCTCGACAACTACCTCGTCAAGACGCTCAAGGGCGTTCCCAAGACCCACGTCTACCGCATCATCCGCAGCGGCGAGGTGCGCGTGAACCGGGCGCGCGCGGCCGCCGACACGCGGCTCGCGCTGGGCGACGAGCTGCGGCTGCCGCCGGTGCGCGTGGCCGACACGGCCGACGACAAGCCGGCGCCGCCGCGCGAGTTCCCCGTCGTCTGGGAGGACGACCACCTGCTGGCGATCGACAAGCCGTCGGGCGTCGCGGTCCACGGCGGCAGCGGCGTGAGCTTCGGCGTCATCGAGCAGCTGCGGCGCGCGCGTCCGCAGGCCAGGTTCCTCGAGCTCGTGCACCGGCTCGATCGCGAGACCTCGGGCCTGCTGCTGATCGCCAAGAACCGCAGTGCGCTGACCGCGCTGCAACAGCAATTCCGTGACCGGGACACCGGCAAGACCTACGCGGCCCTGGTGCAGGGCGCCTGGCCGGCCGGCCGCAAGGTCATCGACGTGCCGCTGCACAAATACCTCGACGCCGCCGGCGAGCGCCGCGTCCGCACCACGGACGCAGACGATGCGGACGGGCGGCGCTCGATCACGCTCGTGAGGGTGGCCCAGCCCTACGAGGGCTACAGCCTGCTCGACGTCACCATCAAGACCGGCCGCACCCACCAGATCCGCGTGCATCTTGCGCACGAAGGCCACGCCATCGTCGGCGACGACAAGTACGGCGACTTCGCGCTGAACCGGGAACTCGCCCGCGGTGCCGCCTTCGAAGGGCTGCGCTTCGACCGCATGTTCCTGCACGCGCGCCGGCTGGCCTTCGACCACCCCGCCAGCGGCGAGCGCACCGAGCTCGAGGCGCCGCTGCCGTCGGAGTGCAGCGCGCTGCTCGCCCGCCTGACTTTCCCGCACTGACCCGCATGACCGACTTCCGCCCCCGTCGTTTCGATCTCGTCGTCTTCGATTGGGACGGCACCTTGTTCGACTCGACCGCGCTGATCGTCAAGGCCATCCAGTCGGCTGCCGCCGACGTCGGCACCGAAGTGCCGACCGACGAGCAGGCCGCCTACGTGATCGGCATGGGCTTGCAGGAGGCGTTGCAGCACGCGGTGCCGGCCTTCCCGCGCGAGCGCTATGCCGAGCTGGCGGGCCGCTACCGTCACCATTACTTCGCGCGGCAGCACGAACTGGCGCTGTTCGACGGCACGCTGGAGATGCTGCACGCGCTGAAGGTGCGCCACCACTGGCTGGGTGTCGCCACCGGCAAGTCGCGGCGCGGGCTCGACGAGGCGCTGCACACCGTGCAGCTCAAGGGCCTGTTCGACGCCACGCGCACCGCCGACGAGACCGCGTCCAAGCCGCACCCGCGGATGCTGCTGGAGCTGATGGCCGAGTTCGGCGTCGCGCCCGAGCGCACGCTCATGGTCGGCGACACGACGCACGACCTGCAACTGGCCGCCAATGCCGGGGCACACAGCCTGGCGGTGAGCTTCGGGGCGCACGAGCCCGAGGCCTTCGAGCGCTTCGACCCGCAAGCCGTCGTCCACTCGACCGCCGAACTCGACGCCTGGCTGCGCGCCCATGCCTGAGGCCCCCGGCGCTGCCGACGCGATCGCGCTGTGCGCCTCGGCAGACCTCGAGGAGCGCGGCAAGGCACTGCTGTTCGACGTGCTGGAGTACGGCCGCCCGGTGCGCGCCTTCGCACTGCGCATCGATGGCGTCGTCGTGGCCTACCTCAACCGCTGCGCCCATGTGCCGGTCGAGATGGACTGGAACCCGGGCGACTTCCTGGACGCCGACCGGGCCTTCATCGTCTGCTCGATCCACGGGGCGCACTACGAGCCGGCGAGCGGTCGCTGCGTCGGCGGGCCCTGCGGCCGCGGACGGCTCACGGCGCTGTCTGTGACAGAGCGTGACGGGCAGGTGAGTTGGTATCCTTCCCGCGACATCGGACCCGTCTTCGGGACCTGAGTGCCGGCGCTGCGCGCGCCGCCAACCGAGACCCACCCCATGAGCAGCTACGACAACCCCGGTCCGGCCGAACCCACGCTGGGCCCCATGGCCTCCCCGCAAGCCACCGGGCCGGTCGCCGCCAGCGTCGACGGCAGCGTGATCGAGCAGTTCGCGCGCGACTACTTGAAGGAAAAGCGCAGCGAGCGACGCTGGCGCCTCTTCACGCGGCTGATGTGGCTGTTGCTGCTGGGCCTGATCGCCTGGTCGCTGATGCACCAGCAGAAGCGAGCCATGGCGCCCAGCGGGCCGCACACCGCGCTGGTCGAGGTGCGCGGCGAGATCGCCGCCGACAGCCTGGCCAGCGCCGAGGGCCTCAATGCCGCGCTGCGCCGCGCCTTCGAAGACGGCGGGGCCCAGGCCATCGTGCTGCGCATCAACTCGCCCGGCGGCAGCCCGGTGCAGGCCGGCCTGATCAACGACGAG
>CAZTTC010000282.1:0-3802 GCA_964616015.1 uncultured Methylibium sp. | reverse complement strand
GCGGCGATCGGCTCGGCGTGTGCCATGGCCTGGCAGGCGCTGGCGCCGGTGTTTTTGTCGCGCGCGCAGAATGCAAAGTCCGCACCGTGCACGCGATGGCAGGGATGGCACGCCAGCCCCTGCGGCTCGACGCTGGCGGTGTGCAGCCAGTCGCGCGTCAGGTTTTCGACGCTGCTGTGGCTGAGCGTGATGATTTTCAGCATCGGTTCGAACGCCACCGCATTGGCGACCACGCTTTCGGTGGCGACCACGACATCGGCCTGCAGCGCCAGGGCCAGCACCATGCGCAGCGGCCAGTCCATGCCGATCACGCTGCCATACTCGTCGACACCCTCGACACGCGGGTCGCGGATGTCACCGACCGCCACGCTGTAGACGCCCCGCGCCGCAAGCAATTCCATCAGCTTCTGCGTGTGCGGCCAGTATTTGACCGGGCCGCTGCCGGCGGGGTTGATCACCACCAGCGGGCCCGGCGACAGGTCGCGCATTTTCTTCGCCGCGGCCGTTTCGTCGGCCGTCGGGTAATACTTCTGGCGCGGCTTCGCGCCGTCGAGCCCGGCCCACTCGTGCACCGTGTCGAGATAGTTGCGGTTCATCAGCTTGTGCCGCAGCTCGTGCGGCAGGTAGAACCGCACCTCGTTCGGGTGGGGCAGCAGGCTGGTTTCGATCGAGCCCACCAGGTTGACCCAGCGTTGATACTTGGGCGCCTCGTGCATGTAGTACGCGAGCAGCTCGTCATCGGTCAGCGTGTTGTTACGCATGACGATCAGCCGGTCGATGTGCGGATCGTGCCGCAGCACCTCGGCACCGCCCGGCACGGTGTAGACCGTGACGTGGTAGCCCTGCTCTTTCAGGTGCGCGCAGACCGAACTGGCCCACAGCGCGTCGCCGTGGCCGCCGAGCCGCACGATGCCGGCACGCTTTTCGGGCACCGGAGCGCCCCAGGGGTGCGCGTGGCCATGCCCCGGCAGTTCCTTCCGGTAGACCTGAAGGAACGAGTATTCGCGGCCATCGTGGCGCGTCTGCGCCTCCACCAGCGACCAGTCGGGCGCGACCTCGCCCATGGCCTGCATGATGTCTGCAGGCTCGAAGTCGTGCACATGGTCGGGGTTCGACCCCGGCTGCCCCATGTTCGGATAGGCCCGCTTATCCGGCAGGTAGAGCACCAGGTGCCCGCCCGGCCGCACCAGCCGCCACCACTCTTTGAGCGCGGCGCGGTGGTCCTCGATGTGCTCGAGCGTGTGGCTGCTGAATACCGTATCGAACGCGGCGTCGCCGAAGATCGGCATGCGCGCGGCGTCGGGCACGACGATGTCCGGCTTCATCGCAATGCCGAACAGGCGCGACTCTTTCAGCGAGTCCACACCGATGGCGTGCGGCCATACCTTGCTCGGGCCGCAGCCGATGTCGAGCAGGCTGCCCATGGTGTAGGGCAGCACCTCGAATTTGATCTTGCCCGCCTCGTTGCCTTGCGGGTCTTCCGCTTTCCAGACCATTGCATTTTCCCGTGAATGCCCCGAAGGTGAAGATGCGCGGCAGGCGGTCGGGAAACCGCTTTTTGGGGGCTACCCTAGCCGCGCAAAAGAAAAGGGCCACCGAAGTGGCCCTCCCTCTGCGCCTGACGGCGGGTTACGTCGTCAGGATGTCTTTGCGGACGACGAATGCAGCGGGTTGCCGCACCGTGTAGTCCCAGAACTGATTGAGGGTGATTTTCACCTGGCCGGTGTCGGCTTTGGTGTACGGATCGACGGTGACATCGACGCCACCGAAGAAGCCCAGCACCATCATCGACCAGTCGGACGAGAAGGTGAGCGCCGACGCGACCGTCGTGGCCGTGCCCTTCGTCAGATTCTTCGGCACGTTGTTGGTGACCGCCGCGCGGTAGCCGTTGAGCGGGAAGTCGCCAGCATCCCAAATAAAAGGCATGTTCGTGCCTTTCTGCGTCTTCTTCGCCTTGCCACGCACGGCCGTGTTGATCAGGTAGCCCGACACGCGATCCGGTTCGGCATTGGCGTCGGCCGCTGCGGTTTCCAGATCCACGAGGTGGTCCCAAATCAGCGCGGTGCCGTTGCCGGCTTCCGTCACGGTGCCGAGGCCCGAACGGTAGATGATGCCCGTGCCGTTGGCCGCCGACGAACCCTGAATCGCATAATTCTCGATCAGGACCGCGGCACCCGTGACGAGGTCGTCACGCAGCATCGACTCGAGCGGCATGGCCGCTTGAATGATGGCCTGCTTCGACGGTTCGATGTAGGCACCGACGCGCTTCGGCGACAGCGTGAGCTTGCCGGTCACCGGCGCCGTTTCGGACGCGGAGCCGATTTCCGTCAGGCCCGCGAGGGTCGACGGCGTCACCTTGCGCGGGATGTCGATGTTGCCCGACAGGCCGGTGAGCACCCGAGCGCCCAGGCGCGGGATGACCATCGCGGCGCGCAGCGCATCGACGTACAGATCCGTGCGCAGGTCGGTGGCGACCAGGTTGCCGGCTTCAGAGCTGGTGCCGACGTTGAAGTCGCGGCGCAGGACTTCGTAGGGCACGAACACGCCCTCGGGGTCACGGCCCAGCTGGCGGGCCATCTGCTGCGAGCACTCCATCTCGAATGCGACTTCCTTCAGCGCGTTCGGGTTGTCACGCGACAGCACCATGGCGCGCACGAGGTTGCCGAAGCTGTACTTGTGCGCTTCCTTCTTCGTCAGGCCGACATCGAGCGAACGGGTGTCGCTGTGCTTCGTCTGCTGCTTGTCGACGATGAGTTCGAGGAACTTGTCGACGCTGGTGCCGTTGTTGACGGCTTCGCTCACGTCTTTGGCGCCGACGTACTGCGAATACTGCGCGCCCAGGGCGGCGATGCGCTCGATGCGGGCGATGTTGGGGTCTTTCTCGGTCACTTTGGGTTTCTCCTGCGTGATGACCTGAATTAAGGGCTCAGAGTGTGCGGCTGGCACCGCCGAGGCTTCAGGAGTGGCAGCGACCGCCGCCCGCCCCTTGCCCACCGTCGCGTCTGCAGGCACCGGCACAACCGATGCCTCGAACGGCGTCCACCGCGTGACTCGATACACGGGCGGTTCCTTCCCTGCCTTGCGTTCAGCCTCCCCGGCCCCACGCAATTGCAAGTCACCATCTGCACCGCGGATCGCCCGGTATTCCTCGGGCGTGATCTTGCGAACGGTGATCGTGTCACCTTCGCCGCGGGTTTCCTCTTGCACCTCGTCGACGAAATAACCGACGCTGACGAGAGTGCGAATGTCGTCTTCCATGTCCTGGCGGATCTCCTGCCCCAGTTGCGAGCGGGAGAAGCGCGCAGCCACGCGCACGACCTTGGATTTGTCGTCGATCCAGGCGCGCTCCACTACGCCGATCTGGCGATCGGTGTCATGGTTCAGCAGCAGCGGATGCCGGCCATCGGCCAGGCGCTCGAGGTTCACCGACTCGGCCGAGTGGTCGAGGATCTCGATGCCGAACCACCGCTCGTAGGGTGCCTCGGACGACAGCGCGAACTCGGTGCGGCCGTGGGTGTCGTCGTCGTCGTCGGCCTTGCGGGCCTCGATGCCGAATGTGCGTGTATAGCGGTCTTGCATGGGATCGCTCCTAATGGATCGCCACCATGGCGGCGATCGCGTCTTCAGCCTGTTTCCAGCGCGGGCGGCGGCGTCGTGGGCCGGGTGCAGTGACCCAGCCACCACCCTGCTGCGGCGGTTCCTCGCCGCCGTCCACGGTCAGCGCGGCGTCACCTTCAGCGCCGGCGATCGCGTCGCCGGCCAGTTCAATTCCAAGTTCGAGCGCGCCGTCGGCCGTCGCTCC
>CAZTTC010000281.1:0-3807 GCA_964616015.1 uncultured Methylibium sp. | reverse complement strand
GTCAATGCCTTCGACGCCGACTGCAGCATCGTCACCAGCATCGGCATCGACCACGTCGACTACCTCGGGCCGACGCGCGAGCTGATCGGGCGCGAGAAGGCCGGCGTCTTCCGCGCCCAGCGCCCGGCGGTGTGCGCGGATCCGGACCCGCCGATCACCATCGCGCAGGAGGCGCTGCGCGTCGGCGCGCGGCTGCTGCAGAGCGGCCGCGACTACCGCATCGCGCGCCACGCCACCCACTGGACGCTGGCCCGCCCCGGCCGCGAGTGGCGCGAGCTGCCGCGCCCGGCGCTGGCCGGCGAGGTGCAGATCGACAACGCCGCGGCCTGCCTGATGGCGCTGGATGCGCTGTCGGCGCGGCTGCCCGTCAGCGAGGCCCAGTGCCGCCAAGGCCTGCAGCAGGTGCGTCTGGCGGCCCGCTTCCAGCGCTGGCGGCCGGCGAACTGCGGTCCGGAGGTCGTGCTCGACGTCGCCCACAACCCGCACGCCGCCGAGCGCCTGGCCGCGACGCTGACCGACCGGCCGCCGCGCGGGCGCACGCTGGGTGTCTTCGCGATGCTGCGCGACAAGGACATCGCCGGCACGGCGCGCGCGCTCGAGGGCCGCGTTGACGCGTGGTACGTCGCCGGCCTGTCCGACAAACGTGGCAGCACGGCCGCCGAGATGGCGGCCGCGCTCGACGCGGCGCGGGTCCAGGTGGGCGTTCGCCTGGGCGCGACGCCGCTCGACGCCTACCACCAGGCGCTCGCCGCGGCCACGGCCGATGACCGGGTGCTGGTGCTCGGCTCCTTCGCGACCGTCGGCGCGGTGCTGCGCGAGCTCGAAGCCGGCGGCGCGACGCCCCTCTGAGCGACCGCGCCGGCAGCGCGCCGGCCCCGGCACGCAACTCGGGAGCGCTTCCCACGCGGGGCGCCGCTCCTTGGGCCTAGGATCGTTACCGTCCCCTCGGACACCCCCCATCCGCTTGGAATGGTCATCGTCGGATCGCCCGGTGCCACGCCAATGGCCCCGGGCTTTTTTTCATGATCCGGCGTCGCGCAGCGTTCAGTAGTTGCCCTTGACGAGCTGCGGCTCGAAGCGGAACACGCCGCGCGACCTGGGATCGACGCTGACCTTCACCCAGTGGATGCGCGGGCTGCCGATGCCCTGGACGCGCGTGAGGAGCGGAACCTTGGGTACGGGCTCGGCATCGCGGTACAGCGGCTGGTCGATGATCAGCTCGTGGTTGTCGCCATGCGCCAGCACGACCGGCTTGCCGAATGCGAGTGCGCGCGCCTTGAGCTTCGCCAGCACCGCCTCGAAGCCGACCCGCAGCGGGTCGCCCGGCAACCTGTCGATCCCGGGGTTGGCCTGCATCAGCAGCAGCACGCCGACAGCGTCCTCGGCCTGCGCGGTGTCGAAAGCCTGGTCGATCCAGGCCAGCGCGGCAGCCTCGCGGGCCGCGAACTCGGCCAGCCGGTCGGCGCGCGGGTTGGCGGCGCTGTCGGCCGGGTCGAAGCCGTTCCACGGCGCCAGGTTGTTGCTGCTGCCGACCACATGCAGCGTCGCGAACACCACACCGCGCTTCACGAACAGCGCGTTCTCGACATAGGCCTCGTAGCCCGGCTGGCTGCTCTGCGGACTCAGCCGGATGGGCCGTGCGCCGCCGCTGCGCGCCGGATTCGGGAAGAAGAGCTGTCGCAAGAAGGCCAGCCGCTCGAGCGGAAAGTAGCTGCCGTTGTTGACGCGGTGGCAGTCGGTCCACTCGTTGTCGCCGGGTGTGTAGACCAGCGGCGCGCGCAGCATGCCGAGCTGGGCGTGGCGAGCGCGGATCAGGCTGTCGTCGCAGCGCTCGCTGCCGCCCTTGATGTCGCCGGCGTGAAGCACGAAGCGAACGGACTCGTCGGCGTTGATGTCGGCGATCAGCCCATCGAAGGGCGCAAGCTGCGCCGCGGCGTAGGGCATGTCACCGATCAGCGCCAACGAGAACGCGCCGCGGCCCTTGTCGTCGTGACGCTCGTCGCGGTCGGTACCGCCGGGCACGGCGCAGCCCGCCGCCGACCAGGCCACCAGCAGCGCACCGCAGATCCCTCTCAAGCCCTGACGCCGATCCATCGCTCACTCCTCGCCCAGGTGGCTGGCGCCACGACCGTGACGCCTGCCGCGAAGCCTAGGCGGACGGGGTGACGCCGCGATGACCGAAGGCGGCGCTCAGGCCGGCGGCTGCTTCTGCAGGCCGGCGGCGGGCGGCAGCGGCGCGTTCAGCAGATCCGCGATGTCCAGGATGCCGGTGCCGAACGCGCCGGGCTGCCAGTTCGAGTTGTGCGGCACTTTCGCCGTCGCGCGCGCCAGGCTCGCGAAGGCCTCGACGCGCTGCCAGGGCTGCGGGTAGGCGGCGGCCAGCGCGTCGCGGTGCAGGCGCAGCCACAGTGCCGCCGCGCCCGTGGTCAGCGCCGCCGAGTAGGACGTGCCGTCGCCACCGCCGCCGTAGCCGAAGCTGCCGTTGGCGGCGACGTTGGCGCGCCGCAGCTCGGCCGCGGGCGCACTGAAGTCGACCTCGCTGCCGAAGCTGCTGTTGGTCCAGGGGCGCTTCGCCTCGGTCACGCCGGCCACCGCGAGCGTGCGCTTGAGCCGCGCCGGCGCCACCACCGGGTCGATGTAGTTGCCGGCCGCGCAGACGATGATGACGCCGGCCTCGTAGGCGCGGTCGATCGCGCGCTTGAGGTCGCCGACCACCACCGCGAGCGCGATGCCCAGGCTGACGTTGACGACCCCGGCGCCGGCGGCGACCAGGTGGTCCAGCGCCTGCGCGAACTCGCGCTGCGCGTGGTTGATGATCACCGAGTCGGTGATGCGCACCGGCAGCAGCGGCACGCAGGGCGCGGCGCCGTGGAAAGCGCCGCCCGGCGCGCCCGGTGCGTGGCCGCAGATCGTCGCGCCGATGCGCGTGCCGTGACCGGCGTTGGGGCCCTGCCGGTTGTCCTGGCCGGGGCCCAGCTCGGCCGGGAACATCGACACCTCGCCCTGCGGCGGCGACGGGAAGAAGGTCGCCGCGCGCACCGTGTCGACCCAGCTCGTGCCGCCGAAGCCGAAGGCCGGGTGGCGCGTGTAGCCGGTGTCGATCTGGCCGACGAGCACGCCGCCCCAGTCGATCGCACCGGCCCCGCCCAGCCGCTCCCAGGCCTGCGGCGCCTTGACCATCGCGAGATGCCAGTCGACGCCCGGTGCCGCCGAAGCCGGGCGCAACACGGGGCGCTCGGGCAGCAGCCACTCGTCGCGCTGGCGCAGCACGGCGATCGTCTCTTCGTCGGAGAGCGGCTTGATGTCCTCGACGCCCAGCACCTGCAGCAGCGGGCCGGCGCCGATGTGCGGGTACTCGATCTCGAGCGCGCGCACCAGCGGGCCGCGGATCAGCGCCTGGCGCGCGCCGAAGGGCGTGAGCCGCACGTCCAGGCCGGGCAGGTAGCGGCGCAGGCGCTTCTCGACGTCGCCGGGGGAACGGCCGTCGGTGGTCAGGGCGAAGTTGCTCATCGGGGTCTCCGGGTGCGGCCTCGGTTATAGCGAGCGCCGCGGCTTCGCGCCTCCCCAGCTTGATCGACGCGCTGCGGCATCATCGTCAGCATGCCGGCCCCGACCCTCGACGACCTGCGGCGCCACGCCATCGCACGCACGCTGTTCACGCCCACCACGCTGCCCCGGGCGATCGAACGCCTGGGCTTCGTGCAGGCCGACCCGATCCGTGCCCCGGCGCGCGCCCAGGACCTGACGCTGCGCCACCGCGTGCGCGACTACCGCGCCGGCGACCTGGAGCGGCGCTACCCGCGGCTG
>CAZTTC010000280.1:0-3847 GCA_964616015.1 uncultured Methylibium sp. | reverse complement strand
CGCTGGCGCTTCGCCCTCGAGGGCGCCGGCGACGGCGTCTGGGACTACGACGAGGCAGCCGGCCAGGTCTTCTACTCCCCGCGCTGGAAAGCCATGCTCGGCTACCGCGACAACGAGATCGGTGGCTCGCTGCTCGAGTGGTCGCGCCGCGTCCACCCCGACGACTACCCCGCGGTGCGCGAGGCGATCCGCCGCTACCGCAGCGGCGAGTCCGACGAGTACCGCACCGAGCACCGCCTGCGCCACAAGGACGGTCACTGGATCTGGGTGCTGGACCGCGCCCGCATCGTCGAGCGCGACGCGGACGGCGCGCCGCGGCGGGTCGTCGGCATCCACACCGACATCACGCGCCTGAAGGCGGCCGAGGAGTCGCTGCGCGACAAGCAGGCTGCGGAGCTGGCGAGCCGCGCGAAGACCGAGTTCCTCTCGCGCATGAGCCACGAGATGCGCACACCGCTCAACGCGGTGATCGGCTTCGCCCAGCTGCTGCAGATGAGCGGCCACGGCGGCGCGAGCGCGACGCAGGTGGCGCAGTTCAGCGAACACATCCTCAGCTCCGGGCGCCACCTGCTGGCGCTGGTCAACGACGTGCTCGATCTGCAGCAGGTCGAGGAAGGCCGGCTCACGCTGCGGCTCGAGGCGGTCGGCCTGCAGTCGGTGGTCGACGGCGCGCTCGAGTTGATCGGCCCGCAGGCGGCGGCGCGGCGCATCGTGATCGATCGCGAGGTCGACCCGGCGCTGTGCGTGCGCGCCGACGCGCAGCGGCTGCGCCAGGTGCTGCTCAACATCCTGTCCAACGGGGTCAAGTACAACCGCGAGGGTGGCCGGCTGCGCTGCGTGCTCGAGCCGGCCGTCGACTCGCGCTGCGTGCTGCGGGTCGAGGACAGCGGCCCGGGGCTCAGCCCGGCCGAGCAGGCGCGACTGTTCCAGCCCTTCGAGCGCCTCGGCCGCGAGACCTCCTCGATCGAGGGCACCGGCCTGGGGCTCATCATCTCGCGCCGCCTGGTGCAGGAGATGGGCGGCGATCTGCAACTGACCAGCCAGATCGGCCGCGGAACGCAGGTCCGCATCACCTTGCCGCTGGCGCGCGACGACGACCCGTTGCCGGCGGGCGCTGCGCCGTCAGGCGCCGAGGCGTCCGTCGATGCCGGCGCCGCCACGCCCCCCCTGCGCATGCTCTATGTCGAGGACAATCGGCTCAATGCCATTCTTTTCGAGGAAGCCATCAAGCGCCACAACCACATCGAGCTGCGCATCGCCGAGGACGGCCCCGAGGCGCTGGCGCTGGTGCGCGACTGGCCACCGCAGGTCCTCGTGCTCGACGCCAACCTGCCCAGCATGAGCGGCTACGAACTCCTGCGCCAGCTGCGCGCGCTGCCGCCGCTGGCCGGTACGCCGGCCTTCATGTGCTCGGCCGATGCCCTGCCCAGTGACCTGCAGCGCGCCCGCGAGGCCGGCTTTGCCGGTTACTGGACCAAGCCGATCGACATCGCTCGGGTGATCGGCGATCTCGACACGCTGCGCACCGCCCCGGCCTGATGGCTGTCGCACCCGCACCTCCCTACCGGCACGGCAGCGCCGAACAGGTCGGCCTGCTGCTGGTCAACCTCGGCACGCCGGACGCGCCCACGCCGGCTGCGCTGCGCCGCTACCTGGCCGAGTTCCTGGGCGATCCGCGCGTCGTCGAGATCCCGCGCGCGCTGTGGCTGCTGATCCTGCACGGCGTGATCCTGCGGGTGCGGCCCAAGCGGTCGGCCGCCAAGTACGCCAGCATCTGGACCCCCGAGGGCTCGCCGCTGGCGGTCTGGACCCGCAAGCAGGCCACGCTGCTGGGCGGCTACCTCGGCGAGCGCGGGCATCGCGTGCAGGTGCGCCATGCGATGCGCTACGGCCAGCCCTCGGTCGCGAGCCAGCTCGATGCGCTCCAGGCCGACGGCGCGACGCGCATCCTCGTCCTGCCGCTGTATCCGCAGTACGCCGCCGCCACCACGGCCAGCGTGCTCGACGCGGTCTACGCCTGGGCCGGCCGGGTCCGCCGCGTGCCGGAACTGCGCTTCGTCAACCACTACCACGACGACCCGGGCTACATCCGCGCGCTGGCCAAGCGCATCGAGGACCACTGGATGACGCACGGCCGAGCCGACAAGCTCGTGCTCAGCTTTCACGGCGTGCCCGAGCGCACCCTGCAGCTCGGCGACCCCTACCACTGCGAGTGCCACAAGACCGCGCGCCTGCTGGCGGAACGCCTGAACCTGCGGCCCGGGCAGGTCATGGTCACGTTCCAGAGCCGCTTCGGCAAGGCCAAGTGGCTCGAGCCCTACACCGAGCCCAGCCTCGTCAAGCTGGCCCAGGAAGGCCTGAAGCGCGTCGACGTGGCCTGCCCCGGCTTCACCTCGGACTGCCTCGAGACGCTGGAGGAGATCGCCCTGGAGGCCCGCGAGGCCTTCCTCCATGCCGGCGGGCAGGAGTTCCAGTACATCCCCTGCCTCAACGACCAGCACGAGTGGATCGCGGCGCTGAGCGAGATCGCGATCCGCCACCTGCAGGGCTGGCCGACCCAGGCCGCGCCCGACGCGGCGGCGCTGCAGGACCAGGCCGACCGGGCGCAGCGCCTGGGGGCTGCGGCCTGAGCGGGCGCACATGACCCGCCTCGACAAGTGGCTCTGTGCCGCGCGCTTCTTCAAGACGCGCAGCCTCGCCGCCGACGAGATCGGCCGCCAGCGCGTCCAGGTCAACGGCCAGCTGGCCAAGGCCTCGCGCGAGCTCAAGCCCGGCGACGCGGTGCAGCTGCGCCAGGGCGCGGTCGAGCGCACCGTCGTCGTCCGCGGCCTGAGCGACACGCGCGGCCCGGCCCCGGTGGCCCAGGCCCTGTACGAGGAGACGGCCGAGAGCGTCGCGCGTCGCGAGGCCCAGGCACGCCAGCGGCAGCTCGCTCCGGAGCCGGCCGCCAGCATCGAGCAAGGCCGCCCGACCAAGCGTGACCGCCGCAAGCTCGCCGACTGGGACCGCTGGAGCGCGTCCGCCGACGGCTGAGCAAAGCGGCCGAAAAAGTCCTCTTGAAAGTAGGGGCTCCGGCCCCAGTTGCCTGCGGTTGCGCTCCTCTCGACCCTGGAACGATGGAAAAACCCGAAGAAAATCAAACACCTGCGGCCAGCGAATCGGCGCAGGACGGCGGCCCTGCAGCCGCACCGGCGAGTGCCGAGCAGAGGCTCGCCGAGCTGGAGGCCAAGCACGCCGAGATGGCCGACGCCTACCTGCGCGCCAAGGCCGAGGTCGAGAACACCCGCCGCCGCTCCGAAGAGGAAATGAGCAAGGCGCGCAAGTTCGCGATCGAGTCCTTCGCCGAGAGCCTGCTGCCGGTCAAGGACAGCCTCGAGGCCGGCCTCGCGATCGAGAACGCCAGCATCGAGCAGCTGCGCGAAGGCAGTCACGCGACGCTGCGCCAGCTGACCGCCGCGCTCGAGCGCAGCAAGGTCCTCGAGATCGCGCCGCCGGCCGGCACGAAGTTCGACCCGCACCAGCACCAGGCCATCTCGGTCGTACCGGCCGACCAGGAGGCCAACACCGTCGTTGCCGTGCTGCAGAAGGGCTACCTGATCGCCGACCGCGTGCTGCGGCCCGCGCTGGTGACCGTGACCGCGCCGAAGTGAGGTGAATCTCGCGCCGACCGCTTGAAGAACAGGAAGTTATCCACAGCTTCCAGAGATCCGGAAATCATTGAAGGAGTTTTGACCATGGCCAAGATCATCGGCATCGACCTGGGGACCACCAACTCGTGCGTGGCCATCATGGAGGGCAACACCACCAAGGTGATCGAGAACAGCGAAGGTGCGCGCACCACGCCGTC
>CAZTTC010000279.1:0-3849 GCA_964616015.1 uncultured Methylibium sp. | reverse complement strand
CACGATGAACGTCGACTACGACAGCGTCGTCACCTTTACGAACGAGGGACGCAGCTTCACCTGGCGATTCAACGGCCTGGAACACCGCCCGGTCGACATCACCAAGATCGCCCCGGCAGGCTTCCCGACCAAGCCGTTGACGATCTACGTGGCGCCGAACCCGTGGAATCGCGGCGGCTGACAAAGCCCGACACATAGCCCCCGGCGTGCGGATCGACGGCCATCCTTGCATGTCGGGTAGCAGGCTCTTCCCGTCCTTACGTGTTGCCGAGTCGGCCCTAGTGCTTGGCGACGAGGAGAACTGATGTGGACACTCGGCGAATGCTTACGGTCGGTGGTGGGGCGGCTGCCCTGCTGGCGCTGGCGGGATGTACCTCGCTCGGGCCAACTCCGGTGCGAAAGGATGGGAGTTACTGTTATCCGTCGGGTCGCAGGACACGCAGCAGACAGACGTGCACGCCGGGCGCGGTCCCATCGTAAGCGTCCAGCCGCCCCACCTTGACGGCGATGTCCGAATCAGCTGCCGTTGATCTCGTCGATGACGTCGCCGTCGTCGTAGAACATGCCGATCGCTTTGTCGAGTCGCTCGAGCAGCGCGCTGAGCGTTTCACCATCGCGGCGAACGAGCATGGCCACGGTGTTGTGGCCGTTGGCGGCGGTTGCCGCGCAGTCGATCGGGTAGATCGCGCCGAGCGTGATCTCGCCGCCGTCCTCGATCAATGTCTCGATGTTCTGCACCGTGCGGCGGGATCGAGATCGCTCTGCGCCCAACGATGCGGCAGCAACTCGTCGATGCGGCTGTTGGGGTGCGAGGGCAACCGCTGCAGCACGTCCTTGAGGTAGACCCATGGATCGTGCCCGTTGAGCTTGGCCGACTGCACCAGGCTCATCACGATGGCGGCGCGCTGGCCGGCGAGTTCGCTGCCCGCGAACAGCCACGCCTTCCTGCCCATGGCCCAGGGACGCATGAGGTTCTCGAGGCTGTTGTTGTCCACGCTCACGTCGCCGTCGAGCAGGAACCGGCCCAGCGCGCTCCATCGGTTCAAGCTGTAGTCGATGGCGCCGGCGATGCCGCTGCCGTCGGGCACACGAGCGCGTTCGATCTCGAGCCACGCACGCAGGTCTTGCCACAGCGGCTTGGAGCACTGCTGCCTCAGCGCGAGCCGATCCTGCGACGTCATGTCCCGCGCGTCGCGCTCGAGCTTGTACAGCAACGCGATGCGCCGGATCGCCTCGGCGGCCACGGGACTGTGGTTCGCCTTGAACAGCTCGTCGAACTTCCTCCTCGAGTGGGCAAGGCAACCTGCTTCAATGCGTGCCTCGGCGTTGAGCACCGGTTCGTAGCCCTTGTAGTCGTCACAGACCAGGGTGCCGGTCCACTTCGCGAGGAAGTCCACCGGGTACTGCGATCCGCGGCCGAGGCAGAAGTCGTAGACCACACCCGGCGCGGCATCGAAGGCGCCGCGCGCGTAGGCCCAGACGTAGGCCCTCTTGGTCTTGCCCGCCCCGGGGTCGAGCATCCTCACGGGCGTCTCGTCGGCATGCAGCACCGCAGACCCCAGCACCCAGTGGCGATGCACTTCGAACAACGGCATCAGGCCCGCGCCGCCCGCGCCCGACCAGGCCGCCAGGGTCGAGCGCGGCGTGTGCACGCCCGAGCGCGCGTTGATCTGCTGCTGCCGGTAGTACGGGATGTGATCGACGAAGCGGCTGACCAGCGTGTGCGCCACCAGCCCCGCGGTGGGCAGCCCCTGGTCGATGACCTGCGGCTCGACCGGCTCCTGCACCAGCACCTGGCAGCACTTGCAGCTCCACTTGCCGTAGATGTGCCGGTGCACGAAGAACTGCGCCGGCACGATGTCCAGCCGCTCGCTGATGTCCTCGCCCACGCGCACCATCGGCCGACCGCACGCGCACGTCGTGTCCTCGGGCTCGTGGCGGTGCTCCATGCGCCGCAGGTGCTCGGGCAATGCCTGGCGCCGGGGTCTGCGCCGGCTGTGACCGGCCGGCGTGTCGCCAGCCGCATCGCCTTGCAACGCTCGCAGCTGCGCTTGCAGATCGGCGTCGTCCTCGGCCAGCGTCTCTTCGAACAAGCGCCGCTGCTCGGCGCTCATCGCCTCGGTGCGGGCGCCGAACTTCCAGGCTTTGAGCCGCGCGAGCTCGAAGGTGATCTTCTCGAGCTTGGCGGTCTTGAAGTGCAGCTCGGCGTGCTTGCGCTCGATCTCGCGCGCTTGGGCATCGATGTGCCGGGCCTGCTCGCCGATGTGCGCGAGCATCTTGGCCGCCACGGCGGCCATGGCGCTCGGCTCGAGCCCTTGCAGATCTTCGGCCTTCAGCGCACGCACATCGAGCATGGACCGGCATTGTGCGCAGCCGGCCGGTGTTGCGTCATCGGGGCATGCGCCGATTGCCCAGCGCGCGCCGACTTCACATGCGGGTGATCACCTTCATCTGCTCCAGGCGCTGCCACGGCAGGCCGAGCACCAGCGCGTCGAACTGCACCTGCGTCAGCGCCGGCGGCGACGCCGGTGCGCTCAGGCGCGGCCAGACGAAGCGGCCTTGGTTCAAGCGCCGCGCCGCGCACCACACGCCGAAGCCGTCGTGCACGAGCAGCTTGATGCGCGTGCCGCGCGCATTGGCGAACAGGTACCCGTGGTGCGACTGCGCGGCGCCGAACACTTGCACCACGCGTGCGAGCAGTCCGTCGGCGCCGGCGCGCATGTCGATCGGCTCGACCGCCAGCCACACGGCGTCGATGCGGATCATCGCAACCACTCCCGCAGCCAGGCGGCACACTCGGCGGCCGCCGCGCCGGGCCACGCGATGTTCACCGCCGTCGCGCCGCGGCGCAGATCGATGCGGATGTCGGGCATCGCCGCCGGCGACGGCGGCGACGGCAGTTGCAGCGGCACAAAGGCGCTGGTCACCGTGTCCTCGGCCGCCGTTGCCTCGACCGGCCGCGCTCGTTGCCGCCGGCGCCACTTGTGCACGAGGTTCGCGTTCAAACCGTGCGACTGCGCCACCGCGGCCACCGACGCCGCGGGCTCGTCGCACTCGGTCAGTACCTGCGCCTTGAGTTCGGCGCCATGGCGCCGACGCGGCGCCGCCTTGCTGTGCATTGGTGTCCACCTCGGAAGTTAGGTGGACACCATCGTCATCGGTCACTCGGGTCGCTTCAAGGTGGGACGGCAAGCCGCTTACGTCCCATCGGCGGCCGCTGAAGCAGAAGCCCGGCAGCTCCTTGCTGACCCAGGGGCTCTGACGGTGTACGTCTTGCGTTTGTCGCTGGGCGACACGCACCGGGTGATCGAAGTGATGGCTGATGATCGAGCCGTGGCGGCTACCGTGCCCGCCTCTCTAGTTCGGCTCAAGTTGGGTCCGGGGTTCCATACGCTGTCCGCCGCATGGAATGACCAGGTATCCAACGCGATCGTCGACGGATCGACCGGCGGCCTGCGCGCCATGGAGTTGATTGGAACGACCGGCATCTGGGGGCATCGGATTCTCTGGCAGGCTCGGTCCGTCGAGACGCTTCGCGAGCGTCTCACCATGGCGAGATTGGTCGCCGACGTCGATCTCCGGCGCTGATTCATGCAGTTGGAGATCGGGAAGCATCCCGATCTTCACTGGACTGGGTCTCCGCTGTTGCGCGGGCTCTGTCTCGATGGGTTGCTGCGCCGACCGCGCATCAGCCGGTACACCGCCAGCACCACGACCAGCGACAGCAGCGGCGCCGTCACCATGCCGCCAACGATCGACGCGGCGAAGCGCGCGGTTCAAGCCCATGGCGAAAGCGTGGCCCACATCGGACGCACCGACATCGAGCGCCGCACCGGCCTCACGGCGCTC
>CAZTTC010000278.1:0-3855 GCA_964616015.1 uncultured Methylibium sp. | reverse complement strand
GCAGGTGCTTGGAGGCCATCACGTCGTAGGCGCCGCCGTAGGCCTTGCGGGTGATGACGGTGATCTTGGGCACCGTGCATTCGGCATAGGCGTACAGCAGCTTGGCACCGTGCTTGATGATGCCGCCGTACTCCTGGCTCGTGCCGGGCATGAAGCCGGGCACGTCGACGAAGGTCACGACCGGGATGTTGAAGGCGTCGCAGAAGCGCACGAAGCGCGCCGCCTTGATGCTGGACTTGATGTCCAGGCAGCCGGCCAGCACCTGCGGGTTGTTGGCGACCACGCCCACCGTCTGGCCCTCGAGCCGGCCGAAGCCGATGACGATGTTCTTGGCGTAGTCCGGCTGCAGCTCGAAGAAGTCGCTGTCGTCGACGACCTTGAGGATCAGCTCCTTCATGTCGTAGGCCTGGTTGGGGTTGTCGGGCACCAGGGTGTCGAGCGAGAAGTCCAGGCGCTCGGCCGGGTCGCCGCCGCGCGGGTCCAGGCGCACGGGGGCCTTCTCGCGGTTGGACAAGGGCAGGTAGTTGAAGAAGCGGCGCAGCATCAGCAGCGCCTCGACGTCGTCCTCGAAGGCGCGGTCGGCCACGCCGCTCTTGCCGGTGTGCGTGGCCGCGCCGCCCAGCTCCTCGGCGGTGACCTCCTCGTGCGTCACGGTCTTCACCACCTCGGGGCCGGTGACGAACATGTAGCTGCTGTCCTTCACCATGAAGATGAAGTCGGTCATCGCCGGCGAGTACACCGCGCCACCGGCGCAGGGACCCATGATCATGCTGATCTGCGGGATCACGCCCGAGGCCATGACGTTGCGCTGAAAGACCTCGGCATAGCCGCCGAGCGAGGCCACGCCTTCCTGGATGCGCGCCCCGCCCGAGTCGTTGAGGCCGATGACCGGCGCGCCCACCTTCATCGCCTGGTCCATGACCTTGCAGATCTTCTCGGCATGCGCCTCCGACAGCGCGCCGCCGAAAACGGTGAAGTCCTGGCTGTAGACGAAGACCAGACGCCCGCTGATCATCCCGTAGCCGATGACCACGCCGTCGCCCGGCACCTTGTGGTCCTGCATGCCGAAGTCGGTGCAGCGGTGCTCGACGAACATGTCCCATTCCTCGAACGTGCCTTCGTCGAGCAGCAGCTCGATGCGCTCGCGCGCGCTCAGCTTGCCCTTGCCGTGCTGCGCGGCGATGCGCTTCTCGCCGCCGCCCTGGCGCGCCGCGGTGCGGCGGCGTTCGAGCTCTTCGATGATGTCGTGCATGAGCGTCCTCTCGTCCTCGTTCTTCTCGATGTCGATCAGTCCATCAGGTCCAGCAGGCGGCGCGCGGCGACGGATGCGGCGAGCGTACCGGCGCGCACCGCCTCGCCCGTGGCGGGAAGCGCCTCGCGCACCCTGGGATGCTGGCGAAAGCGGGCGTGCAGGCCGGCCTCGATGCGCTCCCACATCCAGGCCTGGTCCTGGCGGTGGCGGCGCGCGGCGAGGCGGCCGTTGGCGGTCTGCAGGTCGCGGAAGGTCTCGACCGCCGCCCAGAACTCGGGCAGGCCCGTCGCCTTCAGCGCGCTCAGCTGCAGCACGCGCGGGTGCCAGACCTTGTCGTCGTGATGAGCATGGTCCGGGTGGCCGTGCAGCCCGAAGAGCCGCAGCGCGCTGGTGATCTGCGCCTGCGCGCGCGTGGCCGCGGCCAGGTCGAGATCGGCCTTGTTGATCGCCACCAGGTCGGCCAGCTCCATCACGCCCTTCTTGATGGCCTGCAGGTCATCGCCGGCGTTCGGCAGCTGCAGCAAGACGAACAGGTCGGTCATGCCGGCGACCGCCGTCTCGCTCTGGCCGACGCCCACGGTCTCGACGATCACCACGTCGTGGCCGGCGGCCTCCAGCACCAGCAGGCACTCGCGCGTCTTCTCGGCCACGCCGCCGAGCGTGCCCGACGACGGGCTGGGGCGGATGAAGGCGCGCTCGTCGACCGACAGCCGCTCCATGCGCGTCTTGTCGCCGAGGATGGAGCCGCCGGAGACGGTGGACGAGGGATCGACCGCCAGCACCGCGACACGGTGGCCGCGCTCGATGAGGTACAGGCCCAGCGCCTCGATGAAGGTGCTCTTGCCGACGCCCGGCACGCCCGAGATGCCGATGCGCAGCGACTGGCCGGTCGAGGGCAGCAATGCATTCAGCAACTCGTCGGCGCGCGCGCGGTGGTCCTCGCGCGTCGACTCCAGCAGCGTGATGGTCTTGGCGATGGCGCGGCGCTGGGCCGGGCCAGGGGGGCCCAGCAGCGCATCGCACAAGGACTGATCTGCGCTTCCAAGACTCACCGAACACTCCGTTCGGGCTGAGCTTGCCCTTCGACGTGCTCAGGGTAGTCGGGAGCAGCACCCGTTCGGGCTGAGCTTGTCGAAGCCTGTCCCGAGCCGTGCCGAAGGGCCCCGTGACCCGAACGCGCCAGCTGCCGAACACCTTCCCAATCGCCAGCAATCAAGGCTTCCTTCTTGGCCCGCGACCATCCCTTGAGCTGGCGTTCGGCCGACAAGGCCTCCTCCCGCGTCGAGGTTTCCTGCGACCAAACAAGCTCCACCGGACGGCGACTCATGGTGTAGCCATCGGCGTCGCCCGCCTGATGCTGATTGATACGCCGCTGAAGGTCGTCCGTATGGCCAACGTAGTACGACCGGTCTGCGCAGCGAAGCATGTAGACGAAGAAGGGCTGCATGAGACCTACGCCTTCGTCCATTCGGCTGGATCTGAACCGAAGTCTTCTTGTTCCAACTTGCGCAGCTCAGCGAAACTGTCAGTTCGGTTCTTGATCTCGGTCCACGCTCGCTTGAACGACGGCAGAGTCAAGTTCGACTTGATTCCAGCGCACCAGTCCGTCCAGACGACCAAACCGATCCGACCGCGCATCCTCAGACTGACCTGCTCGTTGCACAGGTCAACGTAGTGGTACATCTCGTCGAAGCATCTCTCAAACTCGTTGTCGCTGAGCTCCTCGCCCATCAGCGCCTTCGTAGGTATCTCGCCGATGAGCACACGGTATTCACGCGTCAGACCGTCTTCGAACTGTGTCTGAGCTATCGCCTCCGAGACCTTGAGCTGCAGCCACACGAAGTAAACGCCGACCGCGGACGCCATCGCGAAAACGCCGGAGACGAAGCTGCCGACTGAACCCAGGCTGTTGATCAACGGATCGGTCATGTGCGGCTGCATAGTGCGCGAGCGGGGCTTCGACAAGCTCAGCCCGAACGGGTGATGTTCAGGCCGCGGACACGGCCTTGCGGATCTGCTCGAGCACGTCCTTTGCACTCGCCGGGATCGGCGTGCCCGGACCGTAGATGCCCTTGACGCCGGCTTCATAGAGGAAGTCGTAGTCCTGCGGCGGGATCACACCGCCGACGAAGACGATGATGTCGTCGGCGCCCTGCTTCTGCAGCTCGGCGATGATGGCCGGCACCAGCGTCTTGTGCCCGGCGGCGAGCGTGCTCACGCCCACCGCGTGGACGTCGTTCTCGATCGCCTGGCGCGCGCACTCCTCGGGCGTCTGGAACAGCGGGCCCATGTCGACGTCGAAGCCGAGGTCGGCAAACGCCGTCGCCACCACCTTGGCGCCGCGGTCGTGGCCGTCCTGGCCCAGCTTGGAGATCATCACGCGCGGGCGCCGGCCGTAGGTGTCGGCAAAGGCCGCGATCTCGGTCTTGAGCTGGTCCCAACCCTCGGCGCTGTCGTAGGCGGCTGCGTACACACCGGTCACCTTCTGGATGTCGGCGCGGTGGCGCCCGAAGACCTGCTCCAGCGCGTCGGACACCTCGCCCACCGTGGCGCGCAGCCGGATCGCCTGGATGCTCAGGTCCAGCAGGTTACCTTGCCCGGAC
>CAZTTC010000277.1:0-3868 GCA_964616015.1 uncultured Methylibium sp. | reverse complement strand
TCGCCGCGGTTGGCGATCAGGATCTTCTTGAACATCTCAGGCTCCCGCGACTCGATCGCCGCGCGCTGCGCGCGCCACGCGATGTGGCTGCAGCGTCACGTGCGCTGCGCGCTCATGAGCCTTCGCCGCAACCTGCGCTGCGCTTCGGTTGTCGCCGCGGTTGGCGATCAGGATCTTCTTGAACATCTCGTTCGTCTCCATCAGGCCGCCGCCGACGACGGCAGGCCGAGCAGCATCTTCAGCCGCGACCACACGCGGCGCAGGAACTTCGACAACCACCAGATCACCCCCAGCATCGCCACGAAGGCCAGCGACACCGCGACGATGGCGAGCACCGGATGCTCGAAGGCCAGCCACAGCATGCCGGGCACCGCCAGGTCGCCCAGCAGCGACAGGCCGATGTTGGAGAAGGGCTCGGGCGAGGTGTTCACCGCGGCGCGCGTGCTCGCCTTGGCCGCGTGGCTGGTAGCCGCGAGCGTGCCGCCGACCAGCGCAGCCGCGGCGGCCATCGTCGCCTGGTCGGCGCCAAAGACACCAGCCGCCAGCGCCGCACCGGCGGGGATGCGCAGCAGCGTGTGGACCAGGTCCCACACGGAGTCCAGGCCGGGGATCTTGTCGGCGAAGAACTCGACGAGCAGCATCAGGGCACTGCCCGTCAGCATCAGCGGATGCTGCAGCAGCTGCAGACCGGGTGGCAGCGCCACCCAGCCGGCGTAGCCGACCAGGCCGGTGATCGCGAGCACCGCGTACAGCCGCAGGCCGCTGGCCCAGCCCAGCGTGGCCGCCAGGGCGATCAGCTGGGTGGTGTCGAGCTGCTGCAGCGTGTCCATCTCAGCGCGCTCAGGCGGCCCAGCGCGGCTTGGTCTTGCCGAGGAAGGATGCGATGCCGTGCCGGCCGTCGTCGGAGACGCGCGAATCGGCGATGAACTCGGCCGTGCGGGCGATCAGGGCGGCGTCGACGGACTGGCCGTGGATCGCCTGCAGCAGGCGCTTGCAATCGGCCAGCGCCTGCGGGCTGGCAGCGAGGAAAGCATCGACGAAACCCTGCACATGCGCATCGAGCTGCTCAGCCGCAACGACCTCGTGCACGTAGCCGATGCGCAAGGCCGTCGTGGCATCGAAGCGCTCGGCGGTGAGGAAGTAGCGCTGCGCCGCATGCGCGCCCATCGCGCGGATCACGTAGGGGCTGATCGTCGCCGGAATCAGGCCGAGCTTGACCTCGCTGAGGCAGAAGTGCGCGGAGTCGGCGGCCACCGCGAGGTCGCAGGCCGCGACCAGACCCATGCCGCCGGCATAGGCGTCGCCCTGCACGCGCGCGATGGTCGGCTTGCGGCAGGTGGCGATGCTGCGCAGCATCTCGGCCAGCGCCGCCGCATCGGCGAGGTTCTCGTCGCGCGTGTAGCCGGCCATGCGGCGCATCCAGTTCAGGTCGGCGCCGGCGCAGTAGGCCGGGCCTTCGGCGGCAAGTACGACCACGCGCACACCCTCGTCGGCGTCGAGCGCGCGGAAGGCCGCCGTCAGCTCGGCGATCACGACCTCGTTGAAGGCATTGCGCACCTCGGGGCGCGCGAGCGTGACGCGCGCGACGGCAGGCGTCGGGCGCTCGATGCGGATCGTGGTGGGTTCGCTCATCGCGGGCTCAGTAGCGCTTGGCGGCTTCGTCGAGCATCACCTCGGTCGCGCCGCCGCCGATGGCCAGGATGCGCGCGTCGCGCCACAGGCGCTCGATGGCCGTTTCGCGGATGTAGCCCATGCCGCCATGGAATTGCTGGCAGGTCGAGACGACCTCGTTGACCAGCTCGCCGGTCAGCGCCTTCAGCATCGACACGTCCTGCACCACGTCGCGGCCCTGCGTGACCAGCCAGGCGCAGTGGTAGGTGTACTGGCGCGCCGCGCGGGTCTTGGCGTCGAGCATCGCCAGGCGCTGGCGGATGGTCTGCTTGTCCCACAAGGTGCCGCCGAAGGCCTGGCGGTCGTGCACCCAGTCCAGCGTCAGCTTCAGCGCCTGCGAGGCATGGCCGATGGCCATCGCGGCCAGCGCGATGCGCTCGGTCTGGAAGTTCTTCATCACCGAGTAGAAGCCTTTGCCCTCCTCGCCCAGCAGGTTGGCGGCGGGGATGCGGACGTTGTCGAACACCAGCTCGGCGGTGTCGGACGACAGCCAGCCGGTCTTCTTCAGCGCGCGGCCGACCGTGAAGCCCGGGGTGCCCTTCTCGACGATGAACATCGAGATCGCATGCCGGCCCTCGCCGGTGCGCGCGGCGACGAAGTAGAGATCGCCGTGCACGCCGTTGGTGATGAACATCTTCGTGCCGTTGAGGACCCAGTGGTCGCCATCGCGCCGGGCGGTGCTGCGCAGGCCCGCCACGTCGGAGCCCGCGCCCGGCTCGGTGATGGCCACCGCGGTGATGATCTCGCCGCGCGTCACGCCCGGCATGTACTTCGCCTTCTGCGCCGGGTTGCCGGCGTGGTGCAGGTGCGGGCTGGCCATGTCGGTGTGGACCAGCACGGTGATGATGAAGCCGCCGAAGGTCGACTGCGACAGCGCCTCGGCGAACACCAGGTTGGTGAGCGCATCGGCTTCGGCGCCGCCGTACTCGGTGCCGTACATCAGGCCCAGCAGGCCGGCGCTGCCCATCTTGCGCAGCACCTCACGCGGCGTGAACCCGGCTTGCTCCCACTGCTCGGCGTGCGGTTCGACCTCGCGGGCCAGAAAGCGCGCGACCTGCTCGCGCAGCAGCTCGTGTTCAGGGGCGAGGTAGATGCTGTCCATGGTGCTCATTGCCGCCAGGACCGGAGCCCGCGGACTTGTTCGAAGGCATCGAAGTCGCGGTCACGGTGCAGCAGCGCGTAGCCGTTCTCGATGCAGAACGTGGCAATCAGCACGTCGACGCTGCTGCGCACGGTGATGCCGGCAGCCCGAAGGCTGCGGTAGTGCTGGGCGGCATCGAGCGCCAGTGCGGCACCGCCGGTTCCGTCGATGCCCAGCGACTCCAGCAGCGCGCGCGCCTGCCGGAACTCGCGCTCGAATCGAAAGCCGCGCAGCACCTCGAAGTAGACGAGATCCGGCACGACGATGCGCACCTCGCCGCGGTCGAGCAGATGACCGAGCAGGCCGACCGCCGGGACATCGACATCGTTGAAGAAGTCGATCCAGACGCTGGAGTCAACGACGAGCACGGCGCGCCTTCGTGGAGGGCGCGGCGGAGGCCGCCTTGGGCTCCTGCACCGCGGCCGCCTCGGTCTGGTTGGCGGCAACCCAGTCGATGGATTCGTCGCCTTCCCACTTGAGCTTGCCGCGCCACTTGAGGATCTCGCGGTAGGCGGTCTGGCGCGCGAGGAGCTTGAGCCCGGCCTCGACCGCGTCCTTCTTGGTCTTGTACGGTCCGGCCTTCATGGCCTCGGCCATGAGCGCGTCGTCGATATCGATGTTGGTGCGCATGATGTGTATACAAATAGCTCAAGGAACACATCATACACTACATCCGGAAGACACCGAAGCGCGGCGCGTCCGGAATCGGGGCATTGAGGCTGGCGCTGATTGCCAACGCCAGCACGCGGCGGGTGTCGGCCGGGTCGATCACGCCGTCGTCCCACAGCCGCGCGCTGGCGTAGTAAGGGTGCGACTGGTGCGCGAACTGGTCGAGGATGGGCTGCTTGATCGCGGCCTCCTGCTCGGCCGTCATCGTGCCGCCCTTGGCCTCGATGGCCTCGCGCCGCACGGTGGCCAGCACGCTGGCGGCCTGCTCGCCGCCCATCACGCAGATGCGCGCGTTGGGCCACATCCACAGGAAGCGCGGGCTGTAGCCGCGGCCGCACATGCCGTAGTTGCCGGCGCCGAAGGAGGCGCCGCACATCAGCGTGATCT
>CAZTTC010000276.1:0-3893 GCA_964616015.1 uncultured Methylibium sp. | reverse complement strand
GGAACAGCAGGCTGGACGCGAACTCGGCCACCAGCCCCAGGCTGGTGAAGGGCATGGCCAGGCGCGACTCGTCGGAGACGTAGACCAGGTCGCAGTGCATCAGCATCGTCGTGCCGATCCCGATGGCGGCGCCGGTGACCGCAGCGACCACCGGCTTGTCGCACTCGGTCAGCGCCGCCATGAACTTGAAGACCGGCGAGTCGGCGCCCTGGGGCGGGCGCTGCATGAAGTCCTCGAGGTCGTTGCCGCTGGTGAAGATGCCCGGCTGGCCGGCGATCAGCACGGCGCGCACGGTGCCATCGAGCTGCGCGTCGAGGATCGCCTCGGACATCTGCTGGTACATCGCCATCGTCAGCGCGTTCTTCTTCTCGGGGCGCGCGATCTCGATCGTGGCGACGCCGTTCAGCGTGGCGGTCTTGATGCTCATGGGAGGTCTCCGGGTCGGGGATGGGGTCAGGAGGAGGCGGTGTTCTGCTCGATCCAGCGCGGCACGATGGGCCACAGGCTGTCGCGCATCTTGTCGCGGAAGAAGCCGAAGTGGCCGATGCGCTGCAGGCCGTGATCGGACGGTGCAACGCGGTGGTAATCGATCGGCGCGCTACGGTACAGGCCGAACAGCGAGCGCGTGCCTTCCCAGGTCATCAGCTCGTCGTCGCTCATCGACAGCACCGTCAGCGGGAGCCGCACGCGGGCGAGCTCGGCGCGCACCGAGTCGCTTTCGCCGCCGACATAGTCGGGATGCAGGCACCAGCGGCGCCACTGCGCCATCACGCCGGCCGGCAGGTCGCCGACCTTGCGCAGGCGCTTGCCGGGGAAGTAGCCGCACAGCTTCAGCGTCAGCGGCACGACCACCCACCACAGCCACCACACCGTCAACCGCACCCGCGGCGCGTTGAGCCGCCAGTAGCCGCTGCCGGCCGCGACCGACAGCACGCCGGCCAGTCGCTCGTGCCCCGGCACCAGGCCGACGATCTGCGCGCCCAGGCTGTGGCCCAGCCAGTGCAGCGGCACGCCGGGCCAGCGCGCCTCGGCGGCGGCCAGTGCGGCGGCGCAGTCCTCGCGAGCCCAGGTCAGCACGTCGGCCGTCTCCCGTTGCAGCGGCCTGCGGCGCGAGCGGCCCACGCCGCGGTAGTCGAAGCTCAGCACGGCGATGCGCTGCCCGGCCAGCCAGCGCGCCAGCGGCGCGTAGTAGTCCTGGGACACGCCCATCGCGCCGCCGATCACGACGACGGCACGCGGGGCGCCGGCGGTGTCGTGCGCAGTGGCGGCGATGCGCGTGCCGTCGGCGGTGTCGATGTCGAGCGGATGGCTAGGCATGCCGGGTCTCCTCGAACTGCTGCCAGTGGGCGGCCAGATGCATCTGGTGGGCGCGGGCGTACGAGGGCTTGTCGAGCACGCCATAGGCGAAGTGCGGCGCCAGCGCGCCGCCGTGGGACTCGAAGGCGTCCATCGCCCTCAGCAGGCGCAGCGCGGCGGCCTCGGCCGGCAAGGCCGCATCGAGCGCGGGCGCGCCGGGGATGGGCTCGTCGAGCGGATGGGTCATGGCACCGCGTGCGTCGAACACGGCATGCGCCGCGGCCCCCAGCGTGTGCGTGAACCACGCCGACTTCATGCGGGGATAGCCGGTCAGCGAGCCCTCGATGCTCTGCGCCAGATGCTGCAGCGTCTGGCTCAGCGACCAGGCCCCGCTGCTGCGCCAGCGCGAGCCCGGCTGGGCCAGCGCGACGACCGCATTGCGCGCCTCGGCCCAGGTCGCGAAGCGCTCGACCCGGCCGGGCGCGCATCCGATGAGCCCGCCGGCACTGGCCAGCACCGCGCCCTGCACCACCGTACGGCGACGCCAGCCTGGCGGCCGCCGCGGAGCCGGCTCCGCCGGTCCGCCAGCGGCGCCCCTGGGGCCACCGGGGGGGGCCTTCGGTGCCACCGGGGGCGGCGCAGCCGCAACGGGGGGCAGGGTCATACCCGCTCGAAGATCCCCGCCGCACCCTGGCCCATGCCGACGCACATGCTGACCATGCCGTACTTCAGGTTGTGACGCTGCAGTGCGTGCACGACGGTGGCCGAACGGATCGCGCCGGTGGCGCCCAGCGGGTGCCCGAGCGCGATGGCGCCGCCCATCGGGTTCACCTTGGCGCGGTCGAGGCCGACGGTGTTGATGACCGCCAGCGCCTGCGCGGCGAAGGCTTCGTTCAGCTCGATCCAGCCCAGGTCGTCGAGCTTGAGCCCGGCATGCTTCAGCGCGACCGGGATCGCCTCGATCGGGCCGATGCCCATGATCTCCGGCGGCACGCCGCGGATCGCGAAGCTGACGAAGCGCGCCAGCGGCTTGAGGTTGAACTGCTTGACGGCTTTCTCGCTGGCGAGGATCAGCGCACCGGCGCCGTCGCTGGTCTGCGAGCTGTTGCCGGCGGTGACCGAACCCTTGGCGGCGAACACAGGCCGCAGCTTGGCCAGACCTTCGAGCGACGTGTCGGGGCGTGCGCCTTCGTCGAGGTTCACCGTCCGCGTCTTCGTGCCCACGCCGCCCGTGGCGAGATCGGGGAAACGGTCGATGATCTCGATCGGTGTCATCTCGGCGCTGAACTCGCCGGCGGCCATGGCCTTGAGCGCGCGCTGGTGCGAGGCCAGTGCGAACTCGTCCTGCGCCTCGCGGCTGACCTTCCACTGCGTCGCGACCTTCTCGGCCGTCAGCCCCATGCCGTAGGCGATGCCGACGTTCTCGTCCTTCGCGAACACATTGGGGTTGAACGAGGGCTTGTTGCCGCCCATCGGCACCATGCTCATCGACTCGGCGCCGCCGGCGATCATCACGTCGGCCTCGCCGATGCGGATGCGGTCGGCCGCCATCTGCACGGCGGAGAGGCCCGACGCACAGAAGCGGTTGACCGTGACGCCGCCGACCGAATGCGGCAGACCGGCCAGCACCATCGCGGCGCGCGCCATGTTCATGCCCTGCTCGCCCTCGGGGAAGGAGCAGCCGATGATCGCGTCCTCGATGGCTTTCGGGTCCAGCGTGGGCACCTGCTTCAGCGCGCTCTGCACCGCGGCCACCAGCAGGTCGTCGGGGCGGGTGTTGCGGAAGTAGCCGCGGCCGGACCTGCCGATCGGCGTGCGGGTGGCGGCGACGATGTAGGCGTCTTGGACTTGCTTAGCTGCCATGTGAGGGCTCCTTGCGTGGGTCTGGATGTTCTGGCTCCCTCCCCCGCTGGGGGAGGGCTGGGGTGGGGGCCGGCTGCGCCAATTCAAGCAGCGCTTCGTGGATGCACGTCAGCACGCCGTCCGTGTTCGTCAGCACTTCGTTCGATCGAAACCTGAGCACGCGAAAGCCTTGCCCGACGAGCCAGGCGTCACGCTGTTGGTCATACGCGACTTGTTCGTCGTGCTGCGAGCCATCCACCTCGACCACCAAGCGAGGGTCGAGACAAGCGAAGTCCAGCACATACGGACCGAGCGGATGCTGGCGGCAGAACTTGACCCCGAGCTGCTCCAGACGCAAACGCGACCACAGCCTGCGCTCGGAATCGGTCATGCCGATGCGCGGGCTCTTGGCGTGGTGTCTGGCTGCGGTGGTGGCTTGGTGTTCCATCGTGGGTGCTCGGGGCTGGCCCCCATCCCGGCCTTCCCCCAGAGGGGGAAGGAGCGGATAGCTCAGTTGCGGACCGGCTTGCCCGTTTGGAGCATCCCCATGATCCGCTCCTGGGTCTTGGGGTGGTCGAGCAGCGAACAGAAGTGCTTGCGCTCCAGGCTCATCAGATATTCCTCGCTGACCAGCGAGCCGGCATCGACCTCGCCGCCGCAGACCACGTCGGCGATCAGCGCGCAGATGTGGAAGTCGTGCGCGCTGATGAAGCCGCCGTCGCGCATGTTGGCGAGCTGGCCCTTGATGGTCGCGA
>CAZTTC010000275.1:0-3910 GCA_964616015.1 uncultured Methylibium sp. | reverse complement strand
GCCTGTTCGGCAAGGTCACCAACATCGCCGACTACGGCGCGTTCGTCGAGATCGAACCCGGCATCGAAGGCCTGGTGCACGTCTCCGAGATGGACTGGACCAACAAGAACGTCGCCCCGGCCAAGGCCGTTTCGCTGGGCGACGAGGTCGAGGTCATGGTGCTCGAGATCGACGAGGACAAGCGCCGCATCAGCCTGGGCATGAAGCAGTGCAAGGCTAACCCGTGGGACGAGTTCGCGCAGAACCACAAGCGCGGCGACAAGCTCAAGGGCCCGGTCAAGTCGATCACCGACTTCGGCGTGTTCGTCGGCTTGGCTGCCGGCATCGATGGCCTGGTGCACCTGTCCGACCTGTCCTGGCACGAGCCGGGCGAGGCCGCCGTGCGCAACTACAAGAAGGGCCAGGAAGTCGAGGCCCTCGTGCTGGCGATCGACGTCGAGCGCGAGCGCATCTCGCTGGGCATCAAGCAGCTCGACGGCGACCCGTTCGCGACCTACACGACGCTCAACGATCGCGGTGCGACCGTCACGGGCAAGGTCAAGACGGTCGACCCGCGCGGCGCCGAGATCCAGTTGTCCGACGACGTGACCGGCTACCTGCGCGCCAGCGAGATCTCCCGCGACCGCGTCGAGGACGCCCGCAACGTGCTGAAGGAAGGCGACGAGGTCACCGCGCTGATCGTCAACGTGGATCGCAAGACGCGTTCGATCCAGCTGTCGATCAAGGCCAAGGACAACGTCGACAACCAGGAAGCGATGCAGCGCCTGCAGCAGTCGTCCGAGCGCGAGAACGCCGGCACGACCAGCCTGGGCGCGCTGCTCAAGGCCAAGCTCGACAAGAGCTGATGACGGCATGAGCCGGGGCGGCCGATGCCGCCCCGGTTCGGCTCGACCGCACCATGACCCGTTCCGATCTCGTCGCCCTGCTCGGTGAGCGCTTCAGCCAGCTGACGCATCGCGACACCGAGTTCGCCGTCAAGACCATCCTCGACGCGATGAGCGACGCGCTCGCGCGCGGCCACCGCATCGAGATCCGCGGCTTCGGCAGTTTCTCGATCAACCGGCGTCCGCCGCGCATGGGGCGCAATCCGCGCTCGGGCGAGCAGGTCGCGATCCCCGAGAAGCTGGTGCCGCACTTCAAACCGGGCAAGGCCCTGCGTGAAGCCGTCGACGCCCGCACCGCCGCCCTCGAGGCCGGCACCCGGCCGCCCGCCACGGGCGACGCCTGATCCCCGCGGCGCGCCGCCGCCTTCCCGCACGTTCCGGCACGGCCGGCCGCCTAGAATCGCCGGCGATGCGTGCCCTCAACTGGCTCCTGCGAGTCGTCCTCTTCGTCGCGCTGTTCGCCTTTGCGCTGAACAACCAGCACGACGCGGCGCTCAAGGGCTTCTTCGGCCACGAGTGGCGCGCCCCGATGGTGTTCATCGTGCTCGGTGCCTTCGGCATCGGCTGCGCACTCGGCATCCTCGCGATGCTGCCCAGTTGGTGGAAGCACAAGCGCGTCGCGCAGCAGCAGCGCGGCACCCGTCCCGACACCGCGACGACGATGCTCGACGTCGACGCCGCGCGCGAGCCCGACCCCGCCGTCCCCGAGCATCCGCCACGCGATGGACTTTGACCTGCAGACCACGCTGCCGCTGGCCCTGCTCGGGCTGATGGTGGCCTTCGGGCTCGGCTGGCTCGCATCGCGCTTCGACGTGAAGCAGTGGAAGCGCGAACAGCAGGAGTCGCCCAAGGCCTACTACAAGGGCCTGAACCTGCTGCTCAACGAACAGCAGGACAAGGCGATCGACGCCTTCATCGAGGCGGTGCAGCACGACCCGGGCACCTCGGACCTGCATTTCGCGCTCGGCAACCTGTTCCGCCGACGAGGCGAGTACGAGCGTGCGGTACGGGTCCATCAACACCTGCTCGGTCGCGGTGACCTGCCCGCCACCGAACGCGAGCGTGCCCAGCACGCGCTGGCGCAGGACTACGTGAAGGCCGGTCTGTTCGACCGCGCTGAGGCGGCCTTCCGTGCACTCGAGGGCACAGCGTTTGCCACCGATGCGCGCCTCGAGCTGTTGACGCTGCACGAGCGCTCGCGCGACTGGCATGCCGCCATCGAGACGGCTCGCAAGCTGGAGGCCGCGGGCGCCGGCTCCTTCGCCAACCGCGTGGCGCACTACGGCTGCGAGATCGCGCTGGAAGCGGATGCACGCCGCCGCCCCGATGAAGCGGAGGAAGCCCTGCGCAAAGCGCGCGAAGCTGCGCCGCAGGCACCGCGACCGCGGGTCATCGCCGGGCAGCGCCTCGCGCGCGCCGGCCAGCATCGCGAAGCACTCTCGGCATGGGACGAACTTCTCGCCACGCAGCCGGGCGCCTTCGCGCTGATCGCATCGGACTATGCCAACAGCGCGCTGGCCTGCGGTGACGCAGCCGACGCCCGCGGGCGGCTGGAAGCCGTTTACGACCGTGTTCCGAGCCTCGACATCGTGACGGCGCTGCAACAGCTCGAACCGGATCCGGCCGCGCGCCACGAACGATTGCGCCGTCACCTGCAGGCACACCCGACGCTGTCGGCCGCATCGGCCCTGCTGAAGGAGCAGCAGGCTCAAGGACTGGTCCCAACGTCGACCGATGCTGAGCAGTTGCAGCAGATCACGGCCGCCGCCGCCCGGCCGATCCGGCGCTTCCGCTGCGCAGCCTGCGGCTTCGAGGCGCAGCACTACTTCTGGCAATGCCCCGGGTGCCACAGCTGGGACAGCTATCCGCCCACGCGGTTGGAGGACCAGTGAAGAAGCCGGTGCGCGACAAGACCGAGCTCGGCCGTGCACGCGTGCTGGTGGTCGGCGACGTGATGCTGGATCGCTACTGGTTCGGTGCCGTGGAACGGATTTCGCCGGAGGCGCCAGTGCCAGTGGTGCGCGTCACGCGCGAGGAGGAACGCCTCGGCGGGGCCGCCAACGTGGCACTCAACGTCAAGTCACTCGGTGCCCGCGCGACCCTGCTGACCGTGGTCGGTGACGACGAACCGGCGCGCACGCTGAAGCGCCTGCTGGAGCGCGACGGCATCGATACGTTGCTGGGCAGCGACCCGCAGCTCTACACCATCGTCAAGCTGCGGGTGATCGGCCGCTCGCAACAGCTGATCCGCATCGATTTCGAGAACCAGCCCGACCACGAGGTGCTGGCCGAGATGCTGCAGGCCTACGAAACCACGCTCGCCGAGCAGGACGCGGTGCTGTTCTCCGACTACGGCAAGGGCGGGTTGGAACACATCCCGCGCATGATCGAATTGGCACGCCGCTCAGGCAAGCCAGTGCTCGTGGATCCCAAGGGCAGCGACTACCGCCGCTACGCGGGCGCCAGTGTGATCACACCGAACCGTGCCGAACTCGCACAGGTCGTCGGCGCATGGAGCAGCGAGGCGCAGTTGCGCGAACGCGCCCAGGCACTGCGCGTCGAGCTCGGCCTGCAGGCGCTGCTGCTCACCCGCAGCGAGGAGGGCATGACGCTGTTCGACGCGCAGGGCGACACCAGCGTGCCCGCCCAGGCCCGCGAAGTGTTCGACGTGACGGGCGCCGGCGACACCGTGATCGCGACCATGGCCGCGATGATCGCCTGCGGCCTGAGTCCGCGCGAGGCGATGCCGCTGGCCAACCGAGCCGGCAGCATCGTGGTCGGCAAGTTCGGCACCGCGAGCGTCAGCTACGACGAGTTGTTCGAGTAGAACGCAGCGCTCACGGCGCGCCGTTGTCTGCTCCCGGCGACGTAACACCCCTCCGGCCGCCCTCCTGGGAAGGATGGGCAGGCTGACAAGCGGCTTCTAGAGTGCTCTGGCGGGTCTCGAACAAGGCTCGCCATCGCAACCACTCTGGAGGAGATTCGACATGCTGAAGAAGATGCTGAGCGCGCTACTTGCGTTCTGG
>CAZTTC010000274.1:0-3926 GCA_964616015.1 uncultured Methylibium sp. | reverse complement strand
TGCCCCGGCTACATCGACACCGAGATCAACCACCACCACTGGGGCACCGAGCAGGGCAGGAAGCTCGTCGACATGCTGCCGCGCAAGCGCGTCGGCAAGCCGCAGGACCTGGACACCGCGCTGCTGATGCTGTGCGCCAACGAGAGCCACTTCATCAACGGCGCCGTCCTGGCCGCCGACGACGGATTCGGTGTGTGAGATGCCGAAGCGCCTGGCAGCGATCGCCGTTGCGAAGCTAGGCCCCCGCCGTCTCGGCGCGAGTCGGAGGCGGCCCTTCGCATGGAGAGGGTGGCCTTGAGGCCGCTCTCGCCGTTGGAGCTGCGTGCGCTCGGCGTGCTGGTCGAGAAGCAGCACACCGTGCCCGACAGCTACCCGCTGTCGCTGAACACGCTGCTGCTCGGCTGCAATCAGAAGACCGCGCGCGAGCCGCTGATGAACGCCAGCGAGGCCGAGCTGCTGACCGCGCTGGACGAGCTGAAGACGCTCGGCCTGGTGATCGAGAGCAGCGGCAGCCGCGTGATGCGCTACGAGCACAACCTGGCGCGCGTGCTCCGCTTGCCCGGCCAGTCGGTGGCGCTGCTGGCGCTGCTGATGCTGCGCGGGCCGCAGACCACCGCCGAGCTGCGGGTCAGCACCGAACGGCTGCACCGCTTCGCCGACCTGTCGGCGGTGGAAGGCTTTCTCGACGAACTGGCGGGACGCGCCGCGCAGGCCGGCGGGCCGCTGGTCGTCAAGCTGCCGCGCGCGCCGGGCTCGCGTGAGGCGCGCTGGGCCCAGCTGCTGGCCGGCCCGGTGGAGATGGCCGTGGGCGCGCCCTCGCCCGAGCCCGCCGACGCGGTGATGGCCGGCGAGATTGCCGCGTTGCGGGCCCATCAACGGCAGCTGCAGGCCGAGGTTCTGCTGCTGCGCGGCCAACTGCAGCGCCTGGCGATGGAGCTGGGCGTCGACCTGTCCTGAGCGATTCCGACTGGAGAACCGGATGTTGCGTTTCGAGATCCCCGACCAGAAGAAGCTGACCAACGAGGTCGTGATCCCCATCCGCTGGGGCGACATGGACGCGATGGGCCACCTGAACAACACGCTGTACTTCCGCTACCTGGAGATCGTGCGCATCGCCTGGTTCGACCAGATCGGCTGCCCGACCAACCCGCAGGGCGAGGGGCCGGTGATCGTGAACGCCTTCTGCAACTTTTACCAACAGCTCGAGTATCCGGGCGACGTGCTGGCCAGGCACTACGTCTGCAACCCCGGCCGCACCAGCCTCGACACCTACGTCACGCTGGAACGCACCGACCAGCCCGGCAAGGTCTACGCCGCCGGCGGCGCCAAGCTGGTGTGGGTCGATTTCCCGAAGCAGAAGTCGGTGCCGCTGCCCGAGCGCCTGCGCGGGCTCGCGGACTGAAGCCGCGGCGGTCGGACGAGCGGGCAGCGCCCGCAGCGCGGCGGCGCACTGCTGCGTCGCGCGCTACCACGAGGACTGCTCGGCATGCCGGCGACCCAGGTCTCGCCGGGCAGGTCCAGCTTCAGCAAGGCATCGACCTGTTTCTCGACCGCGCGCCGGCCGACGTAGCGGAACACCGTCCGCTCGCCGCCTGGCAGCCGGTCGAGGTCCAGCGAGAACATCGGGCGGGCCACGCCGCGCGGGCAGCAGCCGGCATGGCGAATGCCGCGCTCGCGCAGGGCGTCGACGATCGCCGGCGTCGGTGCCAGCGTGCCGTGGCCGGCGTTGTGGAGGCGGCGCCGCAGCGCGTCGGACCAGGCCGTCGACAGCCGCGTGCGGGCGTGGACGGGTTCGGGGAAGCGGCGGTGGTAGGCCGTCGCAAAGGGCCAGCCGCGCCGCCGCGCGACCGCGCGCAGCAGCCGGCCCGGTGGGCCTTCGGTGGCGATGTGCAGGGGCACTCTGAACGCTCGTTCGTCCAAGACCGCTGCATCGTTGGAGGCTCGGTACTTCGACTTGACGCCGCCGCTGCAAGACCGCGTGGTTCGAGGCCCTCGCGGGCGCGCCGGCGCGAACAGCGGTTCGGAGCGCAGCGATCGGCCCCCTCAGTCCGGATGGCTGGCGTTCGGGCGCTTTGCTGGGTGGCCCCGCCGGGGCGAGACCCGGCGCGGCGTCCCGCGGCCGACGGGCAGGTCCGTCAGCCCCCGACCAGCTTGTGCACCAGCTCGGCCGTCGTCGCCGCCCCGTACTTGCGCAGCAGGCGCGCCCGGTAGATGTCCACGGTCCGGTGACTGACCCCGATCGCCTTGCCGATCTGCTTGCTGGTCTGGCCTTCGATCAGCAAGGCGGCGATCTCGCGTTCGCGTGCGGTGAGCCCGCCGCGGCCGCCCGGGGCGATCGGGCGCCGCGCGGACAGGTCCTCGAAGCTCCAGATCCCGGCCTCGTGCGGCGTGTCGCGGTTGAGCGCGCGACCCATCACGTGGCACCAGAACAGCTCGCCGCCGGCATTGCCGGGCTCGCGCTTCATGATGCGGTCGTCGGCGTAGCGGCCGTCGGGACCCAGGTTGAGCAGGATGCGCGCGCCGGTGCGCTCGAACTCGTCGGGGCTGGGGTAGAGCACCTGGAACGACTGCCCGACCAGGGCCTCGCGCGGCGTGCGGAACATCTGGGCCAGCACCTGGTTGCAGTCGATCATGATCCGGTGGCGCGACAGCACCAGGCCGACCGGAGCCAGCTCGAAGGCGACGCGGTAGTCGGCCTCGTCGAGCGGGGCGACGGTGTCGTCGCGGGACGGGGCGGGGGGCGCGCTCGGCATTGCTTAGGCGATTCTACGTAGCGCACTGCGTAGTACGCTAAGCGTCGCGGGGCCGAGCGGTCCACCAACACGAGGAGCAGCGACGACATGAACAAGGTCTACCCGAGCGCGAAGGCCGCGCTCGACGGCGTCGTCCACGACGGCCAGTTGCTGGCGGTGGGCGGCTTCGGGCTGTGCGGCATCCCCGAAGCGCTGATCGACGCGCTGCAGGGCAGCGGCAAGAAGAACCTGACGGTCATCTCCAACAATGCCGGCGTCGACGGCTTCGGCCTCGGCAAGCTGCTCGAGACGCGCCAGATCAGGAAGATGATCTCCAGCTATGTGGGCGAGAACAAGGAGTTCGAGCGCCAGTACCTGGCCGGCGAGCTGGAGCTGGAGTTCACGCCCCAGGGCACGCTGGCCGAGAAGCTGCGCGCCGGTGGGGCCGGCATCCCGGCCTTCTTCACCCGCACCGGCGTGGGCACCCTGGTGGCCGAGGGCAAGGAACTGCGCGACTTCGACGGCCACACCTACGTGATGGAGCGGGCGCTGAACCCCGAGGTCTCGCTGGTCAAGGCCGACGTGGCCGACACGTCCGGCAACCTGCGTTTCCGCTACACGGCGCGCAACTTCAACCCGGCCGCGGCCATGGCCGGCAAGGTCTGCATCGTCGAGGTCGAGAAGATCGTCGAGGTCGGCGAACTGGCGCCCGACGACATCCACCTCCCGGGTATCTACGTGCACCGCATCGTGCTGAACGCCAAGCCCGAGAAGCGCATCGAGAAGCGCACCGTCACCGAGAAAGCGGGAGTCTGAGATGAACCACCCCCCCATCACGTCGTTCCTGCCCCCCGAGGGGGCGCCAGCCTCCCTCGAGGCGGCTCGTCGGGAGGCCTGACATGCCCTGGACCCAGGATCAGATGGCGGCGCGCGCCGCCCACGAGCTGCAGGACGGCTTCTACGTCAACCTCGGCATCGGCATTCCGACGCTGGTGGCCAACCATGTGCCCAGCACGATCGAGGTCTGGCTGCAGAGCGAGAACGGCATGCTGGGCATCGGCCCCTTCCCGACCGAGGACGAGGTCGATGCCGATCTCATCAACGCCGGCAAGCAGACCGTGACCACGATCAAGGGATCGTCGATCTTCGGCAGCCACGACAGCTTCGCGATGATCCGCGGCGGCAAGATCAACC
>CAZTTC010000273.1:0-3941 GCA_964616015.1 uncultured Methylibium sp. | reverse complement strand
TCACCGTCGACCCGGCGAGCGGCGACCCGGTGGACAAGGTCACGCCGCTGGTGCGCTCGCGGGGCGTCGAGCTGGGTGTGCGCACGTCCTTCCTGCCGGGACTGCAGACCGCGCTGTCGCTGTACCGCCTGGACATCGACTCCGAGCTGCTGTTCATCGGTGACGCCGGAGGCACGGAGGCCACTCGACCGAGCCGCCGCACCGGCTTCGAGCTGGCCCACTACTACCGGCTCGACGACTGGTTGACCATCGATGCCGACATCGCCTTCGCGCGCGCCCGCTTCAAGGACGAGGCCCCCGAAGGCCGTCGCATCCCCGGTGCGGTCGAGGGCGTGGCGTCGCTGGCGATCGCCATCGACAACGTCGGTTCGTGGTTCGGTGCGCTGCAGGCCCGCTGGTTCGGCCCCCGGCCGCTGATCGAGGACAACAGCGTGCGCTCCAGGAGCACGGCCACCATCAACGGACGCCTGGGCTACAAGCTCAGCCGCGACCTCAGCGTCGAGCTGGAAGGCTACAACCTTGCCAACCGCAAGGCGTCGGCCATCGACTACTACTACGAGTCGCGGGTGGCCGGCGAGCCCTCGGGCGTCGCCACGCCCGACATCCACTTCCACCCGATCGAGCGTCGCTCCTGGCGCGTGACGCTGGTGCTGCGCTACTGAGCGATGCGCCGCCCGGCGCGCGCACCTGCGACGCGGCAGGCGTGGGTCAGCGTGCTGCTGCCGGCCGTCGAGGCCTCGACCTCGACGAGGCCGGCGATGCAGCAGTCAGGCGCCGGAACGGCTATCGTGCGCGCACCCGACCCGAGGCGCCGCCAGAGCGTCCCTGCCCAACCCACTCGAGGAGACGACATGAACCCTGCCCCCGTCCTGCAACGACTCGCCGTCGCCCTGGCGCTGGCATCGGCCCTGCCGCTGGCAGCCGCGGCCGACGACTGGTGCAAGTCGAAGTACGGTCCCGCCGACGAGATCGGCGCGGCAAATCTGCTGACGCCGCAGCGCGCGCTCGAGGCGGCCAAGCTGGTGAAGACCGGCAAGACCTACCGACTCGGGGTCGAGACCAACAGCAAGACGCCGGCCTTCGGCCCGCGCAGCTGGGCGCTGGTGATCAACCAGCCCGGCCAGGCCGGCGGCATCGGCCTGGGGCCGACCAAGACCAACTACAACGACGACATCTACATGGGCTATGTCGGCACCGGCTCGCAGATCGACGGGCTGGGCCACATCGGCGTCGACAACGTCTACTACAACTGCAACAAGAACAGCGAGTTCGTGCAGGCCAACGGGCTGAAGAAGCTGGGCGTCGAGAAGATCCCGCCCTTCGTCACGCGCGGCGTGCTGCTGGACATGACGGCCTACTACGGCAAGGACATCCTGCCCGAGGGCACCGCCTTCAACCGCAAGGAGATCGACGAGCAGGCCAGGCGCCAGGGCGTCGAGATCCGCCAGGGCGACGTGGTGCTGTTCCACACCGGCTGGCAGTCGCTGGTGGGCAAGGACGACAAGCGCTTCATCTCGGGCGAGCCGGGGCTGGGCAAGGACGGTGCGCTCTACCTGGCCAGCAAGCAGGTGCTCGCGGTCGGCGCCGACACCTGGGGCCTGGATGCGATCCCCTTCGAGCCCGGCGTCGGCGTCTTCGAGGTGCACCAGATCCTGCTGCCGAGGAACGGCATCTACATCCTGGAGAACATGGACACCGCCGAACTGGCGAAGGACAAGGCCTGGGAGTTCATGTTCGTGCTGGGCGTGTCGCGTTTCACCGGCGGCGTGCAGGGCATCATCAACCCGGTGGCGATCCGCTGAAGGCGGGGGCGACTCAGATGGACATGCGGGCCTTCACGCCGTCGGCCTGCATGTCCGCGCCGCGCCCGCGCTGCACGACCTGGCCGCGCTCCATCACCAGGTACTGGTCGGCCAGTTCGGCGGCGAAGTCGTAGTACTGCTCGACCAGCAGGATCGCCATCGAGCCGCGGTCGGCCAGCTTGCGGATCACGCGGCCGATGTCCTTGATGATGCTGGGCTGGATGCCCTCGGTCGGCTCGTCGAGGATCAGCAGCCGCGGCCCCGCGGCCAGCGCGCGCGCGATGGCCAGCTGCTGCTGCTGGCCGCCCGACAGGTCGCCGCCGCGGCGGCCGAGCATCTGCTTCAGGACCGGGAACAGCTCGTACAGCTCGGCCGGGATCGTCGTGCCGCCCGGCTTGCTGGCCAGGCCCATGCGCAGGTTCTCCTCGACCGTGAGGCGGCCGAAGATCTCGCGCCCTTGCGGCACGAAGCCGATGCCCAGGCGGGCGCGCTCGAAGGGCGTGCAGCGATCGATGGGCTTGCCGTCGAGCTGCAGCGTACCGCTGCGGATCGGCACCAGGCCCATCAGCGACTTCAGCAGCGTCGTCTTGCCAACGCCGTTGCGCCCCAGCACGACGGTCACCTCGCCGGCCTGCGCGGTGAAGCCGACGCCGCGCAGGATGTGCGAGCCGCCGTAGAACTGATGCACACCTTCGAGACGCAGCATCGTCGTCCTCATGCTGGAACCCGCTCCTGGAGGGGGCGGGGGGAGCGAAACCTACGACCGCAGGTGGTCCTCGGGCTATCGCCCGAGGTACACCTCGACCACCTGCTCGTTGGCCTGCACCTCGGCCAGCGAGCCCTCGGCCAGCACATGGCCCTCGTGCAGCACGGTGACTTTCTTCCTCGGGTTGTCCTTGGTCAATGCGTGGATGAAGCTCATATCGTGCTCCACCACCACCAGCGAATGCCCGCCTTCGAGCGAGAGGAAGAGTTCGGCCGTGCGCTCGGTCTCCTCGTCGGTCATGCCGGCCACCGGCTCGTCGAGCAGCAGCAGTCGCGGGTCCTGCATCAGCAGCATGCCGATCTCGAGCCACTGCTTCTGGCCGTGCGACAGCAGGCCGGCCAGGCGCTGCGCCTCGTCCTTCAGGTGGATCAGCACCAGCACCTCGGCGATGCGGTCGCGCTGCGTGCCGGACAGGCGGTGCAGCGCCGCGGCCCGTGCGCGGCGGTCGCCGGCGAGCGCGAGCTCGAGGTTCTCGAACACCGTGAGCTGCTCGAACACGCTGGGCTTCTGGAACTTGCGGCCGATGCCGACCTTCGCGACACCGGGCTCGTCGAGCCGCAGCAGATCGATCGTCGAGCCGAAGTAGGCCTGGCCCGCGTCGGGCCGGGTCTTGCCGGTGATGACGTCCATCATCGTCGTCTTGCCGGCGCCGTTGGGGCCGATGATGCAGCGCAGCTCGCCGGCCTCGATGGCCAGCGACAGCGCGTTCAGCGCCTTGAAGCCGTCGAAGCTGACGGTGATGTCGTCGAGGTAGAGGATGGGGCCGTGGGTCGTGTCCAGCACACCGGGCTGGACCACGCGACCGTAGCTGGCCGTGCGGCCGCCCGACAGGCCGGGCGTCGGCCGCTGCGCCAGACGCTCGCGGGCGCGCGCGCCCGCTTCCATCAGCTCCGGCGTCATCGCTTCCCGTCCTCCGCCTTCTTGCCGCCACCGCCGCCGCGCAGCTGCCGCCACAGACCGATGATCCCGTTCGGCAGGAACAGCGTCACCGCGATGAACAGCACGCCGAGGAAGTAGAGCCAGAACTCCGGGAAGGCCTGCGTGAACCAGCTCTTGGCGCCGTTGACGAAGAAGGCGCCGACGATGGGACCGACCAGCGTGCCGCGCCCGCCGACCGCAGCCCAGATCGCGATCTCGATCCCGGCCGCCGGCGACATCTCGCTCGGGTTGATGATGCCGACCTGCGGCACGTACAGCGCCCCGGCGATGCCGCACAGCACCGCCGACAGCGTCCAGATCGCCAGCTTGTAGGCCACCGGGTCGTAGCCGATGAACATGGTGCGGCCCTCGGCGTCGCGGATCGCCTGCAGCACGCGGCCGAACTTGGTGCCCATCAGCCAGCGCGCGCCGACGAAGGCGCCGATCAGCGTCAG
>CAZTTC010000272.1:0-3992 GCA_964616015.1 uncultured Methylibium sp. | reverse complement strand
GTGCGGCACGTTGGTGCGCATCTGCACGTCCACCGGGATGAAGCCGCGCTCGCCGACGATCACGCCGGCCTTCTCGGCGCCGATCTTCCTGCCGTTGGGCGTGCGGCCCACGGCCTGCAGCACGAGGTCGTAGACACCTTCGCTCTTGCTGCCGTCGAGCCCCTCGAACTGCACGCGGATGCCGTGCTTGGTCGCTTCGGCCCCGACGGTCCTGGTCTTCAGCATCAGCCTGTCGAAGCGATGCGCGTTCATCTTCTGCCAGACCTTGACGAGGTCGCGATCGGCGCCCTGCATCAGGCCGTCGAGCATCTCGACCACGTCGAGCCTCGCACCCAGAGTCGAATACACCGTGCCCATCTCCAGGCCGATGATGCCGCCGCCGATCACCAGCATCTTCTTCGGCTGCTGGCGCAACTCGAGCGCGCCGGTCGAGGTGACGATGCGCGGATCGTCCTTCAACGCCGCAGTCTGCAGGAAGGGCAGCTTCACCGCCTCCGACCCGGCCGCGATGATCGCGCTCTTGAAGCGGATCGTCTGCGACTGGCCGTCGGCCATCGACACCGTCAGGTGATGCGGATCGACGAACTCGCCGACGCCCGTGACGACGGTCACCTTGCGCATCTTGGCCATCGCGGACAGGCCGCCGGTCAGCTTGCCGACGACCTTGTTCTTGTGCGCCAGCAGCTTGCCCAGGTCGATCGTCGGCTTGGGGAAGCGGATGCCCAGCGCCTCGAAGTGCAACACCTCGTCCATCACTGCCGCGACGTGCAGCAGCGCCTTCGAAGGAATGCAGCCCACGTTCAGGCACACGCCGCCGAGCGTCGCATAGCGCTCGACCAGCACCGTCTTCATGCCCAGATCGGCGGCGCGGAAGGCCGCCGAATAGCCTCCCGGCCCGGCGCCGAGCACGAGCAGGTCGCACTCGAGGTCGGCGCGGCCCGTGTGGCTGGCTGCCTGCGCGGCGGCGACCGGCCCGGCGGCCGGCGCTGCGGCTGGCGCCGGCGCCGGCGATGCCGCGCCGGATGCCTCGAGGCTCAGGATCACGCTGCCTTCGTTGACCGTGTCGCCGACCTCGAGCCTGAGCTCCCGGACGGTCCCGGCGTGGCTGGCCGGGATCTCCATCGAGGCCTTGTCGCTCTCGACCGTGATCAGGCTCTGCTCGACAGCGATCGTGTCGCCCGGCTTGACCAGCACCTCGATGACGGCGACGTCCTTGAAGTCGCCGATGTCAGGAACCTTGATGTCGATGAGAGCCATTTCAGTGGTCACCTGCAATGAGCGCCACGCGCGGCGCATCGAGTGACATCGCCAGCAACCACCGTGGGTTCGGCTCTGCCGACCCTCTGATGGCGCCCCCTGGAGGGGGCGCGGCGAAGCCGCAACGGGGGTGGATCACAGCAGCACGCGGCGGAAGTCCGCCAGCACCGCGCCCAGGTAGGCATTGAAGCGCGCCGCAGCCGCGCCGTCGATGACGCGGTGGTCCCAGCTCAGACTCAGCGGCAGCATCAGGCGGGGCTGGAAGGTCTTGCCGTCCCATCGTGGCTCGGTGCTGCTCTTGCAGACACCGAGGATCGCGACTTCCGGCGCGTTGATGATCGGCGTGAAGTAGCGACCGCCGATGCCGCCCAGCGAGCTGATCGAGAAACAGCCCCCGCTCATCTCGGCCGGCGAGAGCTTGCCGTCGCGCGCCTTCGCGGCCAGCTCGTTCATCTCCTGGCTGATCGCCAAGATGCCCTTCTGGTCGGCGTCCCGGATCACCGGCACGACCAGCCCGTTGGGCGTGTCGGCGGCGAAGCCCATGTGGAAGTACTTCTTCAGCACCAGCGCGTCGCCATCGAGGGAGGCGTTGAACTCCGGGAACTTGCGCAGCCCCGCGACGCAGGCCTTGATGAGGAAGGCCAGCATCGTGACCTTGATGCCGGACTTCTCGTTCTCCTTGTTCAGCTGCAGACGGAAGGCCTCCAGCTCGGTGATGTCGGCATCGTCGTGGTTCGTGACGTGCGGGATCACGACCCAGTTGCGATGCAGGTTGGCGCCGCTGATCTTCTTGATGCGCGACAGCTCCCTGCGCTCGATCGCGCCGAACCTGGTGAAGTCGACCTTGGGCCACGGCAGCAGGTCCAGGCCGGCGCCACCGCCCGCTGCCGGCGCCTTGCCTGCCGGGCCGGCCGTGCGCGCCCCGCCCATCACGGCCTTGACGAAGTTCTGCACATCCTCGGGCGTGATGCGCCCCTTCAGGCCCGATCCCTTGATCTCGCCGAGCGGCACGCCCAGCTCGCGCGCGAAGCGGCGCACCGAAGGCGAGGCGTGCGGCAGGTGAGCACCGGTCGCGGTCGGCTCATGAGCCGGCAGCGTGGCGGTGGGCGGCGTACGCCCGACCGGCTGGCTCGCCAGCGGCACCGCCGCCGCGGGGCCTGGCGCGTGGGCCGGTGCGGCCGCCGGCGCCGGCGCCACGACGCCCGCTGCACCGGCCAGGACCGCGATCGGCGTGCCCTTGGAGACCTTGTCCCCGACCTTGACCAGCAGACGTTCCAGCCGGCCCGCCTGCGGCGACGGGATCTCCATCGAAGCCTTGTCGCTCTCGACCGTGATCAGGCTCTGCTCGGCCTCGACGTCGTCGCCGGGCCGGGCCAGCAGCTCGATCACCGCGACCTCGTCGAAGTCGCCGATGTCGGGGACGACGATCTCGAGCGTCGCGGGGACGGCGGTCGGGCTCGCGGCCGCCGCCGGCGCGGCAACGGGCGTCGGCGCAGCCGCGGCAACGGGCGTCGGCGCAGCCGCCGCAGCGCCCGCCGCAGGCGCTGACGTGGCCGCCACCGCGGCGTCGATCACCAGCACCACCGTGCCTTCGCTGACCTTGTCACCGAGCGCGACGCGCAGCTCGCGCACGGTGCCGGCGTGGCTGGACGGGATCTCCATCGAGGCCTTGTCGCTCTCGACCGTGATCAGGCTCTGCTCGGCCTTGATCGACTCACCCGGCTTCACGAGCACCTCGATCACCTCGACCTGGTCGAAGTCGCCGATGTCGGGAACCTTCACTTCCACGAGCGCCATGTTCTGTCTCCGTTTCGGGGCTGCGCCGCGCTCGGGCGCGCTTCAGGCGTACAGCGGGTTCAGCTTGTTCGCGTCGATGCGGTATTTCACGATGGCCTCTGCGGCCCGGGTCGCCGGCAGCTTGCCATCGTCGGCCAGGGCCTTGAGCGCGGCGACGACGATGTAGTGGCGGTTGACCTCGAAGTGCTCGCGCAGCCTGGTGCGGAAGTCGCTGCGCCCGAAGCCGTCGGTGCCCAGGACCTTGTAGCCGCGGCCAGCGGGCAGGAAGGCGCGGATCTGTTCCGCATAGGCCTTCATGTAGTCGGTCGAGGCGACCACCGGCCCGGCGTGCGGCTCGAGCTGCTGGGTGACGAAGGCCTTGCGTGGGGCCTCGGTCGGGTGCAGCAGGTTCCAGCGCTCGGCATCTTGCCCGTCGCGCGCCAGTTCGTTGAAGCTGGGGCAGCTCCAGACATTGGCCGAGACACCCCAGTCGGCCTCGAGCAGCGCCTTGGCGGCGATCGACTCGCGCAGGATGGTGCCGCTGCCCAGCAGGTTGACGCGCGGTGCGTCCTTCTTCTTGCCGGGCGCGCCCTCTTCCAGCAGGTACATGCCCTTGATGATCTGGGCCTCGGTGCCCGGCTTCAGGCCGGGGTGCGGGTAGTTCTCGTTGAGCAGGGTGATGTAGTAGTAGACGTTCTCCTGGCGCTCGACCATGCGCTTGAGGCCGTCGTGCAGGATCACCGCCACTTCATGGGCGAAGCTCGGGTCGTAGCTGATGCAGTTGGGGATCGTGCTGGCGAGGATGTGGCTGTGGCCGTCCTCGTGCTGCAGGCCTTCGCCGTTGAGCGTGGTTCGCCCCGAGGTGCCGCCGAGCAGAAAGCCGCGCGCCTGCATGTCGCCGGCCGCCCAGCACAGGTCGCCGACGCGCTGCAGCCCGAACATCGAGTAGTAGATGTAGA
>CAZTTC010000271.1:0-3994 GCA_964616015.1 uncultured Methylibium sp. | reverse complement strand
GCCGCGACTTCGGCTACTTCCTCAGCCAGCGCGGCATGTTCAGCTACACCGGCCTCGGTGCGGCCCAGGTCGACGCACTGCGCGAGCGCCACGCCGTCTACCTGGTCCGCTCCGGCCGCCTGTGCGTGGCCGGGCTCAACCCCGGCAACGTGCAGGCGGTGGCCAGCGCGATGGCCGACGTGCTGCAGTAGAGGATCTCGTGCCGCGCCCTGGCGGGCCCGACGCTGAGCCGGGCCCGCCGGCTCAGACCCAGGGCAGCGCCAGCGCCTCGCGCTCGAACGCCTGCCGCACCGCCGGGCGCGCCAGCATCCGCTGCAGGTAAGGCCCGAGATGCGGCCGGCTGCGCGCCGGCCGCGCGAAGTTGCGCGTCCAGCGGCACAGCATCAGCGCGTGGGCATCGACCGCGCGGTGATGGTCGCCCAGCAGCCACGGTCCGCCGTGCGAGGCGAGCTGCGCGTCCAGCTGGTCCAGCAGCCCACCGATGCGCGTCTCGGCGCGGGCCTGGACCTCGGTGGCGCCGGCGGTGTTGCCGTCGGCCACCCAGCGCTGCGGATAGAAGTAGACGATCAGCGTGGCCTGCAGCGTGTTGGTCAGCCAGGCCATCCACTTGTAGTACTGCGCGCGCTCGAGGCTGCCGAGCGCCGGCGCCAGTCCGGCGGCGGGATGCGAGTCGGCCAGGTGCAGGCAGATGGCCGCGCTCTCGTACAGCACCAGCTCGCCCTGCGGGGTGCGCTCGATGTAGACGGGCACCAGGCCATTGGGGTTGAGCTTCAGGTAGGCGGCGGTCTTGTGGCCTTGCGCCGCGGTGTCGACCGGCACGAGCTCGAAGTCCAGGCCGATCTCGGTCAGCACGAGGTGCGGTGCCATCGCGGCGCTGCCGGGGGCGTGGTGAAGCTGGATCTTGATCATGGCGAGGCCCTGGGTTTGCGCAGCAGAGAGAACGTGCCGCGGCTGGCCAGCGTGTTGAGCGCCAGCCCGGCGATCACCAGCGCGGTGGCGCCGAGCTTCCAGCCCGGCATGCCCTCGCCCAGCAGCGCCGACGAGGCGGCCATGCCGAACACCGGCACCAGCAGCGCGGCGGGGGTGACGGTGGCGGCCGGGTGGCGCGACAGCAGCCAGTTCCAGACCCCGTAGCCGAACAGCGTGTTGCCCACCGCCTGCCAGGCGACCGCGGCCCAGGCGCCCCAGCCGGCCTGCTGCAGGCCGGCGACGATCGCGGCCGGGCCTTCCAGCGCGAGACTCAGCACCGCCAGCGCCGGCGTCGCGAACACGCTGCTCCACACCATGAAGCCCAGCATGTCGACGCGGCCGGCCGAGCGCGCCACCATGTTGGCGCCGGACCAGGCCAGCGCCGCGGCCAGCACCAGCACGAGTCCGAGCGCGGTGAGGTTGTGGCTGTCGATGTGTGCGGCGATCACCGCCATGCCGGCGACCGCCAGCGCGAGCGCCACGCCCTGCACCGGCTTGGGCCGCTCGCCGTCGAGGGCCATCGCCAGGCCGATGGTGAAGAAGACCTGCACCTGGATCACCAGCGAGGCCAGGCCGGGCGCGATGTCGGCCCGCATGGCATAGAACAGCAGGCCGAACTGACCGGCACCCAGCAGCACGCCGAAGGCCGCCAGCTTGCCCAGCGGCACCGCCGGCCGGCGCACGAACAGCAGCAGCGGAAACGCCGACAGCGCGAACCGCAGCGTCGCGAACAGGAAGGGCGGCAACTCGGCCAGTCCCCACTTGATGACGACGAAGTTGGTGCCCCAGACGAACACGACGGCCAGGGCGAGCAGCAGGTGGGACCAGGGCATGGAGGCGGCAGTGTAGGGGCCGGCGCATCTGCTTGCCGGCGAGCGGCGTAAGGCTCGATGGAGCAGTCCCCGCCCCCACCCCACGACCGCACATGGAGATCCTGCGCCGCGCACCGTGCCGGCCCCTGCGCTGGCTGCTGGCCGGCCTGATGGCCGTCTGCCTGCCGCTGCAAGGCCTGGCCGTCGGCATGGGCAGCGTGCGGGCGCCGGCGCACTTCCACACGGAGGAGCCGGCGCACGGGCACCGCCATGCGGACGACGATCACGCGCACGGCGCGCCGCACGGACCTCCCCACGAGCCGCCGCACGGGCCGCCTCACGAGCACGCTCGCGGGCAGGCCCACGCCGCCGTCGGGCACCACTCGCACGACTTCGACGACGAGGGCGTCGTCTACCTCGCCGCACCGCAGGACGGCGAGGCGGGCTCCGTCGCCACGGCGAAGCCCCTGCCCGCCGGTCTGGAGGCGGCGGGTCCGGTGGCCGGCGTGCCGGCCTTGCCGCGGGCAGCAGCGGCCCCTCCGAGGGCATCGCCCGCCGCCTTTCGCTCGCGCAGCGTCGCGCCGCCCGAGCATCCGCCGCGCTGAGGCGCGCCCTCGAGCGCCGATCCGTCCGGGCCTTCGCGCCGCGAGGGCGCGCGCGCACGCGCACGCGCACGCGCCCTCGCCATCCCCTTCATGTCGAGCGACCGGTCCTCGGGGCCTGGTCGCGGGAGCTCCCATGCATCACCGAATCACCCCGCGCTCGCGACCGCGTGTCGCGCGCCTGGCCCTGGCCGCCGCCCTGGCCTGCTGCGCACTGCCTGGCGCCCGCGCCGGCGGCGAACAGTCGCTCGAGCAAGTCGTCGTCCGGGGCTCGGCCACCCAGCAGGTCGGCGTCGCCGATGCCGCCAGCGTCGGCACCGTGACGCAGAAGCAGCTGGAAGCGCGCACCGTCTACCGCGCCGGCGAGCTGCTGGAGGCCACGCCCGGCCTCGTCGTGAGCCAGCACAGCGGCGAGGGCAAGGCCAACCAGTTCTACCTGCGCGGCTTCAACCTCGACCACGGCACCGACCTGCGCACCACGGTCGACGGCATGCTGGTCAACCAGCGCAGCCACGCGCATGGCCAGGGCTGGACCGACCTCAACTTCCTGATCCCCGAGCTGGCGACCGGCCTGCGCTACAAGAAGGGGACCTACGACGCGAGCGAGGGCGACTTCGCCTCGGCCGGCGCGGTCGAGGTGCTGTATGCCGACCGGCTGGAGCGCGGCATCGCGAGCATCGGCCTGGGGCAGAACGGGTTTCGCCGCGTCCTGATCGCAGACGCGCCGGCCGTGGGCGAGGGCCACCTGCTCTACGCGCTCGAAGGCATGCGCAACGACGGGCCCTTCGTGAACCCCGACGACTACCGGCGCTTCAACGGCGTGCTGCGCTACTCGCGCGGCGACCGCGCCAACGGCTGGAACGCCACGCTGATGGCCTATGACGCGAAGTGGAACGCCACCGACCAGATCCCGAAGCGCGCGGTCGACGCCGGGCAGCTGGACCGCTTCGACACCATCGACCCCAGCGATGGCGGCCAGGCGAGCCGCACCAGCCTGTCGGGCGAGTGGCGGCGCAGCGACGAGACGAGCTCGACGCGGGTCAACGCCTACGTCGTCGCGTCGCGGCTGGACCTGTACTCCAACTTCACCTACTTCCTGGACGACGAGGTCAACGGCGACCAGTTCGCCCAGCCCGACCGGCGCGTGACGACCGGCGCCAACGCCAGCCACACCCTGGCCACGCCGCTGCTCGGCCGGGCAGCCGAGACCACGTTCGGCGCGCAGTTCCAGAACGACAACATCCACAACGGCCTGCTGCGCACGCTGCGCCGCGAGACCCTCGCCACGACGCGCCGCGACCACGTCGTCGAAAGCAGCCTCGGCCTCTACGCGCAGACGCTGGTTCCGTGGACGCCGATCTTGCGCAGCGTGGCCGGCGTGCGCGTTGATCACTACCGCTTCGACGTGCAGAGCGACAACCCGGCCAACTCCGGCAAGGCGAACGACACGCTGGCCAGCCCCAAGCTCAGCCTGATCCTCGGACCCTTCGACCAGACCGAGTTCTACGTCAACGCCGGCACGGGCTTCCACAGCAACGATGCGCGCGGCACCGCCATCACCGTCGACCCGGCGAGCGGCGACCCGGTGGACAAGGTCACGCCGCTGGTGCG
>CAZTTC010000270.1:0-4035 GCA_964616015.1 uncultured Methylibium sp. | reverse complement strand
GGTCGCCGGCATTGCCGATGCAGGTGGTGCAGCCGTAGGCGGCGACGCTGAAGCCGAGCTTCTCGAGGTAGGGCAGCAGCCCGGCCTTGGTCAGGTACTCGGTGACGATGCGCGAGCCGGGGGCCAGCGAGGTCTTGACGTGCTTCTTGACCTTGAGGCCGGCCTCGACGGCCTTCTTGGCCACCAGACCCGCTGCCAGCAGCACACCGGGGTTGGAGGTGTTGGTGCAGGAGGTGATCGCCGCGATCAGCACGTCGCCGTTCTTGATCTCCAGGCCGGAGGGCGTCGTGAAGCTCTGCGTGAGCTTCTCGGCCGGCTGGTTGAAGCCGTTGTCGGCCGGGGCTTTGCTGAACAGCGAGCCGAACTGCGTCTTGACGTTGCCGAGCTCGATGCGATCTTGCGGGCGCTTCGGGCCCGACAGCGACGGCGCCACGCTGCCCAGGTCGAGCTTGACGACCGAGCTGTAGGCGATGTCGCCGAGAGACTTGGAGGCCCCTGCGGCGCCGGGCACGCCGAACAGCCCCTGCGCCTTGAAGTAGGCCTCGAAGGCCTCGATCTCGGCCTTGCTGCGGCCGGTGCCCTCGAAGTAATCGATGGTCTTCTCGTCGACCGGGAAGAAGCCCATGGTCGCGCCGTACTCGGGCGCCATGTTGGCGATGGTGGCGCGGTCGGGCAGGGCCAGCGTCTGGGTGCCTTCACCGAAGAACTCGACGAATTTGCCGACCACCTTGGCCTTGCGCAGGATCTCGGTGACGGTCAGCACGAGGTCGGTGGCGGTCACGCCTTCGCGCAGCTTGCCGGTCAGCTCGAAGCCGACCACGTCGGGTGTGAGGAAGTAGACCGGCTGGCCCAGCATGCCGGCCTCGGCCTCGATGCCGCCCACGCCCCAGCCCACCACGCCGATGCCGTTGATCATCGTCGTGTGGCTGTCGGTGCCGACCAGGGTGTCGGGATAGTGCAGGCCGTCCTTGGTCTTGTGCACGCCGCGCGCGAGGTACTCGAGGTTGACCTGATGCACGATGCCGAAGCCCGGCGGCACGACGCCGAAGGTGTCGAAGGCGTCCATGCCCCACTTCATGAACTGGTAGCGCTCCTGGTTGCGGCTGAACTCGAGCTTCATGTTCAGGTCCAGCGCCTTCGGCGAGCCGAAGTGGTCGATCATCACCGAGTGGTCGACCACCAGATCGACCGGCACCAGCGGCTCGATCGCCTTCGGGTTCTTGCCCATCTTGGCGGCGACGTTGCGCATCGCGGCCAGGTCGGCCAGCAGCGGCACGCCGGTGAAGTCCTGCAGCACGACGCGGGCGACGACGAAGGGGATCTCGTCGCTGCGTTCGGCGGTCGGCTTCCAGTTGGCGAGCTGCTCGACGTGCTCGGCCGTGACCTTCTTGCCATCGCAGTTGCGCAGCACGCTCTCCAGCACGATGCGGATCGACACTGGCAGGCGATTCACTCCCGGGAACTGCTTGGCCAGTTCAGGCAGAGAGAAGAACTTGCCTTCTTTGCCGGAAGCGGTCTTGAAGGTCTTGAGCGTCTTGGGGAAGGGGTGGGCGGGAGCTTTGGCGGTGGCCATGGCGAACCTCGGGTCGTGGAGTGGGAGTGGAGGGGGGCGGAGGCAGGAAAGCAAGGAGTGTGCGGTCAAGGGGGGCTCGGTTCGATGACCTTCAAGCCCTTGAAGTAGTCGCGAAAGAAGCCGGCATCGCGCGTGATCAGGCCGGTGCACTGCAGCATGGCATGCGCGCCGACCAGGAAGTCCGGGATGGTGCGCGGCGAGGCCGGCGTGCGGCCGGCCGCACGGATGCGCTGCTTGTACTTGCGCTGCATCTCGCCGGCGCGGATGGCGGCGCGCTGGTCAGTTGCGCAGTAGCGGATGCCCATCTCCTCGACGACGTCCATCACCTCGGAGCCATGCCCCAGTCCGCTGGTGACTTCGCTGACGACGACATCGCAGACGACGACCGGGCCGCTGCCGAGCGCCAGACGCAGACAGGCTTCGGCCGCGTCGGCGCGGGCATCGTCGCCGAGCAGGTCGATGAGCACCGAGGAGTCGATCGCGATCATCGAGGCCGACCCGTCACAGGTCGACCGGATCGCCAGGAGCGCGGCCGCGCAGCTCGCGCATGATGTCGTCGGTGGTCACGCCCTCGGGCAGCTTGAAGCGGCCTCGGGCGCGCGAGATCGCGTCATCGACGTTCTTGCGCAGGATGATGCGGCCGCCGTCGAGCTCGACCTTGAGCGTGCTGCCCTTGGTCAGGCCCAGCGCATCACGCACGGCTTTCGGCAGCGTGATCTGCCCGCGCTCGGCGACGGTGGCTTCCATGGCGTTCATGCGGCATCTGGTATGCATGAATTGTACATACCCGCCTTGGCATATTCAACCGCCAGAAACGACCGACCCGGCCAGGGCGATGCCACGGGCCGGGTCGTGGGGTCCGGGCGCCCGCGTCGGCGCCTCGCGGCGGCCTACTGCGGCGCCGCGGCCTTCACGGCCTCGACGGCGGCACGCTGTTCGGCGTGCATGCAGCCGTCGACCATGCGCTGGCCGATCTTGTGATTCATCATCATCGACTTGCTCGGGATCTGCAGCCAGACGACGCCGTTCTTCTTGTCCTCGAGGCGGACGGCGCCGGTGGTCGTCTCCTGCGGCACCATCGTGTACGAGGCCTTGTTGAACGCCACCTTGAAGTGGCCGGGCTTGCCCTGCAGCGCGTCGACCTGGACCTTCTGGTTGAACTCGCACTGCGCAGTCCCGGTCAGCACACGGTTGGCGATCTCGAGCTGGTTGGTGTTGATCTCCTCGGTGACTTCGGTCGCGAGCGCCAGGCCCTTGGCCTCCGACTTGAGCTCCTTGCGCGACTGCGACACCGGCTTCTTGGCGGGGGGCGCCTTCGCGGTCGACGGCGTGCTGGTCTGTGCAAAGGCCGCGCCGGCCGTGGCGAGAAGGCCGGCGCTCAACAGCGATGCGGCCAGGGTGGTGATGCGGCTCATGGAAGGTCTCCGGGCGAAGAATGGAAGTCCCGATTCTGCGGGCGACCTCCCGGCGACATCGTTGCAAGTTGCATCGCGCCGCTCGTGACGGATGTCTCGATCCGCGCGGTGTGCGCCGGGCCGCAGCATTGCACCCGCCGTCTTGGCGCGCGATCGAGCGCGCGATCCGTGCCGCCGTTCACGAAGGTTGTCCCGCGTGTGTCGCGTCAGGGGTGCGTGCGTGGTGACGACGAATCCGTCGTCCGTATGAAAAAAGGCCGGCGCGATGCCGGCCCGGGCGCATGAGCGCGGCCCGACTCAGAGCAGATGCTTCACGCCGTCCTGTTCTTCCTGCAGTTCCTTCAGCGTCAGGTTGATGCGCTCCTGCGAGAAGGCGTCGATGGCCAGGCCTTCGACGATCTTGTACTCGCCGCCGGCGGTGGTGACCGGGAAGCCGAACATCACGTCCTTGGGGATGCCGTACTCGCCGTTGCTCGGGATGCCCATCGTGACCCAGGCACCGTTCGAGCCCAGCGCCCAGTCACGCATGTGGTCGATCGCGGCGTTGGCGGCCGACGCGGCCGACGACAGGCCGCGCGCCTCGATGATGGCGGCGCCGCGCTTGCCGACGGTGGGCAGGAACACGTCCTTGTTCCAGACCTGGTCGTTGATCAAGTCCCTGACGTTCTTGCCGCCGACGGTGGCGAAGCGGTAGTCGGCATACATGGTCGGCGAGTGATTGCCCCACACGGCCATCTTCTGGATGTCCTTCACCGCGGTCCCGGTCTTCGCGGCGACCTGGCTGAGCGCGCGGTTGTGGTCCAGGCGCAGCATCGCGGTGAAGTTCTTGCGCGGCAGGTCCGGCGCGCTCTTCATCGCGATGTAGGCATTGGTGTTGGCCGGGTTGCCGACCACGAGGACGCGCACGTTGCGCGAGGCCGCGGCGTTGAGCGCCTTGCCCTGGGCCGTGAAGATCTGCGCATTGGCGGCCAGCAGGTCCTTGCGCTCCATGCCGGGGCCGCGCGGGCGGGCGCCGACCAGCAGCGCGTAGTCGGTGTCCTTGAAGGC
>CAZTTC010000269.1:0-4035 GCA_964616015.1 uncultured Methylibium sp. | reverse complement strand
TTCTTTGAGCCAGCAAAGAAAATGACTCGCCCGCCGGGGCGAGACCCGGCGCAGCCTCACGCCGGCCAGCGGGCCATGGACGCAAAGCCAGAGCCAGAGCCCGGCTTCGACAAGCTCAGCCCGACCGGCTGTTGCCGCTCAGCGCGACCGGGCAGCGAACCTCAGCCCCACCCGGCAGCGGGTCTCACCCCTCCCCGACTGACGTCGTCAAGGCCGCCTCAGCAACTCCCGGCAAGCCCAACCCTCGGCGGAGGAATTCATCGCTTTCTTGCATGCCAGCTCGCTGACATAGGGCCCCGCCTGCAGCCGCAGGCCGGCACGGGTCTCGACCACCTGGTACCAGCCGGCGCCCCGCCACTCGGCGCCTTGCGCGAGTGCCGCCATCGCCATCGCGCCGACGGTCGCAGCGAGCAGTCCGCGCCTCACGCCACCGCGGTCACCTTGACCGCCGTCACTTTGAAGCCCGGAATCTTGCCGACGGGGTCCAGCGCGTCGCCGGTCAGCTTGTTGGCCGCGGCTTCCCAGAAGGCAAAGGGCAGGAAGACCTGACCGCGCTGCACATCGGCGCTGACGGCGGCACGCGCCTGCACGCTGCCGTGGCGCGTCGCCAGCAGCACCGCCTTGCCATCGTGCACGCCGAGGGCCTGCGCGTCGGCCGGATGCATCGAGGCCAGTGCCTCGGGCGCGATCGCGTCCAGCATGCTGGCGTGGCGCGTCATCGCACCGGTGTGCCAGTGCTCGAGCACCCGCCCGGTGGTCAGCACGAAGGGGAAGTCGACGTCGGCCTGCTCGGCGCCGGGCTTGAAGCTCGTCGGCATCACCGTTGCACGGCCGTCGGCGGTCGGGAAGCGATCGATGAAGACGACCGCCGCGCCGGGGTCGTCCTCGGTCGTCGCGGGGGTCATCACCGCGTCCTCCCTGACCAGGCGGCTCCAGGGCACGCCGGCCAGCGGCGGCATGCTGACGCGCATCTCCTCGTAGACGCGGGCCACGGCGGCCTGGCGAGCGCTCTTGCCGCCGCCGTCCTCGTCGCGCCAGTAGTCCCACGCCAGACCCATGCGGCGGCCGATGCGCTCGATGATCCACAGGTCCTGCATCGCCAGGCCCGGCGGGTCGAGCGCGGGCCGGCCGACCTGGATCAGGCGGTCGGTGTTGGTGTAGCTGCCCCACTTCTCGGCATGGGCGGAAGCCGGCAGCACGACGTCGGCCAGCATCGCGGTCTCGGTGAGGAAGATGTCCTGCACGACCAGGTGCTCGAGCCCGGCGAGCGCCGTGCGCGCATGGTCGAGGTCGGGGTCCGACATCGCCGGGTTCTCGCCCTCGACGTAGATGCCGCGGATGCGGCCTTCGCTGGCCGCGTGCATGATCTCGACGACGGTCAGGCCGGGCGTCGCGTCCAGCGGTTGCGGCGTCGCCCACAGGCGCTCGAAGGCTTCGCGCACGGCCGGGTTGATGACGCGCTGGTAGTTGGGCAGCATCATCGGGATCAGCCCGGCGTCGCTGGCGCCCTGCACGTTGTTCTGGCCACGCAGCGGATGCAGGCCGGTGCCGGGACGGCCGATCTGGCCGGTCAGCATCGCCAGCGCGATCAGGCCGCGGGCGTTGTCGGTGCCGTGCACGTGCTGGCTGATACCCATGCCCCACAGGATCATCGACGCCTTGCTGGTGGCGTAGGCACGCGCCACCTCGCGGATCGTCTGCGCATCGATGCCGCAGATCTCGCTCATGCGCTCGGGCGTGGCCTCGGCGACGCTGGTCTTGAGCGCCTCGTAGCCGTTGACGCGCGCCACAACGAAGGCCTCGTCGACCAGGCCTTCCGCGACGATCACGTGCAACAGGCCGTTGAGCAGCGCGACGTCGGTGTCGGGGCGGAATTGCAGGTGCCAGGCGGCGCGGCGCGTCAGCGAGGTCTGTCGCGGATCGCAGATCACCAGCTTGGCGCCGCGGTCGACGGCGTTCTTGATCCAGCTCGCCGCGACCGGGTGGTTGACCGTGGGGTTGGCGCCGATCAGGAAGATCAGCTCGGCCTGCGCGACGTCCTCGACCGGGTTGCTGACCGCGCCGGAGCCGATGCCCTCGAGCAGCGCCGCCACCGAGCTGGCATGGCACAGCCGCGTGCAGTGATCGACGTTGTTGGTGCGGAAGCCCTGGCGCACCAGCTTCTGGAACAGGTAGGCCTCTTCGTTGCTGCCCTTGGCCGAGCCGAAGCCGGCCAGCGGGATGTCGTTGCCGTGCAGGCCCGCGGCCAGCGCCTCGTCGCGCAAGCGCGCCAGGCCGCCGGCAGCGAACTCCAACGCCTCGGCCCAGGTCGCCGGGCGGAAGACATCGCTCGCCTTGACGTGGCCCTGCTTGAGGCGCTCGATGTCGGCCGGATCCTTGCCCACGCCCTCGCGCCGGATCAGCGGTGTGGTCAAGCGCAGCGGGTTGTGGATGTAGTCGAAGCCGTAGCGGCCCTTCACGCACAGCCGGCCATGGTTGGCCGGGCCGTCGCGGCCGGTGACGAAGTGGATGCGCTCCTGGCCCTTGGCGTCCGGCCCCGTGACCGCTTCCTGCGGGCCCGTCGGCCCGACGTGCCAGGTCAGCTGGCAGCCGACGCCGCAGTAGGGGCAGACCGAGTCGACCTTCTTCGTGACCTCGAGCAGGCCCGCACCCCGGGCCGGCATCAGCGCGCCGGTCGGACAGGCCTGCACGCATTCGCCGCAGGCCACGCAGGAGGAGTCACCGAGCAGCGCGTTGGCGTCGAAGGCGATCTGCGCATGGCCGCCGCGGAAGGCCAGGCCGATGACGTCGTTGCCCTGCTCGTCGCGGCAGGCGCGCAGGCAGCGCGTGCACTGGATGCAGGCATCCAGGTTGACCGCGATCGCCGCGTGCGAGAGGTCGGCTTGCGCATAAGGCTCACGACCGGGCGCGTCGCGCCGCGGCAGCCGGCCGCGCGGCACGTCCAGCGTCGCGGCCCAGCCGCTCAGCTCGGACTCGCGGGTGTAGGTGTCGGTCGTCGCGCCGGCGTCGCTCATCAGCAGCTCGACGACCATGCTGCGCGCGGTCTGCGCACGCGGACTCGCCGTCTGCACCTTCATGCCGGCGCTGACGGTTCGGCAGCAGCTCGCGGCCAGCGCGCGTTCACCCTCGACCTCGACCACGCAGGCGCGGCAGTTGCCGGCGGGCTCCAGGCCCTCCTTGTGGCACAGGTGCGGGAGGGTCGTGCCTTCGCGCTTGGCGACGGCCCAGATCGTCTCGTCGGCACGCGCGGCGACCGTGCGGCCGTCGAGCGAGAACTCCACCACCGGCGCCTGGGGCGCCAGCAGCTTCGACAGGGTGGGAGCGTTCATGCGTTCAGCCGGGTTGCAGCTCTTGCGGGAAGTACTTGACCACGCAGTCCACCGGGTTCGGTGCCGCCTGGCCCAGGCCGCAGATCGACGCGTCTCGCATCACCTGCGACAGCTCGGCGAGCAGGCCGGTGTTCCAGCGGTCGCTCGCGATCAGTTCGTTGACCTTCTCGGTGCCGCTGCGGCAGGGGGTGCACTGGCCACAGCTTTCGTGCGCGAAGAAGCGCATCAGGTTGCGCGCCACGTCGGTCACGCGGTCCTGGTCCGACAGCACCACCACCGCGGCCGATCCGATGAAGCAGCCGTGCGGCTGCAGCGTGTCGAAGTCCAGCGGCACATCGGCCAGGCGCTCGGGCAGGATGCCGCCGGAGGCGCCGCCCGGCAGGTAGGCATACAGCGCATGGCCGTCCTGCATGCCGCCGCAATGTTCGGCCACCAGCTCGCGCAGCGTGATGCCGGCCGGCGCGAGGTGCACGCCCGGCTTGTTGACGCGGCCCGACACCGAGAACGAGCGCAAGCCCTTGCGGCCATTGCGGCCGTGCGAGGCGAACCAGTCGCCGCCCTGCTCGAGGATGTCGCGCACCCAGTACAGGGTCTCAAAGTTGTGCTCGAGCGTCGGCCGGCCGAACAGGCCGACCTGGGCCACGTAGGGCGGGCGCAGCCGCGGCATGCCGCGCTTGCCTTCGATCGACTCGATCATCGCGGACTC
>CAZTTC010000268.1:0-4050 GCA_964616015.1 uncultured Methylibium sp. | reverse complement strand
CCCGTGAGCAACATGATCCGGCGAGCGTAGACGCCCGCAAGGGCCGGCGTCTTGTACCGGCTTGCTCAGCGCTGGCGAAGCTGCCGCTGGTAGCGCGCCGGCGTCACCCCGTAGCGCCGCGCGAAGGCGCGCGTCAGGTGGGCCTGGTCGGCCAGGCCGGTGGCCGCGGCCACCTCGGCCGGCGCGTCGCCGGCGGCCAGCAGGCGCTTGGCCTCGAAGAGCCGCAAGGCCATCAGCATCTGTTGCGGCGTCGCGTGGTAGCGCGCCTTGAACTGGCGCAGGAAGTGGAAGGGGCTCAGCCCCGCGACCGCGGCCAGCTCGTCCAGCGTGAGCCGGCGGTCGAGGTGGGCGCGCAGGTAGTCGACCACCGGCGCGAAGCGCAGCGCACCCTCCGGCGCGGCCTGGCGCGCGGCGCGTGCGTGGCGGCGGAACTCGGCCAGCAGCGCGTGCAGCAGGCTGTCGAAGGCGAGCGGCTCGTCGGCCCGCCACAACGCATCCAGCAGCGCGGCCACGCGGCGCGCGCGCGGCGCGTCGTGCCCGACCGCATCGCCGAAGTGCCAGCCGCGATCGCCGCTGACGCGCTCGACCACGTCGGCATCGATGTAGGCCATGCGGTAGCGCCAGCCGCCGGAGGTCTCGGCGCGGCCGGTGTGCAGCTCGTCGGGGTTCATGCTCACCAGCGACCCGGCCGGCGCCAGGTGATCGCTGCCGCGGTAGCGAAAGCGCTCGACGCCGGATTCGATCGCACCCAGCCCGAAGGCTTGGTGGGTGTGCGGCTCGAAGGCGTGGCGCACGATGTGCGCGCGGTACAGCTCGACGCCGTCGCGATGCGCCGGCCGCCGGAACTCGGCGCGGTCGTGGGGATGGTCGAAGGCCTGCGGGACGCCATGCATGGCGCCGATGATCGCAGAGGCCCCGCCGCCACCGCGGGACCGCGGACTCAGGCCGCGGCCGAGCGGAAGTAGCGCGCTTCCAGCGCCTTCGCGTTGGTCAGCCGCAAGGCCACCATCAAGCGCTCCATCCAGGTCAGCGGCTGGATGCTGCCGTCGGGCAGGAAGAGCACCGGCCCGAGGATGGGTTCGTCCTCGATCTTGGATTCCTGATGGGTTGCACCCGTCTCGAACTCGCTCATCGTCGTCTCCTCGCGTCATCGTCGCGCCGGGCCGGGAGCGCCGGCGCGATGTAACAGGATGTGTGTCGAGGAGAGACTAACGCGGGAGGGCGCTGCGAGGCAAGGGCGGGAACCAGCAGGCCCCGGCGTTGCGGTGGCGCTCGCCACAGGTGATTGCGCCTGCTCTCACGCCCCCAGCTCGCGCGCACTGATCCCGTACCGGAAGCTGTCCGGCGACAGCGAGTCGAAGGCGCCGCTCGCGTTCTCGCCCTGCGGGTACATCAGGAAGGGCAGCGTGCCCTGGCCGGCACTGCCGGGCAGGCGCACATCGTGGGCGGTGTTGTAGGCGATCCAGTTGCCTTCCCAGCTGCCGAAGAGGCCCTGATTCACCGGCGCGACCAGCGGGTGGGCCGGGTCGCGGATCCACTCCGGCGTCTCCTGGCGCATCACCTTCAGCACGTCGGCCGGGTCCATCGCGACCCAGCCGTGGGCGCGCAGGAAGACCTCGGCGCGGCAATGCTGCGCGCCCTTCAGGCTGGCCGGGTTGGCGCCCAGTTCGCGGTAGCCGAAGGCCGAGGGCGCGACGCGCAGGCCGTAGACGTCGCGCGCCGGGATGCCCACCGAGCGGCTCATCGCGACAAAGACGGCGTTGAGGTCGGCGCACTTGCCGCCCAGGTTGCCGGTCTCGAGCATGCTGCGCACGTCGCCGGTGCCGCAGCCCTTGACCCTGGGTTCGCGGTGCGCCTGGGTGACGACCCAGCGGTACAGCGCCTGGACCTTGTCGATCTCGGTCCGGGCACCGCGCGTCGCCTCGAGGGCGGTCTGGCGCACGATGCCGTCGGTCGGCATCAGCTCGGTCGGCGCGAGCGCGGCGCGCAGCACGGCCGGGTCCTCGTCGACCCTGCCCGGCTGGCTCCAGTCGACCGTGCGGCTGCGGGTCTGCAGGCGGCTCACCAGCGTGAGCGTCGGCGCGACGACGCTGGCCGGGAACTCGGCGTAGAGCATGCGCACGCCACGCTCGGCGTCGGCCACCCGCTTCATCGTCGTAGCGTTGCCGCTCCAGTCGTGGCCCAGCGAGCGCTGGTAGTCGGTCTCGACGTCGGGCAGCGGCAGCCAGACGCGCGTCGTGCCCTGGTGGTCGGCGACGGTGATGGTGGTGGTGGTCTCGAAGCCGCGCCACGGCCCGACCTGGGGCGCGAAACGGCGCTCCTGTGCGAAGGCCGGCGGCAGCAGCGGGGCGGCGGCCAGTGCACAGGCGACCTGGATCAGCGAGCGGCGGGACAGGGCGTCGGGCATGCGGGTCTCCTCGGTCGAAATCGGGTCGGATCGATCAGCGGGCGCGCAGCAAGGGCGCGATCCAGCGGGCGGCAGCGTCGCCGGCCCAGTCGGCCTCGCCGATGACCGAGAAGGCAGCGCGCCCATCGCGGCCGACGACGACCGTGGTCGGGAACACGCGCACGCCCCAGGCCTGCGAGGCCGCGCCGTCGGCGTCGCGCACGATGCGCGTGCGGCTGAGCGGCATGAACTGCATGAACTTGCCCAGCGCCTGGTCGGTTTCGCGGTGATTCACGGCGACCACCAGCAGCCCGTCGGCCTCGTGGCGCTCGGCCAGCACGTCGAGCGAGGGCAGCTCGTCGACGCAAGGAGGGCACCAGCTGGCCCAGAAGTTGAGCAGCACCACCCGGCCGCGCGCGCCGGCCAGATCGAAGGCCGGGCCGTCGTGGCCGGGCAAGGCGAGCGCCGGTGTGGCGCGATTCGCCGGCCAGGGGCGTGGCAGCGGTGCGGCGGCTGCGGTTGCGGCGATGCCGGCGCCCAGCAAGCCCGCCAGCAGTCGGCGTCGACGCGCGTTCATCGCCTGCTCAGTAGAGCGCCGCCGACGCCGACGGCTTGCCCTGAGGGGGCTCGACGCCCAGCATGGCCGCGCCCAGCGCCTCGGCCACCTCGATGCCGTCGACGCCCGCCGACATGATGCCGCCCGCATAGCCCGCGCCCTCGCCGGCCGGGTAGAGGCCGCGCACGTTGAGGCTCTGGAAGTCGCGGCCGCGGGTGATGCGCAGCGGCGACGACGTGCGGGTCTCGACGCCGGTCAGCATCGCGTCGGGCATGGCAAAGCCCTTGATCTGCTGCTCGAAGGCGGGCAGGGCCTCGCGGATCGCCTCGATCGCGTAGGGCGGCAGGCTCGGGGTCAGGTCGGTCAGCCGCACGCCGGGCTTGTACGAGGGCTCGACGTCGCCGAGCGCGCGGCTGGGCTGGGCCTTCAGGAAGTCGCCCACCAGCTGACCGGGCGCGAGGTAGCCGCCGCCGCCCAGCGCGTAGGCGCGCGACTCCCAGTGGCGCTGGAAGGCCATGCCGTCGAGCGGGCTCACCGGGCCGTCCGACTTGCCGTCCTGCCGGTAGTCCTGCGGCGCGATGCCGACGACGATGCCGGCATTGGCATTGCGCTCGTTGCGCGAATACTGGCTCATGCCGTTGGTGACCACGCGCTCGGGCTCCGAAGTCGCCGCCACCACAGTGCCGCCAGGGCACATGCAGAAGCTGTAGACCGAGCGGCCGTTGCGGGCGTGGTGCACCAGCTTGTAGTCGGCCGCGCCCAGCCGCGGGTGCCCGGCGCCGGGCCCGAAGCGCGCGCGGTCGATCACGCCCTGCGGATGCTCGATGCGAAAGCCGATCGAGAAGGGCTTGGCTTCCATGAACACGCCGCGCGCGTGCAGCATCTGGAAGCTGTCGCGCGCGCTGTGGCCCAGGGCCAGGATCACGCGGTCGGCGCGCAGCGTTTCGCCGGACGCGAGCGTCAGCCCGCGGATCGCGCCGTCCTCGATCCGCACGTCGGTCACGCGCTGCTGGAAGCGGATCTCGCCGCCCAGGGCCTCGATGTCGGCGCGCATCCTCTCGATCATGCTCACCAGCCGGAAGGTGCCGATGTGCGGCTTGCTGACGAA
>CAZTTC010000267.1:0-4085 GCA_964616015.1 uncultured Methylibium sp. | reverse complement strand
TTCATCGAGGATACGGGTGGGGCGCAGTTCTACCGCGATGCGAAGATCCTGTCACTCTACGAAGGCACGACCGCCATCCAGGCGCTCGACCTGGTCGGTCGCAAGACCGCGCGCGACGGCGGCACGACGGCCAAGGCGATCGCGCGGCAGATCGCTGCCACCGAGGCACGGTTGTCCGACCGCCAGAGCGTCGCCGCGCGCGCGATGCTCAAGCGCCTGAAGGCGGCGCGCGAGGCCTTCGAGCAGGTGGTCGATTTCGTCGCCGGCCAGACCAAGGCCAGCCCCAACGCCGTGTTCGCCGGCAGCGTGCCCTACCTGATGCTGGCCGGCAACCTGATGGCCGGCTGGCAGCTCGCGCGCGCGCTGATGGTGGCCGAGGACAAGGTCGCCGCCGGCGAAGACCTGGCCTTCATGAGCGCCAAGGTCACGACCGCGCGCTTCTATGCCGACCACATCCTCAGCCGCGCGCCGGGCCTGCGCGACAGCATCGTCGAAGGCGGCGAATCGGCCACCGCGATGGCCCTCGAGTCGTTCTGAACACAGATCACCACTCACAGGCCACCCACCCATGCCCCTGCCTCGCGTTCTGCAGAACCTGCCGCTGCCCATCATCGGCTCGCCGCTGTTCATCATCAGCAACCCCAAGCTCGTGATCGAGCAGTGCAAGGCCGGCGTCGTCGGCGCGATGCCTTCGCTCAACGCGCGCCCCGCAGAGCAGCTGGACGAATGGCTGGCCGAGATCACCGAGACGCTGGCGGCGCACGACAAGGCGCACCCGGAGCGACCGTCCGCACCGTTCGCGATCAACCAGATCGTGCACAAGAGCAACGACCGGCTCGACCATGACATGCAGGTCTGCGCCAAGTACAAGGTGCCGATCGTCATCACCTCCCTCGGCGCACGGACCGACGTCAACGATGCGGTGCATGCCTGGGGGGGCGTGGTGCTGCACGACATCATCAACAACACCTTCGCGAAGAAGGCGATCGAGAAGGGCGCCGACGGGCTGATCGCCGTCGCGGCCGGCGCCGGTGGCCATGCGGGCGTGAAGAGCCCGTTCGCGCTGATCCAGGAGATCCGCGAGTGGTTCGACGGGCCGATCGCGCTCAGCGGTGCGATCGCCCATGGGGGCGCCGTGCTCGCGGCGCAGGCCATGGGCGCGGACTTCGCGTACATCGGCTCGGCCTTCATTGCCACCGAGGAGGCGCGCGCGGCCGAGGCCTACAAGCAGGCCATCGTCGACGGCAGCAGCGACGACATCGTTTACTCCAACCTCTTCACCGGCGTGCACGGCAACTACCTCAAGCCGTCGATCCGCAATGCCGGGCTCGACCCGGACAAGCTGCCCGAGAGCGACCCGAGCAAGATGAACTTCGGCGGCGAGGGCGCCAAGAAGGCCTGGAAGGACATCTGGGGCTGCGGCCAGGGCATCGGCGCGGTCAAGGAGGTCGTGCCGGCGCGCGAGCTGATCGCGCGGCTGGGCCGCGAGTACCAGGCTGCGCGCTCGCGCGTCGCAGCTTGATCGGGCCGATGAGGCACTAGCCGGGCGCTTCTAGCCGGGCGCTTCTGCTTCGACCTCGAGGCTGGCGTCGCAGCCGCTCCCGGCAGCGATCCACCGGGCGGCGCGTCGCTGCAGCCAACCTGCCCAGAGCGCAGGTCCGCCCGGGCGCCGCGCACCGGTCAGCAGTCCGCAGCGATAGCGCCGCTGCGAGGCGCTCCACTCGAGCAGGCGGCAGGCGCCTCGCCGCTTCAAGGTCAGCAGCATGGCGGCGGGGCAGGGCTCGGCAAGGCAGCACACACCGCAGCCGTTGCAGGCGGCGCCAAGCGCCGGCTTGGCCGGTGCGTCGGCGTGAATGGCGACAACGCGGTGCTGCATGCACCCAGTGTCGGGTGCGACGGCCGTCGACGATCGCCGGAAATGCCGGCGATCGGCGTGTTTCAGACCGCGAAGTCCTCGAGCTTGCGTCCGGCGGCAAGGGCCGCCTTCAGCCAGTTGGGCTGAAGGCCGCGACCGCTCCAGCTGTCGCCGGTGGCGGCGTTGCGGTACTTGGCAGCGACCTTGCGGCCGGCCGACGGACCCTTGGCCTTCTTCGTCGCGGAACGCCCCGCTGCCTGGCGGCCCAGTTCGGCCCATGTCACGCCGTGCTCGGCCATCAAGGCCTTGATCTTGGCGACGGCGGCCGAGTGCTCGTTGCGCCGCGCCGTCTCGATCTGCTCGGTCAGCGCGGCCGCCTGCTTCTCGAGCGCCGCCTTCTGCGCCATCAAGTCCTGGTAGCTGGCCATCGTGGAATGCCTTTGTGGGTATGGGTCGATCGGGTGATCGAAACTCCGGCTGGATTCTAGGACCGGCTCGCCCAATATTCGAACCCAGGCACTAGAAGAAAACCCGGCCGCGGCCGGGTTTTCTGGCATTCCGGAGCAGGATTACTTGTATCCGACGCGATCGAGTATCTGCTGCACTGCCACCGCATTGGCGCCGACGACCGCGATCGGGATCAACTCGGCCTTGAACGGTCCCATGGCATCGAGCGCCGGGTTGGCCAGCTTCACGGTCGGGACGGCGGGGTATTCGTTGTTGCCGTTGGCGAAATAGGTCTGGGCGGCGTCGCTGGCAAGATACTCCAGGAACTTGACGGCGGCGTCGCGGTTCTTCGCGTTCTTTGCAATCGCGCCGCCGGCAATGTTGACATGGGTGCCCCAGCTGTCCTGGTTGGGGAATACGACGGCGACCTTCTCGACCACGGCGCGGTCCTCGGGCTTGTCCGAGCGAAGCAGGCGGGCCAGGTAATACGTATTGGTCAGGCCGATGCCGCATTCGCCGCTGGCCACGGCCTTGATCTGGTCGGTGTCGCCGCCCTTGGGTTCGCGCGCCATGTTGGCGACCACGCCCTTGAGCCAGGTTTCGGCGCCGGCCGCGCCCAGATGCTCGACCATCGCTCCGAACAAGGACAGGTTGTAGGGGTGCGAGCCGGAGCGCGTGCAGACCTTGCCCTTGTTCCTGGGATCGGCCAGTTCCTCGTAGGTGTCGGCGTCCTCGCGCTTGACGTTCATCTTGTTGTAGACGATGACCCGCGCACGCGTCGAGTAGCCGAACCACTGCGAGCCCGCGCCGCTGTCCTTGCCGCGCAGCTTGGCCGGGATGCGTGCTTCCAACGTGGCCGACTTCAGGGGCTGGAACAGGCCCTCGGCCTCGGCGCGCCACAGGCGCGCCGCATCGACCAGCAGGATCACGTCGGCCGGGCTGGACGCGCCCTCGCTGCGCAGGCGCGCCAGGATGCCGGCGTCGTCGGCGTCGACACGGTTGATCCGGATGCCCGTCGCCTTGGTGAAGTTGGCATACAGCGCTTCGTCGGTCTGGTAGTGACGGGCCGAGTACAGATTGAGCACCTGCTCCTGGGCGACGGCGCCGAAGGCGGCCAGCAGGCCGACGGCGGCCAGGGCGGCGCCCACGGTGGCACGCCGGATCGAAAGAAGCGAAAGCATGCGGACTCCTTGCATCGAAGATGCCTGGAGTATAAACGGAACGAGAATGATTCTCGTCTGCTACAAGCCCCTGACTGGGTCAGGGGTCAGCGGCGTGGGTCCTCAGGCCGCCGGTGGTACGTAGCCCGCCGGCTTCTCGGCGCCATCGCCGAAGAAGTAGTTCTCCATCTGGCGGGCGAGGTACTGCCGGGCGCGGGCATCGGCCAGGTTGAGCCGGTTCTCGTTGACCAGCATGGTCTGGTGCTTGAGCCAGGCCGCCCAGGCTTCCTTGCTGACGCTGTCCCAGATGCGCTGGCCCAGCGGCCCGGGATAGACCGGTCGGTCGAGGCCCTCGGCCTCCTTCTTCAGCATCACGCAGTGCACGGTACGGGCCATCGGGGTCTCCAGTGATCGGTGATCGGTGATCGGTGATCTGTGAACCAACGGATCACCGATCACTGCTCACTACTTCAGGTTCTTGACCAGCACTTGCGAGCGCCGGTCCCAGTTGTACTTGCGCTTACGCGCCTCGGGCAGCCAGTCGACGGCGTCGACCTGCTGGAAGCCGCGCTTGATGAACCAGTGCATCGTGCGCGTCGTCAGCACGAAGATGCTGTCCAGGC
>CAZTTC010000266.1:0-4120 GCA_964616015.1 uncultured Methylibium sp. | reverse complement strand
GCTGGGGATAGGCCTCGCTCTCGAGCTGCCGGAAATCGCTGCTGGTCTTGAGCGGACCCTCCTCGACGATCACGACGTCGAGACCGGCCTGGCTGAGCAGTTCGGCCGTGATGCCGGCACCCGCGCCACTGCCGACGATGGCCACATCACAGGTGACCTGCGCCGGCAGGGGCACCGCGCCGGCGTGGCGGCCGCCGTAGACCTTCCAGCCCCGCGCGAGTCCTTCACGGATCGGATCGACCTGGGCCATGTCAGACGGGGCTCGGCCCGGCATAGCCCATCAGGGGCCATTGCTCGGGCTGCGCGTAGAACGCCGCGTTCGTGAGGTCGCGCAGCGCGTGGTAGGCCTGCTGACGAAGTTCGTGGTCGCTGGTGCGCATGCGACGCAGGGCCGCCTCGAGCTCGCCGACGCTCGCCCGCGACCACTCGGTGTCCAGGCCGGTCAGCCACTGACGTGCCGGCGCGATCGACAGCAATCCGAGCAGCTGGCCCAGCTCGGCCTGCGTCGCTTGCGGAAACCCGGCGATGGCCTCGTCGAGCCGCATCAGGTGGCGGTCGAGTGCCGCGCCCAGCGCGCCCTCGTGGTGGGGCAGACTGCCCTCCAGCACGGCGCGCGCCACGGCGCGGAAGACCGCGCGGCCCGCTTCGGTCAAGCGACCATTGCGCCAGGCAGGTCGCCAGAGCCAGGCTGCGCTCCCACCGATGGCGAGGACGGTGGTTCCCGCCAACCCCAGCTTCAGCAAGCGGCGGCGCGACAGGGCTGGGGAGGCAGCGCTCATCGGCAGCGAGTGTTGCATCATTCATCCGAAGTCCCGTCGAGGCCGGCGTCTATTTGTGATCCAGACAAACCCCAGAAGCAGACAGCGCCACGCATGAAGCCCCAGACACCACCGGTGGACACCACCGGGATCGCTCGAAGCCTCGACAAAGTCGATGCGGAGCGGGCGCGCCGCGCCGCGGATCCGGCGCTCGACGCAGCCGTGCAGGCGATCAAGGGCTACCAGCAGGCGCGCTTTCGGCTCAGTCATGCCGACCTGCTCGAGAGCATCCGCTACGGTGCCGCTGCGCGCTTCTTCATGGACGAGTTGTACGGGCCGGCCGACTTCAGTCGCCGTGACGCGCAGTTCGGACGCATCGTGCCGGCGCTGGCCCGCCTGTTTCCCCGCGAACTGGTACGAACGGTCGAGTGTCTGGCCATGTTGCACGCGCTGTCGGAGGAGTTGGACAGCGCCATGGCGAGCGTCCTGGCCTCGCCTGCCGTTGATGCGGACGCGTACGTGCGCGCTTGGCAGGCTGTCGGGCGTGCCGAGGATCGCGAGCAGCAGCTCAAGCTGGTCGTCGACGTCGGCGAAGCCCTTGACCGCTACACCCGTGTTCCCGCACTGATGATGAGCCTGCGCCTGATGCGCCGGCCGGCGCGCTTGGCGGGTCTCATCGAACTGCAGGCGTTCCTCGAGCGCGGCTTCGACACTTTCAAGGCGATGCGTGGCGCGCAGGAGTTCCTCGAGACGATCCAGGCGCGCGAGCGAGCGATGGCTGCGCGACTGTTCGCTGGCGAGACCTCAGGGCAACTCCCGTAGCCGGGCGCCTGCCGTGCCCGAAGAATGAGTGATCAACCTGCGGAGTTCTCTGATGGACATGGTCGTCAAGAAGCCCTGGCTGGCGCACTACCCTGCGGCCGTGCCGCCGACCGTTGACGCTGGCGCGTATGGTTCGCTGGTCGAACTGCTCGACGAGGCTTTCCGCAAGCACGCGTCGCGGACTGCGTCGGTCTGCATGGACAGCGAGTTGCGCTTCCGGGACGTCGACGAGATGGCGGATGCCCTCGGAGCGTGGTTGCAGCACCAGGGATTGGTCAAGGGGGCGCGCGTCGCCTTGATGATGCCGAACCTGCCGCAGTACATGGTAGCGATCGCCGGTGTGCTGCGGGCCGGCTATGTCGTGGTCAACGTCAATCCGCTCTATACGCCGCGCGAGCTGGAGCACCAGTTGAACGACTCCGGCGCCGAGGCCATCGTCATCCTTGAGAACTTCGCGACGACGCTCGAAGAGGTGATCGAGCGCACGAGCGTGCGGCATGTGGTGCTGGCCTCGATGGGCGACCTGCTCGGGTTCTGGAAAGGCCTGCTGGTCAACTTCGTGGTGCGCAACGTCAAGAAGATGGTGCCGGAGTTCCGGCTGCCCCTGGGTGCTGGACGTGCGGTGACCCGGTTCAACATGGTGATCGCCGAAGGCACGCGCATGCGTCTGACGCGCCCGAACATCCAGGCCGATGACGTGGCGTTCCTGCAGTACACCGGCGGCACGACCGGCGTGTCCAAAGGAGCGACGCTGCTGCATCGCAATGTGGTTGCGAATATCCTCCAGACCGAAGCGTGGTTCAAGCCGATGCTAGACAAGCTGGGAAACAAGCCGCTGACGTGCGTGTGCGCCTTGCCGCTGTATCACATCTTCGCTTTGACGATCTGCTACATGATGGGGGCGCGGGTCGGCATGAAGAACTTGCTGATTCCCAACCCCCGCGATCTGCCCGGGCTGGTCAAGACGCTGTCGAAGCACAAGGTGAGCATGTTTCCGGCGGTCAACACGCTGTTCAATGCGCTGGCGAACGACGCAGACTTTGCGCGTCTCGACTTCTCGGAACTGGTTGTCTCCAACGGCGGCGGCATGGCGTGCCAGCAGGCCACGGCCGAGAAGTGGCTGAAGATCACCGGCTGCCCCGTGGTCGAAGGTTATGGCCTTTCGGAGACCTCGCCAGTGGCGACCAGCAATCGCCTCGACACGAGCGACTTCACCGGGACGATCGGCCTTCCGATCCCATCGACGGAGATCGCGATCCGCGACGACGATGGCCGCGATGTGCCCTTCGGCGAGCCCGGCGAGATCTGTATTCGCGGCCCGCAGGTGATGGCCGGATACTGGAACCGCCCGGACGAAACCGCGAAAGTCATGACGCCGGACGGTTTCTTCAAGTCGGGCGACGTCGGTGTCATGGACGAACGAGGCTACACGAAGATTGTCGATCGCAAGAAAGACATGATCCTGGTGTCGGGGTTCAACGTCTATCCGAACGAAATCGAGCAGATCGTCAACATGCATGCGGGCGTACTCGAGTGCGCGGCGGTCGGAGTTGCCGACGCGAAGTCGGGCGAGGCCGTCAAGCTGTTCGTGGTCAAGAAGGATCCGACACTGGCCGAGGAAGATCTGGCGGATTACTGCAAGCAGAACTTCACCGCCTACAAGCGGCCCAAGTACATCGAGTTCCGTGATGACCTGCCGAAGAGCAACGTCGGGAAGATTCTCAGACGTGAGCTGCGGAGCACGACGTAGCGCTGTTTTCCGAGGGGCAGGATCGCTCGGTCCCGCAGCTAGGTTGAAGGATGGCTGACTTCGCCAACGGGCGGACATGAGGTCGGCGTTGGGTTGATGCTCCGAACCGCGTCGACAAGTTCCTCGGTGTTCGGTATCGGCATGATGGCGGCGTCCACGAAGCAACCCTGCCGCATTTGCAGTCCCTCGCGCAGGAGACGGGCCTTGACTTGGACGACGAGGACCGTGCTGAGACGGCCGGCTTCAAGCAGTCGCTTGAACTCGCGGGTCGTCGACGGGGCAGGGACGTCATCCGTCGCGAGATCGATGCCCACAAAGCGCCGCAACGGCTGCATGTCGAGCAGGGCGTCATGCAGCGTTTCGTCGTTGAGGCGATACCACTGCTGCACGAAGTACATGCGCAGCATGCGCTCCATCGGGATCTGAGCGAGCGGGCTGGGGCCTTCGGTGGGATAGAGCGGCCGCAACGCCCGGAGCATTCGCTCCCACGGAACGAGCTGCTCCATCAATGCAAGAAAGCGATCTCGGCGAGTCGCTCTTCGTCTAGAGCCACCCGACCTGCCTGGAGCAATGACGCTGGCCATCGATCGAACTCCATCATGACGATGGCCAGATCGTGACCGAAGACGTTGTGACGCGCATCCTCTCGCGTGAGGATAAAAGAGCAAGATGTGCGACGCCAAAAAGCAAAGCGCCCGACCTGACGGTCGGGCGTTCGCAATTATTAGCCTGACGATGTCCTACTTTCACACGGGAACCCGCACTATCATCGGCGCTGAGGCGTTTCACT
>CAZTTC010000265.1:0-4131 GCA_964616015.1 uncultured Methylibium sp. | reverse complement strand
CCCGACCTGCCCAAGGGCTACCAGATCAGCCAGTACGAGCTGCCGGTGGTGCAGGGCGGCGCGGTGCCCTTCCTGCTGGACGGCGAGGCGCGCAGCGTGCGCCTGACGCGCGCGCATCTGGAAGAGGACGCCGGCAAGTCGGTGCACGACGCCATCGATGGCATGAGCGGCATCGACCTCAACCGCGCCGGCACGCCGCTGCTCGAGATCGTCTCCGAGCCCGACATGCGCTCCAGCAAGGAGGCGGTCGAGTACGCGAAGGCCTTGCACGCGCTGGTGGTGTGGCTGGGCATCTGCGACGGCAACATGCAGGAGGGCTCGTTCCGCTGCGATGCCAACGTCTCGGTGCGCAGGCCCGGCGCGCCCTTCGGCACGCGGCGCGAGATCAAGAACCTCAACAGCTTTCGCTTCCTGCAGCAGGCCATCGACTTCGAGGTGCAGTGGCAGATCGACCAGGTCGAGGACGGCCTGAAGATCCAGCAGGCCACCGTGCTGTTCGACCCCGACAGCGGCGAGACGCGCGCGATGCGCAGCAAGGAAGACGCGCACGACTACCGCTACTTCCCCGACCCCGACCTGCCGCCGTTGGTGATCGAGCCGGCGTGGATCGAGCGCGTGAAGAGCGAGATGCCCGAGCTGCCCGCCGTGATGGCGGCGCGCTTCGAGCGCGACGACGCCCTGTCGACCTACGACGCGGCGATGATGACCCAGAGCCTGGCGTTCGCGCGCTACTACGAGGCCGCGAAGGCCGCCGGCGCGCCGGCCAAGCTGGTGTCGAACTGGCTGATGGGCGAGGTGTCCCGCCGCTTGAACATCGAGGAGCGTTCCATCGACACCAGTCCGGTGTCACCGGCGACGCTGGCCGCGCTGATCGCCCGCGTCGGCGACGGCACGCTCTCGAACAATGGCGCACGCCAGGTGTTCGAAGCGTTGTGGTCCGGGGAGACCGACGTCGATGCGGTCATCGAGGCCAAGGGTCTGCGGCAGATGTCCGACACCGGGGAGCTCGAGCGCATCGTCGGCGAGGTGCTGGCTGCCAACCCCAAGTCGGTCGAGGAGTACCGCGCCGGCAAGGACAAGGCCTTCAATGCGCTGGTCGGTCAGGCGATGAAGGCGAGCCAGGGCAAGGCCAATCCGGCCCAGCTGAGCGAACTGCTGAAGAAGAAGCTCGGCTGAGCGCGGAGCCGCCCTTCAGGGCTTCTTCGCCGCGTCGACCGTCCGGGCCGAGGTCTGCGGCAGCGGCCCCAGCGAGCCCGGTTCGGCACCGCCCCAGAGCTTCTTCAGGTGCACGAGCTCGGCGTCGAACAACGCCGTGACGCGGCCGAGTTCGGCCTTCTGGTTGCCGATCAGCTCGCGCTGCGCCGCGGCGGTCACGTCGATCGACTCGATCTGCCGCTGCAGCTTGGCCGGCAAGGCCTTGCCCTTGTAGAACTCCGCCTCCTCGAGCAGCGGCTTGCGGTCCTTCTCCACGTCGGCCAGGCGCTGCTCCGAGGCCTTGATGCCGGCGCGCACGTCGTCCAGCGCGGCCTCGCGGGCCTTGCGGTGCACGTCTTCGGCCGGGTAGCGCGCCAGCAGGTTACGGTCGCGGCGGATCGCTTCCTGGCGGTTGGCGCGCTCCTGCAGCTTGCGACGCTCGGACTCCTCGAGCGCGGCGCGCTCGTCCGAGGTCAGGCTCGGCGGCAGCATGGTGCGCAGCGAGCCGTCCTTGTTGAGGACGCGCTGCTCGCGATCGAGGCACTCGGCGATCGGCCGGTCCGAGGTCAGGCGCTTGCCGGAGGCGTTGGTGCAGGTGAAGATCGCTCCGCCGCCCCCCGACTGGGCCACGACCGCGGGTGCGAAAGCGAAGGCCCCTGCGGCCGCCAGCAGCGCGCCGATCCCCAGTCCCCGTCGACCGATCCCCGACATACCCAACGCTCCTTCCTGAGTCTCAGACGCCGTAGCGATCGCGGTAGGCCTGCACGCGCGGCAGGTGCTGCGCCAGGCTCGCGTCGGCACGGGAATGCAGATACTGCAGCAAGTCCGACAGGGTGGCAATCGACACCACCCGCAGGCCCAGCTCGCGTTCAACGCTCTGGACCCCCGACAGGTTGGCAGACTCGTTCGCCAACTCCTGCCGGTCCAGCGCGATCGCGATGCCGCAGGGCGTGGCACCGGCCCCGCGGATCAGGTCCGCGGCCTCGCGCTTGGACGCGCCGTCGCTGATGACATCGTCGATCACCAGGACGCGGCCGCGCATCGGCGCACCGACCAGGCTGCCGCCTTCGCCATGGTCCTTGGCCTCCTTGCGGTTGTAGGCGTAGGGAACGTTGCGACCCAGCCGCGCCAGCTCGATCGCCACCGCCGCGGCCAGCGTGATGCCCTTGTAGGCCGGGCCGAACAGCATGTCGAACCCGAGCCCGGAGGCGAGCAGGCGCCGTGCATAGAATTCCGCCAAGCGGCCGAGCTTGCTGCCGTCGTCGAACAGGCCGGCATTGAAGAAATACGGTGACAGCCGACCGGCCTTGGTCTTGAACTCCCCGAAGCGCAGCACGCCGGCCTCGACCGCGAAGGCGACGAAGTCCTGTGCCAGCGCGTCAGTGGGGGCCGTGGTCGTCATGAGGAGGTGCTCGTGGTGCGTCTGGTGTCGCTCAATCTGAACGGGATCCGCTCTGCGGCCAGCAAGGGCTGGGTCGAATGGGCCGAGCAAACGGGCGTCGATTGTATGGGCGTGCAGGAGCTCAAGGCCCAGGCCGCAGACCTCGGCGAGCGCTTCACGCAGGTGGCCGGCATGCGGGGCCACTTCCACTATGCCGAGCAGAAGGGCTACTCCGGCGTCGGCCTGTACACGCGCAAGGCACCGAGCGACGTGCGGATCGGCATCGGCGAGCCCGAGTTCGATGCCGAAGGCCGCTACGTCGAGGCGCGCTTCGACACGGCGAAGCGCAAGCTGTCGATCATCAGCTGCTACTTCCCCAGCGGCTCCAGCTCGCAGGAGCGGCAGCAGGCGAAGTTCCGTTTCCTCGCGGCCTTCTATCCCTACCTCCTCCAGCTCAAGGCCGAGCGCGAGTTCATCCTCGTCGGTGACGTGAACATAGCGCACCAGCAGATCGACCTGAAGAACTGGCGCAGCAACCAGAAGAACAGCGGCTTCCTGCCCGAGGAACGGGCCTGGATGACGCGCGCGCTCGGCGAACTGGGCCTGGTCGATGTGCACCGCAGGCTGCGGCCCGAGGACACCGGCGAGGCCTACACCTGGTGGAGCAACCGCGGGCAGGCCTGGGCCAACAACGTCGGCTGGCGCATCGACTATCAGCTGGCCACGCCGGCGCTGGCGGCCAAGGCGCGCGAGGTCAGCGTCTACAAGGCGCAGCGTTTCTCCGATCACGCCCCGCTGATCGTCGACTACGACTTCAAGCTGTGACTGTGACCCCCCCCGTGGCGGCTTGGCCGCTTCCCCTCGAAGGGGGCGCCGCTGGCAGTCCGGCAGAGCCGGACCGCGGCGGCCGCTGGACGGGATCGAGCCCGAGCTCGGCGTGAGCAAACGCTGGCCGAATCAGCTCGAGGCCTGGGAGGCCGCGGTGCGGATCGCGCGCCGCGAACTCGGCGCCGAGGCGCTGCTGAGGGCCTGCCTGGAGCGCATCGCCGAGCGCGAGCCGGCGGTGCGCGCCTTTGCCGTGCTCGATGCCGACGCGGCGCTCGCGCGGGCGCGCGCGCTCGACGCCGGGCCGCTTCGCGGGCCGCTGCACGGTCTGCCGCTCGGGGTGAAGGACCTGTTCGACACGGCCGACCTGCCGACCGCCTACGGCACGCCGATCCACGCCGGGCACCGGCCCGCCGCCGATGCCGCGGCGGTCGCGCTGTGCCTGGAGGCCGGCGCGGTGCTGGTCGGCAAGACCGAGACGACCGAGCTCGCGACGACGCAACCGGCGCCCACGCGCAACCCGCACGACGCAGCGCGCAGCCCGGGCGGGTCGTCCAGCGGCTCGGTCGCCGCGGTGGCCGACTTCATGCTGCCGATCGCGCTGGGCACGCAGACGGCGGGCTCGATCATCCGGCCCGCCGCCTACTGCGGCGTCGTCGGCTACAAGCCCAGCTTCGGCCGCGTGCCGCGCGCCGGCCTCAAGCTGCAGTGCGAGAGCATGGACACGGCCG
>CAZTTC010000264.1:0-4150 GCA_964616015.1 uncultured Methylibium sp. | reverse complement strand
ATGCACATCCTCTTCCTCACTGACAACTTCCCGCCCGAGGTCAACGCCCCGGCCAGCCGCACGCACGAGCACTGTCGTCTATGGGCGGCAGCGGGTCATCGCGTCACGGTCGTGACCTGCGCGCCGAACTTTCCGACCGGCCGCGTGTTCCCGGGCTACCGCAATCGGATCTGGCAGACCGAGGTCATCGACGGGATCCGTGTCGTGCGGGTATGGACCTATGTCACGGCCAACGAAGGCTTCGCGCGCCGTGTGCTCGACTACCTGAGCTTCATGGTCACCGGCGCCTTGGCCGCCTTGTTCGTGCAGCGGGTCGACGTGGTCGTCGGTACTTCGCCGCAGTTCTTTACCGCGGTCGCGGCGTGGTTCGTCGCGGCGGCGAAGCGACGCCCCTTCGTGTTCGAGCTGCGTGATCTGTGGCCGGAGTCCATCAAGGCCGTCGGCGCCATGCGCGAGTCGCGCGTGATCCACTGGCTGGAGCGGCTCGAACTGTTCCTTTACCGACGGGCCACCCGCATCGTCACGGTCACCCACTCGTTCCGCCGCACCCTCGGGCAACGCGGCATCGACGATGCCAAGATCGACGTCGTGACCAACGGCGTCGACATCGCGCAGTTCTCGCCGCGGCCGAAGGATGTGGCTCTCGAGCGCCAGCTCGGGTTGCAGGATTGCTTCGTGGCCGGTTACGTGGGGACGCACGGCATGGCCCATGCCCTGGAGACCCTGCTGGAAGCCGCCGACCGGCTGCGGCGGCTCCCGGGCGGTGAGCGCTTTCGCTTGCTGCTGCTGGGCGACGGCGCACGCAAGGCCGCGCTGGTGGAGCAGGCCCGCGCGATGCAGCTGGACAACGTGGTGTTCTGCGACTCGGTCCCCAAGGACCAGGTCACCCGGTACTGGTCCCTGCTCGATGTGTCGGTGATTCACCTGCGGCGCACCGAACTGTTCACCACCGTCATTCCGTCCAAGCTGTTCGAGTGCATGGGCATGGGTCTGCCGGTGCTGCACGGCGTGGCCGGCGAGTCGGGCGAGATCGTCGAGCGCGAAGGCGTGGGCCTGGTGTTCGAGCCGGAGAACGCTGGACAGCTCGTGGTGCAGCTTGAGCAGCTCATGGCAGACAAGCCCCTTCGCGAACGCCTTAGCGCACGGGCGCTCGCCGCTGCGTCGCACTACGACCGCGCGAATCTCGGCCGCGCGATGCTCGACAGTCTCTGCGCTGCAGTCACTGCGCACGGCAGCCGGTTGCCGTGAGCTTCACCCGTTATGCGGCGCTTTTCGAAGCATCCCCCCGCCGGGGCGGCGGCAAGATCACAGAGGGTAACGATGCCTAACGCCCGCCGTGACTTCGCCCACTGGATCCATACTGCCTGCGGATGCGCCACGCCATGCGCGCTGGACTGTCGCGATCGTGGCGATGCTGGCAGCCTCTTGCGGTGGTGGCGGTAGCGACCCACCGGCCACGCCGAAGGCCGTCGCGGCGATCGTCACCGGGGCGGGGTGCGGCCGGACACAGGTTCACGATCTCGGCAAACTGGTCTACGTGACAGTCCCGCCGGACTGCAACCCGTCCTTGCCGCTGCAGGTCGAGCTCGGCTTCGATGGGGCCGACCGCAGCGCGTTGACCTTCTCCGTGCCGGATTTCGACCAGTCGTTGAGCGTAGGCACAGCGGCCCTGCAGCGGCGCGTCTCCTTGCATCGACGCGGCAGCTGGCGATCCTTCGACAACGCCGACAGCTGGGACTGGCGCGACGGCGCCGGATTGCTGGCAAAGGACGGAGGCCTGTACCTCCTGGGCGGCTGGAACAGCGAGACGTTGACGAAGAACGATGTGTGGTTCACCCCGGATTTGCAGACCTGGACCCGGCTCACGGCCCAAGCGCCCTGGGCGGCGCGCCACGGCGCCGCCTGGTTGGTGCATCGGGATCGGCTGCATGTCATCGGCGGTGACCTCATCGACGACGCTTGGTCCTCGGCCGACGGCATCGCGTGGCGCCGAGAGTCAGCGCAGGCGCCGTTCGGCAAGCGCTACACGCCGAGTGCCGTGTCGGACGGACAACGGATCCTGTTGTACGGAGGGCAGTACTGGGCTCCATATGACTGGTGTGCCTTCGACGCGGTGTGCAGCGCCGTGGGGCTGAACGACGTCTGGGCCAGTCCTGACGGCACCCAATGGTCACAGATCGCTCGCGCCCCCTGGGTCGGACGCGGCCTGGTGCATGGCGGCGCGTACTTCCGCGGTCGGACCTACGTGATCGGCGGTGGCCTCAAGCTCGGACTGCCCGACACCAGCCTCACCGAGACCGTGCAGGAGTACAGCGACATCTGGTCAACGGCTGATGGTGTCGCCTGGCGCCTGGAAACCAGCTCTCTCGGCTTTGCGCCGCGCACGCACTTTGCGCTGCTGGCGACCGGGAGCAGCTGCTGGATCGCCAACGGCTCGGTCGGAACGCAGCAGAACACCAGCGCAGAGGTCTTCCGTGCCGATGATTGCGTGCACTTCCATCCCGTAGGGGGTGCCTCGCAGATGGCCGTCCGGCATGCTTCGTCGTTGGCGGAGTTCAACGGCAGCATCGTCGTGCTTGGCGGCCATCGAGACACCGCCGGCACTGTCGTCTGGCAACACTTCCCACGGATCGACGGTGACGAGAGATGAAGGCGCACCGGCATCAGGCCGGCAACGCCCTCAGTCGCCGAGAGCGTCGGCCGCCTTGCCTCGTCATGTGCCGGCAACTCCTCGTACAGCATCTCGTCGGGCCGCAGGCCGTTGAACACGATCATGACGTAGCGCTTGATCTCCGGGTGCGCGCAGTCACCGGGTCGCCCCGGGGCGATCTGTCAGACGCCCGCCTCGGCGCCGGCCTGGGCCGACGTTGATTCACGCAAACCTAGCGCGGTGCTCGGACAGGAGGTCGACTTCCAAGCCGTGGTTGTCGCGCCAGAAGTACGGGTCGGGCGACACGCCGAGCTGATGGCAGTGCTTGAGGGTCTCACCGACGACCCAGGTCTCGAACACGGCACCTCGCAGGGCGTGCGCGTGCAGATCGTCGGGGCTGACGGTACGCAGCAGATGACACAGCAGGCTGCTGTCCAAGATGTACAGCTTGGGCGTCGTGACCCGCCGTTTGCCGACACTGCGGTGGTGCGGCGCCAGCAGCGTGACCCGGTGGCCGGCTTGCAGCGCGGTGAGCCACTGGCGCTCGGTCGGTTGGCTGATGCCGCAGTCGCCGGCCAGGCTGTGGAGATTCAGCAGCTGGCCGCTGCGCGCCGCGCACAGGGACACGAAGCGCTGAAAGCTCAACCGATTGCCGACGTTGAGCACCTGCCGCACGTCGCGTTCGATGTAGGTCGCCACGTAGGCCGCGGACCACGGCGCAGGGTGCAGTTCCCGATCGGCCACGTCGAGAGCGGGGAAGCCACCGCGTCACAGTCGCTGCTCGAGGGTGTCGTGCCGGGCCATGCTGTGCGGGTTGCTGGCAGCGGTGATTCGGCATGGCTCACCGGCAGCAGGGTGAGCATGCCCACGCGGCCGGCCAGAGACTGCGTGTGCCGTCCATCAGGCCGAACTGCTGCGATCCGGTGGGCGTGTAGTGGCCCATGCGCATGCCGCCGTCTTGCCGGACTGGGGGGCCCGGTGAGCGGCACGAGCGGGAAGCCCGGGGCCGGGGCTTGCAGAGTGATCGCGGCGCGACGGGGCAGCATCTGTACAGTTTCAAGCCTGGGCTTTGACACTGTACAGACTGCCCTCCTCTGGCTCACCCGACATGACGGTACTCAGGCACGGCACGCCCGAGCAATTCGCGCACCATGGCATCGTCGGACAGCGCCTCGTCGCCTCGCGCGGGCAGCAGCAGCTCCGCGATCGGTGCCTCTTGCGGAGCGAGTTGCGCGACGCGCAGCTGTGCAATCGGCGTGGCAATCGTTGCCTCGGCGTCGACCAGCAACTCCTCATGGAGCTTCTCGCCGGGCCGCAGGCCGCTGAACACGATCTCGATGTCCTGCGGGCCGTGCCCCGCCATCCGGATCAGGTCCCGCGCCAGGTCCACGATCCGCACCGGCTCGCCCATGTCCAGCACCAGCACCTGGCCGGTCTCGCCGATGGCGGCGGCCTGCACGACCAGGCGCGCGGCCTCGGGGATGGTCATGAAGTAGCGCG
>CAZTTC010000263.1:0-4162 GCA_964616015.1 uncultured Methylibium sp. | reverse complement strand
GGCTGCTTCGACGCCGGGCGCTGGCGCCAACGCGTCGTGCGCTCGCCGCATCACAGCGCCTCGTCGGTGGCGCTGGTGGGTGGGGGCTCGCCACCGCGCCCGGGCGAGATCTCGCTCGCCCACCACGGGGTGCTCTTCCTCGACGAATGGCCCGAGTTCCCGCGCAGCGCGCTCGAGGCGCTGCGCGAGCCGCTGGAAACCGGGCGCATCACGATCTCGCGCGCCGCGCGCCAGGCCGAGTTCCCGGCGCGCTTCCAGCTGATCGCGGCGATGAACCCCTGCCCCTGCGGACACGCAGGCTCGCCGCTGAAGGCCTGCCGTTGCTCGGCCGACCAGATCGCCCGCTACCAGCGGCGGATCAGCGGTCCGCTGCTGGACCGCGTGGACCTGCAAGTCGAGGTGCCCGCCGTCGCCCCCGAGGCCCTGGCAGCAGCGCCCGACGGTGAACCCGGCGACGCCATCGCGGCCCGCGCGGCGCGCGCCCGCGAGCGCCAGCACGCGCGCCAGGGCTGCAGCAATGCCCTGCTGGAAAGCGACGCGCTCGACCGCCATGCGGCCATCGATGCCGCAGCGAGTCAGTTCTTGCAGAAGGCGGCCGGCCGCCTCGGCTGGTCGGCCCGCAGCCAGCACCGCTTGCTGCGCGTGGCCCGCAGCATCGCCGACCTGGCGGGCTCGGACACGATCGCGGTGGCGCACATGGCCGAAGCCATCCAGTACCGCCGCGTGCTGAAATGACCGCCCCCGTGGCGGCTTCGCCGCTCCCCTCGAGGGAGGGCCGCTGGCGGACCGGCGCCGCCGCATCCGCGGCGGCCGCTGGGCAGCCCGGGTCGTGCGCCGCGATCGGCGTGCTCGCCGCCGCGATCAGATCACGCGCAGCGTCGAACCTTCGACTTGGACCCGCGCGCCGACCGCCGGTGCCTCGGCCTGCTGCAATGTGCGGGTCGTGCCGTCGTCCATGCGCAGCTTCACGCTGAAGACGGTCCTGGCCTTGACGTTCTTCTCGACCTCGTGGCCGGCCACGCCGCCGCCGACGGCGCCCAGCACCGTCATCGCCGTGCGCCCATTGCCCTTGCCGAACTGGTTGCCGACCACGCCGCCCAGCACACCGCCGGCGACCGCGCCGACACCGCTGGCTTCGCCCTTGAGCTTGACGGTCTGCACCGACTCGACCACACCGCATTGAGCGCAGGTCGCACCGACGGGTTTCACCGCCGCACGCGGCGCCGTGGGCACGACGGCCGCGACCGGCTTGTCGCCCGCAGGCGCCGCGGCCTGACGCGCGTTCTGCAGCGCCAGGGCGCTGGCAATGCCGGCCAGGGTCAGCGCAACAGCGCCGGCCGCGATCCAGATCCAGCGCGGCAGGGTCGCCGGCGGCGGGTTCACTTGTGTGTTATCCATGATCTCGACTCCTTCCAATCGAATTGGACAGGCATCAGGGCGCAGCGTTTCGAGACGCCGGCGCTCAGATGTAAGCCGGCGTTTCGCCGTGACGCGGCCTCAGATCATGAAGCCGAGGTCACGCTGGAAGCGGTTCAGGTTGGGGAACACCGTGTCCAGATCGCCGTCGCTGACGCCGAACCAGCGGCCGAGCGTGCCGCCGATCTGGTCGACCGCGACGCCGGGCAGGAAGCTGCCCGAGCCGACCTCGTCGTCGTGGTTCAGGCCGACGGTCGGGAAGCGCCCGTAGATCTCGCGCCCGCGCACCGCGCCGCCGTAGACGAAGTGGTGAGCGCCCCAGCCGTGGTCGGTGCCGTCGCCGTTGCTGGTGAAGGTGCGCCCGAAGTCCGAGGCCGTGAACAGCGCGACCTGGTCGCGCGCCGTGCCGAGGATGCGGTCGAACTCGCCGACCGCATGCGACAGCCGCGCCATCAGGTCCGCATGGCTGCGGTTCTGGTTGTCGTGGGTGTCGAAGCCGCCCATGCTGACGAAGAAGACCTGCCGCGTGGCGCCGAGCGCCGAGCTGGCGGCGATGATGCGCGCCACGGTGCGCAGTTGCGTCGCCAGCGCGTTGTTGGCCGGCAGGCGCGTCAGCGGGCTGGTGTACTGCGTGATCGCGGGCACGTCGGTGTCGGTCGGCGTGTAGGCTGCCTGAAACTGCACGCGCGCATCGACCGAGCGCTTCGTGATCGCGGCGTATTCCTTCGCGAACAGGTGCTGGTTGTCGGCGGTGACGATGTTCTGCAGCGCCGTCCCGGCGGCGGCCGATCCGAACAAGTTGGCATCGACCCCCGGCAGGCCGCGGATCGCGGTCGCGCCGCCGCTGCCCACCTGGTACTGGAACACCGTGTTGCCGGCCATGAAGACCGCGTTGCCCGACGCCGAGATGTTGGTGAAGATCGCCTGCCCGTTGCCGGACGCGACCAGGTCGCCGAGGCGTCCGCCCCAGCCGACGCGCGCACCCTCGGGCGCCAGGGCCTGCCAGGTCGACTGCTGGTCGTTGTGCGAGAACAGCTTGGCCGGCTTGCGCGTCGCGCTCGAGCGGTAGGCCGCCTTGTTGGCCAGCGGCTCGACCAGCGGACCGGCGTTGGCGACGATGCCCAGGCGGCCCTGGCCGAACAGCGACTGCACCTCCGGCATCGCCGGGTGCACCGCATAGGTCCGCGTGTTGTTCGGCGACGCGAAGCGCGTGAAGTCCGGCGTCACCGGCAGCACGCCGCCCAGGTAGTCGAGCAGCGCCGAGTTCGCTGCCAGATCGCGTGCCGTGCCCACCGGCCGCAGGGCGATGGGGTCGGGCGCGGTCGAGCGCGTCGAGGTGTAGGCGCTCCAGGAGGTGGCGTCGGTCGGCAGCACCATGTTGGCCGAGTCGTTGCCGCCGTAGAGGAAGAGGCAGACGATGGCGCGGTAGCCGGTCGACTGCGCGGCCGCGTTGCCCATCATCGTCAGGTTGAGGGCCAGCGGCGCGGCGGCGGTGCCGACGGTGCCGCCCAGGACCGAGGCGGCCCGCAGGAACTCGCGGCGGGAGGCGTTGATCTTCGTCATGGCGAACTCCGGCTCACTTCTGGATCAGGTAGTCGGGCGAGGCCATCGTCAGGAAGATCGCGATGTAGACGCGGTCCCGCCTCGCGTTGTCGATGGTGGTCTGGTTGGTGACGACGCCGCTGCTGTTGGTGACCGGCGCCGGCACCACGCGCGAGCTCACGGCGGCCACGATCGTCGCGCGCAGCGCGTCGCCCATCTGCGACGACATCAGCAGCAGGTTCATGCGGTCCACCAGGCCCGCGGGGTTGTCGGCGAGCGCCAGCTCGGCGCTGTAGTCCTGCCGCACGTAGCGCGAGGCCGAGGTGCTGATCGGCACCCAGTTGCGCAGGTAGTTCAGGTAGCCGGCGACGGACACCTCGTGCGCGATCTGCAGCTCGGGGGCCACCAGCCCGGCCGTCGCGATCGTGGTGTTGGGCGGCGTGTAGCCCGGCCGGTAGAAGTTGAAGACCGAGCCCGAGCGCATCGGCGTCTGGCCCAGCGCGGTCGCCGGATCGTCGGTGTTGCCGATGCCGCGGAAGCGCCCGCCGGTGTCGGCGACGCTGGCCTTGAAGGCGCGCATCCAGTGCGCCAGGCGCAGCACCGGCTCGCGCAGCTTGCCGTACTGCACGTCGACCACGCTGTAGCTGCGCGCTTCGGTGTCCAGCAGGATGGCGCGGATCACCGCCTGCATGTCGCCGCGCACGCCGCCCGCCGCGCCGGCGAAGGCGCTGGCGCAACGGCCCACGTAGGCCGGCGACGGATTGCTGGTCACCATCCGCTGGATCAGCTGCCGGCACAGGAAGGGCCCGGCGTTCGGGTGGTTGAACAGCGTGTCGATCGCGGTGGTCAGGTCGCCCTCGGGATCGGGGTTGCTGCCCTGGGCGGCGATGGTGCGGCCGAGGAAGCTCTTCTCCGACGCCGAGTGGAAGTCGGTGTTGGCCGCGTACTTGTTGTAGGCCACCATGGCCTGCCAGTCGCGGTCGGCGTTGGCATTGCCACCGAAGAACCGGCTGCTGGTGCGGTCGCTGAGGCTGGGGCCGGCGTACCAGCTCCAGCCGGTGAAGACCTTGGCCAGCCCCTGCACGTCGGCGGTCGTGTAGGTCTCGATCGGCAGGCCCCCCGCCAGCTGCGGCGTGCCGTCCTGGTTGAGCTGGTACAGGCCGATCGAGAACAGCTGCATCACCTCGCGCGCGTAGTTCTCGTC
>CAZTTC010000262.1:0-4173 GCA_964616015.1 uncultured Methylibium sp. | reverse complement strand
CGGGGCCGCGCGGGCGGGCGCCGACCAGCAGCGCGTAGTCGGTGTCCTTGAAGGCTGCGTTGGCGTCGCCATGCGCTTCCATGCCGGCCAGCAGCGGGAAGGCACAGTCCTCGAGTTCCATCATCACGCCCTTCAGCGCCTTCTGGGCCTTCTCGTCCGGGATCTCGAGCAGTTGCAGGATCACGGGCTGGTCCTTGCCCAGCATCTCGCCGGAGGCGATGCGGAACAGCAGCGCGTAGCCGATCTGGCCGGCGGCTCCGGTGACGGCCACGCGGACGGGTTTCTTGCTCATGGTGAGGCTCCGGAAGAGGGGTCGGGCGGATAGGGTCGGCCGCGCGCCGGTGCGCGCGGCGGGAACGTGCGTCAAGTGTAGGAGCAGTCGAGGACCCCGCCGCGCCGGCGGCTTGAATCTTGTGTCTTATATAAGACATCTTTCATGGCTTTGGGGTGCCGGCGGGCCCGGCTGTGATGCAATCGGGCGATGGCTGCCGCGCTGCCCCCGTCCCCCGCGCTCGACGAGATCGCGCTCGACGCCGCCGGGCCTGCCTTCAGCCCGCTGTACCAGCAGATCAAGGCGCTGATCACGCGCAGCCTCCAGGCCGGCGAGTGGCGCCCCGGGGAGGCCATCCCCAGCGAGATGGACCTCGCCGCGCGGTACAAGGTCAGCCAGGGCACGGTGCGCAAGGCGATCGACGAACTCGCCACCGAGAACCTCGTGGTGCGGCGCCAGGGCAAGGGCACCTACGTCGCCACGCATGCCGAGGAGCAGGTGCAATACCGCTTCCTGCGCCTCGTGCCCGAGCCCGACCAGAAGCCAGGCCCGGTCGAGCGCCGCTTCATCGATTGCAAGCGCCTGCGCGCGCCGGCCGAGGTGGCGCGCCTGCTCGACCTGAAGGCGGGCGACCCGGTCATCCAGGTGCGCCGGCTGCTGTACTTCGGTGGGCGGCCGGTGGTGCTCGACGACCTGTGGTTGCCGGGCCTGCTGTTCAAGGGGCTGACCGCCGAGCGCCTGAGCGACTACCGCGGACCGCTGTACGCGCTGTTCGAGACCGAGTTCGGCGTGCGCATGATCCGCGCCGAGGAGAAGGTGCGTGCGGTGGCGGCCGGCGCAGCGGATGCGCCGCTGCTCGGCGTGCAGGAGGGCGCGCCGCTGCTCAGCGTCGAGCGGCGTACGCTCACCTATGGCGACAAGCCGGTGGAGCTGCGCCGCGGCCTGTACGACACGAGCAACCACCACTACCGCAACGAACTGAGCTGAGCGCCATGGCGATCCACGGCATGGCCGAGCGATCTGCTGCAATGCAATAACATCGCCGGGTTCTACCGATAACGACAAGGTCTTGGGCATGACAGACAGCACCGCCAGCCGGCCCCGTCCGGTCTACCGCAACATCCACGTCACGCAGATCCTCGGCTATCGCCTGCCACCGGCGGGGGTCGTGTCGATCCTGCATCGCATCAGCGGCGCGCTGATGTTCGTGCTGCTGCCCTTCGTGGTGTGGCTGTTCGACGTGAGCCTCAGCTCCGAGATCAGCTACGAGCGCTTCACCAGCGCGTTCTCGGCGGGTGTCGGCTTCCTGCCGGGCTTCGTCATGAAGCTGGTCGCGCTGGCGCTGATCTGGGCCTACCTCGTGCACTTCATCGCCGGCCTGCGCCATCTGTGGATGGACATGTCGCATGCGGTCAGCAAGGAGGTGGGCCACCTGTCGGCGCTGGTGACCCTCGGCCTGAGCACGCTGCTCACGCTGGCGCTCGCCGTCCGGCTTTTCTTCTGAGGAGCGACGATGACCCCGACCTACGGATCCAAGCGCGTCGTCGTCGGCGCCCATTACGGCCTGCGCGACTGGCTCAGCCAGCGCGTCACGGCCGGCCTGATGGCCCTGTTCACGATCGTGCTGCTGGTGCAGCTGCTGTTCGGCGGCCCGCTGGGCTACGAGCGCTGGGCTGCGATCTTCTCGTCGCAGTGGATGAAGGTGCTGAGCTTCGTTGTCATCGTCTCGCTGGCCTGGCATGCCTGGGTCGGCGTGCGCGACATCTGGATGGACTACGTCAAGCCGGTCGGCGTGCGGCTGGTGCTGCAGGTGGCCACGATCGCGTGGCTGGTGGGCTGCAGCGGCTGGGCGGTCCAGGTGCTTTGGAGGCTGTGAGTTCATGAGCGCGAAACTTCCGACCCGCAAGTTCGACGTCGTCATCGTCGGCGCCGGCGGCTCCGGCATGCGGGCTTCGCTGCAGCTGGCGCGTGCCGGCCTGAACGTGGCGGTGCTGTCCAAGGTCTTCCCGACGCGCTCGCACACGGTGGCCGCGCAGGGCGGCATCGGTGCCTCGCTCGGCAACATGTCCGAGGACAACTGGCACTACCACTTCTACGACACCGTCAAGGGCTCCGACTGGCTCGGCGACCAGGACGCGATCGAGTTCATGTGCCGCGAGGCGCCGAAGGTCGTGTACGAGCTCGAACACTTCGGCATGCCCTTCGACCGCAACCCCGACGGCACGATCTACCAGCGCCCCTTCGGCGGGCACACCGCCAACTACGGTGAGAAGCCCGTGCAACGCGCCTGCGCGGCGGCCGACCGCACCGGCCACGCCATGCTGCACACGCTGTACCAGCAGAACGTCAAGGCGCGCACGCAGTTCTTCGTCGAGTGGATGGCGCTCGACCTGATCCGCGACGCCGAGGGCGACGTGGTCGGCGTGACCGCGCTCGAGATGGAGACCGGCGACGTCCACATCCTGCAGGGCAAGACCGTGCTGCTGGCCACCGGTGGCGCGGGGCGCATCTACGCGGCCAGCACCAACGCCTTCATCAACACCGGCGACGGCCTGGGCATGGCGGCGCGCGCCGGCCTGCCGCTCGAGGACATGGAGTTCTGGCAGTTCCACCCGACCGGCGTGGCTGGCGCCGGCGTGCTGCTGACCGAGGGCTGCCGCGGCGAGGGGGCGATCCTGCGCAACAGCCATGGCGAACGCTTCATGGAGCGCTATTCGCCGACCCTCAAGGACCTGGCGCCGCGTGACTTCGTCTCGCGCTGCATGGGCCAGGAGATCATCGAAGGGCGCGGCTGCGGGCCGAACAAGGACTACATCGTCCTCGACATGACGCACATCGGCGCGGCCGACATCATGAAGCGCCTGCCGAGTGTCTACGAGATCGGCCACAACTTCGCCAACGTCGACATTACCAAGGAGCCGATTCCCGTGGTGCCGACCATCCACTACCAGATGGGTGGCGTGCCGACCAACATCCACGGGCAGGTGGTGGTGCCGAAGGACGGCAATCCCAACACCATCGTCAACGGCCTGTACGCCGTGGGCGAATGCGCCTGCGTCAGCGTGCACGGTGCCAACCGGCTGGGCACCAACTCGCTGCTGGATCTGCTGGTGTTCGGCCGCGCGGCCGGCAACCACATCGTCGAGTTCGCACAGAAGAACAAGGCACACAAGGACCTGCCGAAGGACGCGGCCGACCGCTCGCTGGCGCGCCTGGCGCGCCTGGACGGCGCGAGCTCCGGCGAGTACGCCCAGGACGTCGCGAACGAGATCCGCCAGTCGATGCAGAAGCATGCCGGCGTGTTCCGCACGCAGGCCGCGCTCGACGAGGGTCAGCAGCAGATCGCAGCCCTTGCCGAGCGTGTCAAGGCCATCGGCCTGAAGGACAAGTCGAAGGTCTTCAATACCGCGCGCGTCGAGGCGCTCGAGGTCGAGAACCTGATCGAGGCCGCGCAGGCGACCATCGTCTCGGCCGCAGCGCGCAAGGAATGCCGCGGCGCCCACCTGGTGCGCGACTACGAGCGCCCGCAGGACGACGCCGAGTTCCCGCTGGGCCGCAACGACCGCGACTGGATGAAGCACACGCTGTGGTACAGCGAGGGCAACCGGCTCGACTACAAGCCGGTGCAGATGAAGCCGCTCACCGCCGAGTCGGTACCGCCCAAGGTCCGGACCTTCTGAGTACACCCATGGCCGACACCCGCACCTTCCAGATCTACCGCTACGACCCGGACGCCGACGCCAAGCCGCGCATGCAGACGCTGCAGGTCGAGCTCGACGGCTCGGAGCGCATGCTGCTCGACGCGCTGATGAAGCTCAAGGCGCTCGACCCCACGCTGTCGTTCCGGCGCTCCTGCCGCGAGGGCGTGTGCGGCTCGGACGCGATGAACATCAACGGCAAGA
>CAZTTC010000261.1:0-4193 GCA_964616015.1 uncultured Methylibium sp. | reverse complement strand
GCGCCGCAGGCGAACTCGACGATCTCGATGCCGCGCGTCACCTCGCCCTGGGCGTCGGTGAAGACCTTGCCGTGCTCGGCGGTGATCATCGCGGCCAGCGTGTCGCGCTGCTCGTTGAGCAGCTGCAGGAACTTGGTCAGCACGCGCGCGCGCTTGAGCGGCGGCTGCTCGGACCAGGCCGGGAACGCGGCCTTCGCGGCGGCGACCGCGGCGTTCACCACGTCGGCCGACGCCAGCGCGACCTGCCGTGCCACCGCGCCGGTGGCCGGGTTGTAGACCGCCTGCCGGCGGCCGCTGCCGCTGGCGACCGGGCGGCCGGCGATGAAGTGGCCGATCTCGGCGGTGGCGGTGAAGGCTTCGGGCGCGCCCATGGTCGATCTCCTTGCAGTGCAGTGGGCGGAGATTAGGCGCCTGGGCGTCGCCTGACCAGCGGTTCCCGGTGACTTCATTGTTCGTTTGGATGAACAATGAAGGCATGAACACCGACACCCGGACCGCCTGGTGGTCCCATGTCCACGCGCTCGGCGTGATCGCGCAAAGCGGCAGCTTCACCCTGGCCGCTCAGCGGCTGGGTCTGTCCAAGGCCGCGGTCAGCCAGCGGATGGCCGAGCTGGAGCGCGCGGTCGGCGTGCCGCTGCTGGCACGCACGACGCGCAGCGTGCGCCTGACCGAGGCCGGCAAGCAGCTGGTCGACGAGACCACGGGCAGCTTCGCGCAGATCGAGCAGAGCCTGCACGGCGTGCGCGACCTGGCCTCGCAGCCGCAGGGTCTGGTGCGGCTGACCGCGCCGGTGGCGCTGGGGCGCCAGCAGGTGGCGCCGCGCCTCGAGGCCTTCCTGCGCGCCTGGCCCGGCATCCGCGTCGAGCTCGACCTGTCGGACCGCCTGGCCAACCTGCCGCACGAGGGCTATGACCTGGCCGTGCGCCACACCAGCGCGCCGCCGGACCACCACGTCGCCTGGAGGTTGTGCCCGTCGCGCACGCTGCTGGTGGCGTCGCCCACCTACCTGCGGCGGCGCGGCACGCCGGCGCACCCGGGCGAACTGGCGGCCCACGATTGCCTGCCCTACCTGCGGCCCGGGCCGGCGGTGTGGCCGTTCGAGAAGCCGGCGGCTGGCAAGGGCAGCCGCGGTGCCGAGCCCGAGCGCGTGCGCGTCACGGTGAGCGGTCCGCTGCGCGCCAACAACTCGGAAGTGCTGCGCGACCTGGTCGTGGCCGGCCTGGGGATCGGTCTGCTGCCGGACTTCAGCGCGGCCGGCGCCCTGAAGTCGGGGCGCCTGCGCGAGCTGCTGGCGCCGTGGCGGCCGGTCGGCTTCTTCGGCGACGCGATCTACGCGCTGCGCCCCTTCAGCCCGCAGGTACCGCGCGCCGTGCGGGCACTGGTCGACCACCTGAAGCTGGCAATGGCCGGCGGCTTCGACAACTGACGGACAAAAAAGAAGCCCACCCGTTGCGGGGTGGGCTGTGAAGTCCTTCAGAAAGGACGTCGTTGGGACCGGTGATCGCGCGGCGCGGGGATTCTTGTTATCGCCTCGATGCCGTCGCGTGTTCTCTGATGCTTACCGTGTGACAGCGGTTGTGGGCAATGTAGGAGGCGGGTCATTGCACACCCATCCCCCGAACGTAGGAGATGCGTGCGCACAACGTCACGACCCGTCGCGAGGAGGCTGTAGCCGGGTACAGCCTCGCGGCCTCATCCGAAGCTCAGTGCACTGATCGGGGGCAGGTGGGTGCTCAGGGTGAACCAGGTGTCGCCGCCGTCCTCGCTGAGCCAGGCATTGCCGCCGGTCGATCCCATCGCGAGGCGCTGGCCCGTCGCATCGACGACCAGCGCATGCCGGTAGACGAGGTCGTAGCCGGGTGCGGGCGGCAGGCCTTCGGAGAGGCTCTCGAAGCTGCCGCCGCCATCGCGGGTGCGCGTCACGACCAGTTGTCCATCGACCGGCACGCGGCACTCGTCCTTGACCGCGGGCACGAACCACGCCGTCTGCGGATCGCGCGGATGCACCGCGACCGCGAAGCCGAACACCGACGGCCCGGCCTGCCCGATCTCCTGCCAGCTGCGCGCGCCGTCGCGGCTCACGAAGATGCCGTTGTGGTGCTGGGCCCAGAGCGTGTCGGGCGTCGCCGCGCACTGCACGATGCTGTGCGGGTCCTGGATGTTCTGGTGCCAGGCCAACTCGGCGGGCATGTAGGCCGCTCGCATGCCCTGGGCCGACAGCGCCCAGCTCGCGCCGCCGTCCTCGCTGCGCCACACGCCGCCGCAGGAGACGCCGACGACGAGGCGCTGGCTGTCGCGCGGGTCCACCAGCACGCTGTGGATGCCCGGGAAGTCGTAGCCGCCGCCCACCCATTCGGCCCGCTCGGGGCGCTGCCACAGCGACTCGACCAACTGCCAGCTCGCGCCGCGATCGGGCGAGCGGAACAGGCCGCCGGGCAGGGTGCCGGCCCACAGCACGCCGGGCTCGTCCGTGCCGCCCGGCACGAGGGTCCAGATGAGCTTGAGGTCCCAGGGCGTCGGGTCCGCGCTGCCCTCGGGCTTGGGTGGGTAGGCCGGTGCAGCGACCTCCTGCCAGCTGCGACCGCCGTCGTCGCTGCGCCGCAGCTTGCAGCCGAAGTGCCCGAGATTCAGCGACGCGTACAGCGCCCCGTCGCGCGGGTCGGCCAGCACGTGGCTGACCGGATCGCCGAGGAAGTGCGCCTGGCGGTGTCGCCAGCCGGCGTCGGCGCGGTCCCAGTGCATCAGGCCCTTGCGGGTGGCGATCCAGAGCTGGTCGGACATGGGGCTCTCCGGGCGGACGAGGCGGCCTCAGCCGCCGGTCAGTGCCTGCAGCACGTGCACCTGCGCGTCGGGGCGCAGGGGGTCGCGCAGGCGCTGGCGATCGCGCGCACGCTGGCCGTCGATGAACACCGCCACATGCTGGCGCAGCGCGCCCTGGTCGTCGAGGATGTAGCCGCGCGCCTGCGGCTGAGTGGCGAACACCTGGGCCAGCGCGTCGCCGAGCGTCGACGCCTGCAGCTCGTGCCGCGCGCAGTCGAAGTGGCGCTGCAGATGGGCCGTGAACGTGACGGTGACCATGGCCGGCGCATTGTGCAGCCGTCGCGCCGTGTCGCGGCTCAGGCGCCGGGGACCAGCGTGCGGTGCACCGAAGCCCAGGCCGAGGCCGGGCGCTCGCCATAGAAGCCGAACTCGAGCGCGGGGCGTTGGCCACTGATCAGCTCGGCCAGCGCGCGACCCGAGCCGGCGCCGTGCGTCCAGCCGAGCGTGCCGTGGCCCGCATTGATCCACAGATTGCCCAGCTTGCTGCGGCCGATGTAGGGGATGTTGGTCGGCGTGCTGGGGCGCAGGCCGGCCCAGAAGTTGGGCTCGTCCAGCTCGGCGACGCCGGGGAAGATCTCTTCGTAGCGCCTGACCAGCGCCTGGCAGCGCACGCGCGAGGTGGCGCTGTCCAGGCCGGTGTCGTAGCCGGAGAGCTCGGCCGTGCCGGCGATGCGGACCCGGTCGCCCAGGCGCGAGATCGCGATCTTGCGGGCGTCGTCGATCATGCTGACGACGCTGGCGCGTTCCGGCCGCTTGAGCTTCAGCGTCGCCGAATAGCCTTTGGCCGGATAGATGTTGAGGTTCACGCCCAGCGGCCGCAGCAGCGGGGCGGTGTACGAGCCCATCGCGGCGACGTAGGCGTCGGCCTGCAGCGCCATCGTCCTGCCGGTGGCCAGCTCGCGCACCTGTGCGCAGGCAATGCGGCCGCTCTCTTGCGACAGGCTCTCGATGCCGTGGCCGAACAGGAAGCGCGCGCCGCGGGCGATGCAGCGCCTGGCGAGTTCCTGCGTGAAGACGCGTGCGTCGCCGGACTCGTCCCCGGGCGTGTAGGTGCCGCCGGCGATGCGCGTGCCGTAGCTCGCGAGCGCCGGCTCGACCTTCAGCACCTCCTCGCGCGAAAGCACGCGACGATCGACGCCGTGCCGGCGCATCACCTCGGCGCCGGCCGCGCCGGCCTCGAGGTCCTTCTGGCTGCCGAAGAAGTGCAGGATGCCGCGCTCGACGCGGTCGTACTCGATGCCGGTCTGCGCGACCAGGCCCTTCAGCGACTCGTGGCTGTAGCGGCCCAGCGCCACCAGCTGCTGCACGTTGCGCTCGAAGGCGCCGTCGGTGCACTGGGTCAGGAAGGCCAGGCCCCAGCGCCACTGCCAGGG
>CAZTTC010000260.1:0-4212 GCA_964616015.1 uncultured Methylibium sp. | reverse complement strand
CGGCGATGTCGATCAGGCGCTGTGCGACCTCGGCGATGCGCAGGCCGCGGTCCATGGCGGTCTTGCGCAGGCGGGCGTAGGCCTCGTCTTCACCAAGGCCCTGGCGCGCCATCAGCAGGCGCTTGGCGCGGTCGATGAGCTTGCGGTCGCTGAGCTGGGTCCGCGCGTCCTCGAGCTCCGCGCGGAGCTGCTCCTCGTGCCGGAAGCGCGCCATCGCGACGTCGAGCACCGGTTTGATGCGTTCCGGTGCCAGGCCGGCCACCACGTAGGCGGTGACCCCGGCGGCGATGGCATCGCCGACGTGGCTGGTGTCGGCATCGTCGGTGAACAGCACGATGGGACGGCGCTCGTCGCGCGTCGACATCACCACGTGCTCGAGCGTGTCGCGCGCCTCGCTCTGAGCGTCGACGATGATCATGTCGGGCTGGATCTGCGAGATGCGGTCCGGCAGGAAGGCATCGCTCGGCAGCACCGCGACGATGTTGTAGCCGTCGGCCAGCAGGCCGATGCGCAGGCTGCGCGATCGGGCGGCCTCGACGACCGCGTCCGTGTCGTCCGCGGTCGGCGTGAGCGATTCCGGTGCAACGATGACGATGCGAAGAGCCTGGGACGCGACCATGTCGCATCCGGTGCAAGGAGCGCGCCAGCCGCACCAGAAGCCGGACAGCAAAAAGCCCGCGCGGGGCGGGCTGGTTCGCGGCGCCGGATCAAGGCCTCAGGGGCGTCCCTCGGCGGCGAAGGTGCGACGCAGCCAGGCCAGCGGCATCAGGCTGTCGAACAGCGAGTCGCGGCTCGCGTGCTCGCGCTCGACCAGCAGCGCGCGCTCCGACAACGTGTCGAGGAACTGCACGACGGCGTTGCGCGTCAGGCCACTGGCGCGCATGAGCTGCTGCACCGAGACGAAGCGCTGCGACATCTGGTGCAGCATGCGCCGGTAGGCGGTGCGGTGGAACGCGGCAGGCAGGTCGGGCCAGGCGGCCAGCTTGTACTGTTTCATGGTCCCCAACGACTCCGGATGCGGGTCGTCCCCGCTGTGGATGCAGGGTAACGATCCGGCATGACAACCGGAAGGCGGGTCCGCAGGCGATTCGTGCGATTCGCCACAGCCGCCTTGTGACCAATTGAAAACGGCGGGCGGCTGGGCGCGACCCGCGGCCGCCGTGTCGCGTCCGCGACGCGGCGGAGCCGCTCACTACACTGCCGCCATGCTGATCCTGGGATTCGAGTCCTCCTGCGACGAGACCGGCGTCGCGCTCGTCGAGGCGGCCGGCGACGCCGTGCCGCGCCTGCTGGCGCACGCCCTGCACAGCCAGGTCGCGATGCACGCCGACTACGGCGGCGTGGTGCCCGAGCTGGCCTCGCGCGATCACATCCGCCGTGTGCTGCCGCTGACGCGGCAGGTGCTGGCGGAGGCCGGGCGCGAGCTCCCCGATGTCGATGTCGTGGCCTACACGCGCGGACCCGGCCTGGCCGGCGCCCTGCTGGTCGGCAGCGCGGTCGCGTGCGCGCTCGCCGCCGCCATCGGCAAGCCGGCGCTGGGCGTGCATCACCTCGAGGGGCATCTGCTGTCGCCCTTCCTGTCGGCCGATCCACCGAGCTTTCCCTTCGTGGCGCTGCTGGTCTCGGGCGGACACACGCAGCTGATGCGCGTCGGCGGGGTCGGCGACTACGAGTTGCTCGGCGAGACCATCGACGATGCCGCCGGCGAGGCCTTTGACAAGTCGGCCAAGTTGCTGGGCCTGGGCTATCCGGGCGGGCCGGCGTTGGCGCGGCTGGCCGAGTTCGGCGATGCGCGTTCGCACGCCCTGCCGCGGCCTTTGCTGCACAGCGGGGATCTCGACTTCTCCTTCGCCGGGCTCAAGACGGCGGTCCGCACCCAGGCGCTCAAGCTCGGCAGCAGTCCCTGCGAGCAGGCACGGGCCGACCTGGCGGCCGCGACGCAGGCGGCCATCGTCGAGGTGCTGGTGAAGAAGTCGCTGGCTGCGGTCGATCGCAGCGGGCTGGACCGCCTGGTGGTGGCGGGCGGGGTCGGTGCGAATCGCCTGCTCAGGCAGCAGCTCGATGCGGCCTGCGGCCGGCGCAGCGTGCGCGTGCACTATCCCGAGCTCGCACTGTGCACCGACAACGGCGCCATGATCGCGCTGGCGGCGGCGATGCGCCTGCAGGCGGGCTGCACCGTCGCACGCAGCGACGGCGCCTTCGACGTCCAGCCGCGTTGGCCGCTGGCCGAGATCGGCCCACCGGCCTGAGCCGCGGCGCCGGGCCGCCCCGAGCCGGGCGCTGCCCCTGCCGAGGCTCGCCCGGCGTCGCCGGCGAGCGGGCTGCCGTCGTCAGCCGATCGACAGCCGAGTCGCGGGCTTGTGCTTCTTGGTCAGCGTCAGGCTCAGCACGCCGTTCTCGAGCTTGGCCTGCGAAGCCGCCTCGTCGATCTCGACCGGCAGCGTGAAGCTGCGCGCGAAGGCCGTGGCGCTGCGCTCGCGCACCAGCACGCGCTCGCCGTCGGCGGCGGGGTTGTCGGCACGGGCAGCGGCCTCGACGGCCACGCGCTTGCCGTCGATCGTGACCTTGACGTCCTCCCTGGCAACGCCCGGCAAGTCGACCTGCACGCTGTAGCCTTGCTCGGTCTCGCGCAGGTCCACCGCGGGCAGGCGGGTGGCGTCGCTGCCGGTGAAGGTGCGCAGGGCGGTGTCCTCGAACAGCCGGTCGAAGGCGCGGCTCAGGTCGCGGGCGTGGCCGTTGTAGCCGTGATGGCGGGCGGTGCGGGCAATGGGCATGACGAACATGGCGAACTCCTAGAATCCGTGGGAGGCAGCGACGGCTGCCCATGCCGCCGAGTTGAGAGCGGCTTTTTTCTTTTCAAGACCTTCCGCACCGACGGAGCCCCCGATGCGCGACCTGATCCGGCAACTGCCCGCCTCCAAGATCCGCGAAGTGGCCAATGCCGGCATCGGCCGCGAGGGCATGCTGGCCTTCTGGTTCGGCGAGGGCGACGAGGTCACGCCGGGCTTCATCCGCGATGCGGCGGTGGCCTCGCTGGCGCGGGGCGAGACCTTCTACGCGCACAACCTCGGCCTGCCGGAGCTGCGCGAGGCGGTGGCCGGCTACGTCAGCAGCCTGCACCCGCCGGTGACGGCGGGGCGGATCGCCATCACGTCGTCGGGCGTGAGCGCGTTGATGGTGGCGATGCAGGCCCTGGCCGGCGCCGGCGACGAGGTCGCCGTGGTCGTGCCGGTCTGGCCCAACCTGGCGGCGCAACCGGCCATCCTGGGGGCGCAGGTCCGGCGCGTCGCCCTGCGGCCGCAGCACGGTGCCTGGCGGCTCGACCTCGATGCGCTGGTCGACGCGGTCACGTCGCGCACCCGGGTGCTGGTCGTCAATGCCCCCAACAATCCGACCGGCTGGACGCTGACCGGCGACGAGCAGGCCGCGATCCTGGCGCATTGCCGCAAGACCGGCACCTGGATCGTCGCCGACGAGGTCTACGAGCGGCTGTACTTCGACGGGGTCGGCACCGCCGCGCCGTCCTTCCTGGACGTCTGCGAACCCGAGGACCGGGTGGTGGTCGCCCACAGCTTCTCGAAGAGCTTCCTGATGACCGGCTGGCGCCTGGGCTGGCTGGTCGTGCCCGAGAGCCTGCTGGACGCGATCGGCAAGCTGATCGAGTTCAACACCTCCTGCGCGCCGGTGTTCGTGCAACGGGCCGGGCTGGCCGCGCTGGCCGGGGCGGACGGCTTCGTGCCGGGGCTCGTCGGGCATCTGCGCCGCTGCCGCGACACGCTGCTGCCGGCGCTGCAGGCCCTGCCCGGCGTGGAGGTCGCCGTGCCGCGGGGCGGGATGTACGCCTTCTTTCGCGTGGCCGGGCAGGGCGACTCCCTGGCCTGCGCCAAGCGCCTGGTCACCGAGCACGGGCTCGGCCTGGCCCCGGGCGCGGCTTTCGGGGTCGAGGCCGAGGGCTGGCTGCGCTGGTGCTTCGCCTCGCGCGACCCGGCGCGCCTGGGGCAGGGGGTCGAGCGCCTGCGCGACGCGCTGCCCCTATAATGCCGGGCGTTGCGTCGGTCTGACCGGGGCAACGACAAGCACGGCACGGGTCGGTTTCACCCGTGACCGCAAGTGGAAACCGAGACCGCGGCACGTCCTTCCTGCGACTGCAACGGTTTCACTGCAACCAGGAAACAAGCAAATGGCCGTGGCCGACCTCAACATCGCCGACAT
>CAZTTC010000259.1:0-4252 GCA_964616015.1 uncultured Methylibium sp. | reverse complement strand
GCATCAGCACGCGGTAGACCGTCGCCAGGCCGATGTCGGAGTGCTCGGCCAGCAGCGCCTTGTAGACGTCCTCGGCCGTCAGGTGCCGCACCGCCGACGTCTGGAACACCTCCAGGATCTTGATGCGCGGCAGCGTGGCCTTCAATCCGCTGCTCTTCAGGTCGTCGGCATGGCTCATCGGCGGGTCCTCGGGGCCACGAGGGGCTCTACTAGAATTGTGCCGATCATATCGAGCCCGGGCAGCCCGCCGCGGGCGTTCGCCGCGCCCGGCGCGGCTGCCAGCCCGCCGCCCCGACCCCTGCCATGCGCCCCGTGCTCCTCGTCCGTTTCCTGGCCCTGACGGTGGCCGGGCTGCTCGCGGGCTGCGGCTCGCTGCGCTCTCCCGAAAGCCTGTTCGGCCTCATCACGCCGTACCGCATCGAGGTGGTCCAGGGCAACGTGGTGACCAAGGAGATGGCCGCCGTCATCAAGCCCGGCATGAGCCGGGCCGAAGTGCGCGACGTGCTGGGCTCGCCATTGCTGACCGACATCTTCCATGCCGACCGCTGGGACTACGTGTTCACCATCCGGCGCCAGGGCGCGGCGTACCAGCAGCGTCGCGTGACCGTGCTGTTCGAGGGCGAAGGCCTCAAGTCCTTCGAGGCCGACGAACTGCCGAGCGAGCGCGAGTTCGTGGTCTCCATCGACACCCGCAAGACCCAGGCTCGCAGCGTCCCCACACTGGCGCTGAACGACGAGCAGCTCAAGGCACTGCCGCTGCCCGCGAAGCCCGCCACGCCGACCCCCGCGGCGACCGCCGAGCCCCAGGGCCCGGCACGCAGCTACCCGCCGCTGGAGCCGCAGTGACGGGCGGTGTCGAGCGCACCGCCGGGGCCGGTGCGGCCCGCCGGCGCGTGGCCGTGGCCGGCGCTTCCGGGCGCATGGGCCGCATGCTCATCGAGGCCGTGCTCGCGGCCGACGATTGCGTGCTGGCCGCGGCGCTCGACCTGCCCGGCACCCCGGCCCTCGGCCAGGACGCCGCCGCTTTCCTGGGGCAGACCAGCGGCGTGGCGATCCGCGCCGACCTGCAGGCGGCGCTGGCACAAGCCGACGTGCTGATCGACTTCACCCGCCCCGAGGGCACGCTCGCGCACCTGCGGGCCTGCCGCGAGCTCGGCGTGCAACTTGTGGTCGGCACCACCGGCTTCGATGCCGCCGGCCAGGCCGAGATTGCCGCCGCTGCCGAGCGGATCGCGATCGTGATGGCGCCCAACATGAGCGTCGGCGTGAATGTCGTGCTGCAGCTGCTGTCGACGGCCGCCAAGGCGCTGGCCGAGGGCTATGACATCGAGATCATCGAGGCCCATCACCGCCACAAGGTCGATGCGCCGAGCGGCACCGCGTTGAAGATGGGTGAGGTCGTGGCCGCCGCGCTGGGCCGCGATCTGAAAGCCTGCGCCGTCCATGGCCGCGAGGGTGTGACCGGCGAGCGGGATCCGTCGACCATCGGCTTCGCCACCGTGCGCGGCGGTGACATCGTCGGCGACCACACGGTGCTGTTCGCCGGCACCGGCGAGCGCATCGAGATCACCCACAAGTCCTCGAGCCGCGCCACCTACGCGCAAGGCAGCCTGCGCGCCGTGCGCTTCCTCGCCGGTCGGCAACGCGGCCTGTACGGCATGGACGCGGTGCTGGGCTTGCCGGCGGCGCAGCCGGCCTGAGAGGGTTCGCCGTGACCGGCCTGAGTCAGATCTGGGCCGAAGGCGACGCCGTCACGCGCTTCGTCGCGCTGCTGCTGCTGGCGATGTCGGTCAGCGCCTGGGTGCTGATCCTCTGGAAGACCTGGCTGCTGCGGCGCGTGCGGCATGACCTCGCCCGCGCGGTCCCGGCCTTCTGGGCGGCGCCGGATCTCGACACGGCCCGCCGGCAACTGGGCGCGCTGGACCGCGAGGCCGCCCTGACGCCGCTGCTCGACGCCGGCCTGCAGGACGCCCGCGGCGGCACGCTCGAGGCGCGGGGCGCGCGCGCCTCGCAGTTGACGCGGCGCCTGCGCGACGCCCTGCACGGCGTGCTGTCGCAGCTGCAGTTCGGCCAGGTGCTGCTGGCCTCGATCGGCGCGACCGCGCCCTTCATCGGCCTGTTCGGCACGGTCTGGGGCATCTACCACGCGCTGATCGGCATCGCTGCGGCCGGCAGCATGACCATCGACCGCATCGCCGGTCCGGTCGGCGAGGCGCTGATCATGACGGCGGCCGGCCTCGCGGTCGCGATCCCGGCCGTGCTGGCCTACAACGTGTTCGGCAAGCTCGTCGCCGGCAGCGAGGCCGAGCTGGAAGGCTTTGCGCACGACCTGCGCGAGATGCTGCTCGACGCGCCGCAAGCCGGCGGCGACGAGGGCTGAGCATGGCCTTCGGCCGACTCGAGCGCGCGGCGCTGCCGCAGCCCATGAGCGACATCAACATGACGCCGCTGATCGACGTGATGCTGGTGCTGCTGGTGATCTTCATGATCACCGCGCCGCTGATGACCTCGGCGCTGCGCCTGGACCTGCCCCGGGCCGAGGGCGCAACGCCCGGCGATGCACCGGCCTTCATCAGCGTCGCGCTGACGCCGGACGGCCGCCTGCACCTGGGCGAGGAGCCGCTCGCCGACGCCGATTTCGACGCGCGCATCGCCGAGGCCGCGCGCCGCCAGCCCGGCCTCGAGGTGCAGCTGCGCGCCGACCGGCACGTGCCCTACGGCGAGGTCGCGGCGCTGATCGGCCGGCTGCAGGCCGCAGGCCTGAACCGCATCGCCTTCGTGGCCCAGCCGGGCGACGGCGCCGCCTCGCGCTGACGCCGCGCCCGCGCGGGCCGCGCCCTAGAATCCGGCCAGTCTTTCGAGACGGCAGCCCCACTGCCGCAGCCTGCATGAGCGCCCCGAACCCCGCCCCTTCCTACGACCCCAGCGCCGTCGAGGCCGCGGCGCATGCGCACTGGCGCGCGCGCGATGCGCACCGCGTGGTCGAAGACCCGGCCCGCCCCAAGTTCTACGCCTGCTCGATGCTGCCCTACCCCAGCGGCAAGCTGCACATGGGGCACGTGCGCAACTACACCATCAACGACATGATGGCGCGCTACCTGCGCATGAAGGGCATGAACGTGCTGATGCCGATGGGCTGGGACGCCTTCGGCCTGCCGGCCGAGAACGCCGCCATCGACAAGAAGGTCGCGCCGGCGCAGTGGACGCGCGACAACATCGCCGACATGAAGGCGCAGATGCAGCCGCTCGGGCTGGCCTTCGACTGGTCGCGCGAGCTCGCCACCTGCGACCCGGGCTACTACCGGTGGAACCAGTGGTTCTTCCTGAAGATGCTCGAGAAGGGCATCGCCTACCGCAAGACCCAGGTCGTCAACTGGGACCCGGTCGACCAGACCGTGCTGGCCAACGAGCAGGTCGAGAACGGCCGCGGCTGGCGCAGCGGCGCCCTGGTCGAGAAGCGCGAGATCCCCGGCTACTACCTCGCGATCACACAGTACGCCGACGAGCTGCTGGCCAACGTCGCCGACCCGTCCGTCCCCGGCTACCTGCACGGCTGGCCCGAGCGCGTGCGCCTGATGCAGGAGCACTGGATCGGCAGGAGCGAGGGCGTGCGCTTCGCCTTCCCGCACGAGATCCGCGACGCGAGCGGTGCGCTGATCGGCGACGGCCGCATGCACGTGTTCACGACGCGCGCCGACACCCTCATGGGCGTGACCTTCTGTGCCGTAGCGCCCGAGCACCCGATCGCCACGCACGCCGCCGCGTCCGACCCCGAACTGGCCGCCTTCATCGAGGCCTGCAAGGCCGGCGGCACGACCGAGGCCGAGCTGGCCACCAAGGAGAAGGAGGGCCGGCGCACCGGGCTGACGGTGCAGCACCCGCTGACCGGCCTGCCGGTCGAGGTCTGGGTCGGCAACTACGTGCTCATGTCCTACGGCGACGGCGCCGTGATGGGCGTGCCGGCGCACGACGAGCGCGACTTCGCCTTCGCCAGGAAGTACGGCATCGACATCCTGCAGGTCGTGCACGTCGATGGTGAGCACTTCGACTACGACCGCTGGCAGGAGTGGTACGCCGACAAGCAGCGCGGCGTGACGATCAACTCCGACAACTTCAGCGGCCTGGGCCATCAGCTCGCCGTCGATGCCATCGCCGCGGCCCTGAGTCACAAGGGCCTGGGCGGGAAGAAGACCACCTGGCGCCTGCGCGACTGGGGCATCAGCCGCCAGCGCTACTGGGGCACGCCGATCCC
>CAZTTC010000258.1:0-4260 GCA_964616015.1 uncultured Methylibium sp. | reverse complement strand
CTCGGCCTGGGCGTGATGGGCCACCCCATGGCCGGCCACCTGGCGCGCGCCGGCCACCGTGTGACCGTCTACAACCGCACCGCGGCCAAGGCGCAGGCCTGGGTCGCCGAGTACGGCGGCGCCAGCGCGCCGACACCGCAGGCCGCCGCCACGGATGCCGACATCGTCTTCGCCTGCGTCGGCAACGACACCGACCTGCGCGCCGTGACCCTCGGCGAGGGCGGCGCCTTCCACGGCATGAAGCCGGGCGCGGTGTTCGTCGACCACACGACCGCCTCGGCCGACATCGCGCGCGAACTGGCGGCCGCGGCCGCGGCCCGCGGCCTGGCCTTCGTCGATGCGCCGGTCTCGGGCGGCAATCTCGGGGCGATCAACGGGATGCTGACCGTGATGTGCGGCGGCGACGCCGCTGCATTCGCCAAGATCCAGCCGGTGGCGATGGCCTTCTCGAAGGCGGTCACGCTGCTGGGCGAGGCCGGCTCGGGTCAGCTGGCCAAGATGGTCAACCAGATCGCGATCGCCGGGCTGGTCCAGGGCCTGTCCGAGGCGATCGCCTTCGGCCTGAAGGCCGGCCTCGACATGCAGGCCGTGCTCGGCGTGATCGGCAAGGGCGCGGCCCAGAGCTGGCAGATGGACAACCGCGGCCCGACGATGATCGACGGCAAGTTCGACTTCGGCTTCGCGGTCGACTGGATGCGCAAGGACCTGGGCCTGTGCCTCGAGGAGGCGCAACGCAACGGCGCCCGCCTGCCCGTCACGGCGCTGGTGGACCAGTTCTATGCCGACGTGCAGGCCCTGGGCGGCCGGCGCTGGGACACCTCGAGCCTGATCCGGCGGCTCGGCTGAGACCGCGACGACCCCCGAGCCGCGGGGGCGATGCTCAGCGGGCGGGCGTCGGGCTCGCCGCCGGGGCCGTCTTGGTGCGGTAGCCGGCGAGTTCGTCCTCGGTGATCACCTCGAAGGCCTTGACGACCTTGGTGACTCCGGAGACGCCGCGGGCGATCGCGACACCGCGGTCGGCCTCGCGCTCGGTGACACGCCCCATCAGGTACACGACGCCCCGCTCGGTCACGACCTTGTAGGCATTGGCGAAGATGTCCTTGGCGTCGACGTAGCTGGCCTTGACCTTGCTGGTGATCAAGGCGTCGTTCGAGCGGTCCACCAGCGAGCTGTTGGGGGCGACCACCAGCTCGTTGAGCGTGGCGCGCACGTTCTCCAGCTTGGTGATCGCCGCCTCGGCCGCCGCCTTGTCGGCGTCGGTCGGCACCTCGCCGGTCAGCAGCACGGTGCGGTTGAAGCTGGTCACGTTGATGTGGCCGCGTTCGCCGATCACCTCGCGGAGGCGCGGCCCGGCCTTCAACTCGATGGCCTGGTCCTCCAGCTGCGCCCCCGAGGTGCGCCGGTCGCCATAGACCAGCGCTCCGCCGACCGCAGCCCCACCGATGAGCAGCGGCGCGCAGGCGCTCAGGGCGCCGGACAGCAGGGCCAGGGCGAGCAGCGCCGCGCGCAGGGCAAGGGGAGAGTGGGTCGTGGTCATGCGGGGTCCTGGTCGCCGAGCAGCTGCACATCGACCGCATCGCACAGGCAATGGATCGCAAGGATGTGCACTTCCTGGATGCGCGCGGTCCGCTCGTGCGGCACGCAGATGTTGACGTCGGTCTCCAGCAGCCGCTGGGCGAGCTTGCCGCCGTTGCGGCCGGTCAGCGCAATGACCGTCATGTCCTTGTCGTGCGCCGCGTCGACGGCGGCCAGCACGTTGGCGGAGTTGCCACTGGTGGTGATGGCCAGCAGCACGTCGCCGGGGTTGCCGAGCGCCTGCACCTGCTTCGAGAAGACCGAGTTGTAGTCGTAGTCGTTGCCGATCGCGGTGAGGATCGAGGTGTCGGTGTTCAGCGCCACAGCGGCCAGGCCGGGGCGCTCGCGTTCGAATCGGCCCACGAACTCGGCCGCGAAGTGCTGGGCATCGCTGGCCGATCCGCCATTGCCGCAGGCCAGCACCTTGCCGCCGGCGGTGATGCAGCCCAGCACGGCCTGCACCGCGTCGGCGATCGGCTTGCTCAGGACCTCGGCGCACTGGTTCTTCAGGTCGGCACTGTCGAAGAAGTGCCGCTGGATGCGTTGTTCAAGCATGCTCACGATGATATGACACCGCTTCGTGATCCGCGGTTCCGTGCAGCTGTATCGAGCTGTCAATCGGCACCGAAGGCGGCCCGCAGCCATTCGAGCCGTTCGCCGTCGATCGCAACGACGTCGAAGCGGCAAGGCGGCGGCGAGGCATGGCGCGTCAGATAGTGGCGAGCCGCGTAGACCAGGCGCCGCTGCTTCGCCGCCGACACGCTGACAGCCGCGCCGCCGTGCCCGGTGTCGCCGCGCCGGCGCACCTCGACGAAGACCAGGGTGCCGTCGCGCTCGCGCAATATCAGGTCGATCTCGCCGCCGCGGGCCCGCGGACCCGCGGCGACTCGATAATTGCGCTCCACCAGCTTCAGGCCGGCGCGCTGCAGGTGAGCGAGCGCGCGGTCTTCCCCCTCGTCGCCTCGGGCCTTGGTCGTGAGCATCGATGCCTCTTTGATCCGGCAGGCCGCCGCCAGTGCGGCCGGCGCGCAGCAGTATCCCAAAGGCGCGCTCTACGTCGTGGCCACGCCGATCGGCAACTTGGCCGACCTGAGCTTGCGCGCGCTGCACGTGCTGGGGCTGGTCGATGCCGTGGCCTGCGAGGACACGCGCGTCACCGGCGCGCTGCTGCGCCACTTCGGCATCGACAAGCCGCTGGTGGCGCTGCACGAGCACAACGAGGCCGAGGCCGCCCAGGCCGTCGTCGAGCGGCTGGCGCGCGGTGAGCGCATCGCCTACGCCAGCGACGCGGGGACGCCGGGCGTCAGCGATCCCGGCGCCCGCCTGGTGGCGGCCGTGCGGGCTGCCGGCCACCGCGCGCTGCCGCTGCCGGGCGCCAGCAGCGTGACCGCCGCGCTCAGCGCGGCCGGGGATGCCCTGTCGCCGGGTTTCCGCTTCGTCGGCTTCCTCGCGCCCCGGTCCGCCGAGCGCACGGGCCAGTTGCGCGCGCTGGCCACCGACACGCAGACCTTGGTGCTGCTCGAGTCACCGCATCGCATCGAGGCGCTGGCAGGCGCGCTGGCCCAGACGATGCCGCAGCGCACGGTGACGCTGTGCCGCGAGCTCACCAAGCAGTTCGAGGCCATCGACAGCCTCCCGGCGTCCGGCTTGCCGGCCTGGCTGAAGGCCGAGCCGAACCGCCTGCGCGGGGAGTTCGTCGTGGTGCTGCAATCCATCGCGGCCCCGGCCACCGACCACCCCAGCGATGCCGCCGAGCGGCTGCTGCGCGTCTTGCTGGCGGCCCTGCCGCTCAAGCAGGCCGTCGCGCTGGCCGCCGAGGCGAGCGGCGCGCCGCGCAACGCACTCTACGAGCGCGCTCTCGCCCTGAAGGCGCAGACCGGGGCCGAAGGCGGCACGCGCTGAGGGGCGCGTCAGCGATGCCAGGCGGTCTGGCGGTTGCGCAGCGCGCGCGAGATGTCGCGATCGAGATCGCGCTCCAGCTGGGCAATCTGGCGGCGCTCCTGCGGCTTGTAGCGACCGTCGGCGCGGAAGCGCCGCTCCAGCGCGTCGATGCGATCCTGGCGCTGGTTCAGCACGCGCGCTTCGTGGCGCGTCAGCGCGCCGGTGGCGAGGCCGTGGCGGATGCGCTGGTCCTGCTGCCACTCGTGGCGGTCCGACGTCGCGGCGCGGTGCGGGGCGGCCTGGGCGATGCCGGTGCTGGCCAGGGCGAGCAGGGCGGCGGCGGCCAGGGTGCGGGCAGTGTGCATGCGGTTTCCTTTCGCTGCGTTCGGTGGGACGACCCCACGCCTGCACAACGCACCCGGGCCGGGCCGCCGCGGACCGGGATCGGTGTCGCCGGGGTAAAGAAACTTCAAGCGCAGGGTGGCAGGCAGCTGCCTAGAATCGACCCATGATCTCTCGCGAACCCACCGTCGAGCGTCTGGCGGTCGCCAGGACGCTGCTGCTCGAGCCCTACGGTCTCGACGAGGCCAAGCTGGCCGGCGCGCTGCGCACGATCGGCGAGCACCGCATCGACGACGCCGACCTCTACTTCCAGTACACGCGCAGCGAAGGCTGGAGCCTGGAGGAAGGCATCGTCAAGAGCGGCAGCTTCGGCATCGACCAGGGCGTCGGCGTGCGTGCCGTGGTCGGCGAGAAGACCGCCTTTGCCTACAGCGACGACATCTCCGAGGCGGCGCTGCTGGA
>CAZTTC010000257.1:0-4262 GCA_964616015.1 uncultured Methylibium sp. | reverse complement strand
CGATGTAGGTGCGGCGGTGGCCGCGGATCTCGGCCTCGTCGCGCACGCCGCCGAGCGCCATGCGCACGAACTTGCGGCCGGTGGCGCGCGCCACGCTCTGGCCGAGCGAGGTCTTGCCGACGCCCGGGGGGCCGACGAGGCACAGGATGGGTGCCTTGACCTTGTCGACGCGGCCTTGCACCGCGAGGTACTCGAGGATGCGGTCCTTCACCTTGTCGAGGCCGTAGTGGTCTTCGTTCAGCACGTCCTCGGCGTTGACGAGGTCGTGCTTGATCTTGGTCTTCTTGGCCCAGGGCAGGTTGACCAGGGTGTCGATGTAGTTGCGCACCACCGTCGCCTCGGCCGACATCGGCGACATCAGCTTCAGCTTCTTCAGCTCGGCGTCGGCCTTCTTGCGCGCCTCCTTGGGCATCTTGGCGGCGACGATCTTCTTCTCGAGCTCTTCGAGGTCGGCGCCCTCCTCGCCCTCGCCGAGTTCCTTCTGGATCGCCTTGACCTGCTCGTTCAGGTAGTACTCGCGCTGGCTCTTCTCCATCTGGCGCTTGACGCGGCCGCGGATGCGCTTCTCGACCTGCAGGATGTCGACCTCGTGCTCGAGCTGCTCGAGCAGCTTCTCGAGCCGCTCGTTGACCGAGTCGAGGTCGAGGATGGCCTGCTTGTTCTCGAGCTTCAGCGGCAGGTGGGCTGCGATGGTGTCGGCGAGGCGACCGGCATCGTCGATGCCGGCGATCGAGGTCAGGATCTCGGGCGGGATCTTCTTGTTGAGCTTGACGTACTGGTCGAACTGCTGCGTCACCGCGCGGCGCAGGGCCTCGACCTCGGGCGAGACGCCGGCCTCGGGCGGCATCGGCACGACCTCGGCGGTGAAGAACTCGCCGCTGTCGTCGATGCGCTTCGTGGTGGCGCGCTGCATGCCCTCGACCAGCACCTTGACCGTGCCGTCCGGCAGCTTGAGCATCTGCAGAATGCTCGAGACGCAGCCGATGTCGAACATGTCGTCGGACTTCGGCTCGTCCTTGCCGGCCGCCTTCTGGGCGACCAGCATGATCTGGCGGCCCGCTTCCATCGCCGCCTCGAGGGCCTTGATCGACTTCGGACGCCCCACGAACAAGGGAATGACCATGTGGGGGAACACGACGACGTCGCGCAAGGGCAGCAGCGGCAGCGTGATCGGTTCGGCGGGAAGAACGGGATGTCCGGACATGGTGGGCTCTCTTTCTCGGACTCAGATGGAGCCCGAGCGGGGGTTTGCAAGACTGGGGCCGGCTCCTTGGCCCCCAGGGGATGCGGCCAGCGGGTTCCGCCGCATCGACGAGGTCCCGGATCTCAGGCGCTGGCCTTGTGCTCTCGATAGACCAGCAGCGGCTTCGAATGCTCTTCGATCGTGTGCTCGTCCAGCACGACCTTTTGCACGCCTTCCATCGTCGGCAGGTCGAACATCGTGTCCATCAGCGACTGCTCCATGATGGAGCGCAGCCCGCGAGCGCCGGTCTTGCGCGCCAGCGCCTTCTTCGCGATGGCGGTCAGCGCCGACGGGCGGATCTCCAGGTCCACCCCGTCCATCGAGAACAGCTTCTGGTACTGCTTGACCAACGCGTTCTTGGGCTCGGTGAGGATCTGGACCAGGGCGTCCTCGGTCAACTCGCCCAGGGTGGCGACCACCGGCAGGCGGCCCACCAGTTCCGGGATCAAGCCGAACTTGATCAGGTCCTCGGGCTCGACGTCGCGGAAGACCTCGCTGACCTTGCGTTCCGACTTGGTCTTCACGGTGGCGCTGAAGCCGATGCCGGATTTCTCGGACCGGTTCTGGATCACCTTCTCCAGGCCGTCGAAGGCCCCCCCGCAGATGAACAGGATGTTCGTCGTGTCGATCTGCAGGAAGTCCTGGTTGGGGTGCTTGCGGCCGCCTTGCGGCGGCACCGACGCCATCGTGCCCTCGACCAGCTTGAGCAGCGCCTGCTGCACACCCTCGCCCGACACGTCGCGCGTGATGCTGGGGTTGTCGGCCTTGCGGGAGATTTTGTCGATCTCGTCGATGTAGACGATGCCGCGCTGGGCCCGGTCGACGTCGTAGTTGCAGTTCTGCAGCAGCTTCTGGATGATGTTCTCGACGTCCTCCCCGACGTAGCCGGCCTCGGTCAGCGTGGTGGCGTCGGCGATCACGAAGGGCACGTTGAGCAGGCGGGCCAGGGTTTGTGCCAGCAGCGTCTTGCCCGAGCCGGTGGGGCCGATCAGCAGGATGTTGCTCTTGGCCAGCTCGACGTCCTCGCGCTTGCCACCGGCCTGCATGTGCTTGAGGCGCTTGTAGTGGTTGTAGACGGCGACGGCCAAGGTGCGCTTCGCCGGCTCCTGGCCGATCACGTACTGGTCGAGGCTGGACTTGATCTCGCCCGGCGCCGGCAGGTCGCTCTTGGCTGCCTTGGCCTCGGGGCCTTCGGTGGGCACCTCGTCGCGGATGATGTCGTTGCACAGCTCGATGCATTCATCGCAGATGAAGACCGAGGGGCCGGCGATCAGCTTCTTGACCTCGTGCTGGCTCTTCCCGCAGAACGAGCAGTACAGGACCTTTTCGCTGGAGGAGCCTTTTTTCTCTGGCATGGGGCAAGGCCGTCGGGTACGTCACATCGATGATAAGTGAAAAGAAAACGGGGCCTTGTCCGTGAAAAAGGCCCCGTTCTCCACCCAGTTACCCGGGGGCGCTAGCTGCGCTTGTCGATCACCTTGTCGATCAGGCCGTAGGTCTGTGCCTCGGCCGCCGACATGAAGTAGTCGCGCTCGGAGTCGGCACGGATCTTCTCGAGCGACTGGCCGGTGCGCTCGGCCAGGATGCCGTTGAGGCTCTCGCGCAGCTTGAGGATCTCGCGCGCCTGGATCTCGATGTCCGTCGCCTGGCCCTGCGCACCGCCCGAGGGCTGGTGGATCATCACCCGCGAATTCGGCAACGCGAAGCGCTTGCCCTTGGCACCGGCCGCCAGCAGGAAGGCCCCCATGCTGGCCGCGATGCCCATGCACAGGGTCGACACGTCCGGCTTGATGAACTGCATGGTGTCGAAGATCGACAGCCCCGCGCTCACCGACCCGCCCGGCGAGTTGATGTACAGCGAGATGTCCTTGTCCGGGTTCTCGCTCTCCAGGAACAGCAGTTGGGCCACCACCAGGTTGGCCGTCTGGTCGTTGACCGGGCCGACCAGGAAAATCACGCGCTCGCGCAGCAGGCGCGAGTAGATGTCGTAGGCGCGCTCGCCGCGGCCCGACTGTTCGATGACGATGGGCACCATGCCCAGGCTTTGTGTGTCCAGCGCGCTCATGGATGTCCTTGGCGAAAAAGAGGTCTCGTAGCTACGGATCGATTATGTCGCCTCGAGAAGGCCGGCCCCGGGCAGCAAAACGGCGCCGGCCTCGCGGCGCGGCGCCTGGTGGGTGGCCGAGACGCCCGATCAGGTCATCAGCTCGTCGAACGGCACCTGCTTGTCGACCACCTTCGCCTTGCCCAGCACGAACTCCGTGACATTGGTCTCGATGACCACCGCCTCGACCTCGGCCAAGCGCTGGGTGTCGCCGAAGTACCAGCGCTTGACCTCGTCGGGCTTCTCGTAGCTCTGCGCCATCTCCTCGATGTGCGCGGTGATCTGGTCGGGGCGGGCCTGCAGCTGGTTGCTGCGCACCAGCTCGGCCACGACCAGCCCCAGGCGCACCCGCCGCTCGGCCTGCTCGGTGAACATCTCGGCCGGGATCGGCGCGTTGTCGGCGTCCTTGATGCCGCGCTGCTTCAGGTCGGCACGGGCGTTCGCCACCATGCGCTCGACCTCGTTCTGCACCAGGGCCTTCGGCAGGTCCAGCTCGGACACCTTGACCAGCGCGTCCATCACGCCGCCCTTGTTGCGCGCGATGATGCGGAACTTGACCTCGCGCTCGAGGTTCTTGCGGATGTCGGCACGCAGCCCCTCGACGGTCGGCTCCTTGATGCCGAGGGACTTGGCGAAGGCCTCGTTGACCTCCGGCAGGTGCTGAACCTCGACCTTCTTGAGCGTCACCAGGAAGTCAGCCTCCTTGCCGGCCACGTCCTTGCCCTGGTAGTCCTCGGGGAACTGCAGCGGGAAGGTCTTGGATTCGCCGGCCTTCATGCCCCGCACCGCCTTCTCGAAGGCTTCGAGCATGCGGCCCTCGCCCAGGATGAACTGGAAGCCTTCGGCCTTGCCGCCCTCGAAGGGCACGCCGTCGATCTTGCCCTCGAAGTCGATCGTCACGCGGTCCTCGTCGGT
>CAZTTC010000256.1:0-4272 GCA_964616015.1 uncultured Methylibium sp. | reverse complement strand
TCCTCATGTGGCTGGGCGAGCAGATCACCGAGCGCGGCCTGGGCAACGGCATCTCCATCATCATCTTCGCGGGCATCGCGGCCGGCCTGCCGAGCGCGATCGGCGGACTCTTCGAACTGGTCCGTACCGGGGCCATGAGCATCGTCGCGGCGCTGTTCATCATCGCGATCGTGATCGGCGTGACTTACCTGGTCGTGTTCGTCGAGCGCGGCCAGCGCAAGATCCTGGTGAACTACGCCAAGCGCCAGGTGGGTAATCGCGTCTACGGGGGCCAGTCGTCGCACCTGCCGCTGAAGATCAACATGTCGGGCGTGATCCCGCCGATCTTCGCGTCGTCGATCATCCTCCTGCCGGCCACGGTCGTCAGTTGGTTCGCCACGGGCGACGGCCTGCGCTGGCTGAAGGACATCGCCGCGCTGCTGTCCCCCGGCCAACCGATCTACGTGATGCTGTACGCGGCGGCGATCGTGTTCTTCTGCTTCTTCTACACGGCCCTCGTGTTCAACAGCCGCGAGACCGCCGACAACCTGAAGAAGAGCGGCGCCTTCATTCCCGGCATCCGGCCGGGTGAGCAGACGGCCAAGCACATCGACCGCATCCTGGGGCGCTTGACGCTGGGCGGTGCGGTGTACATCACCGCGGTGTGCCTGCTGCCCGAGTTCCTGGTGCTGAAGTACAACGTGCCGTTCTACTTCGGGGGCACCTCGCTGTTGATCATCGTCGTCGTGACGATGGACTTCTGGGCGCAGGTGCAGAGCTATGTGATGTCCCAGCAGTACGAGTCGCTGCTGAAGAAAGCCAACTTCAAGGCAAGCTGAGATGGCCAAGGACGACGTCATCCAGATGCAGGGGGAGATCCTCGAGAACCTGCCCAATGCCACCTTCCGCGTGAAGCTGGAGAACGGGCACGTGGTTCTCGGTCACATCTCCGGCAAGATGCGCATGCACTACATCCGCATCCTGCCGGGCGACAAGGTGACCGTGGAGCTGACGCCCTACGACTTGAGTCGTGCTCGCATCGTCTTCCGGGCGAAGTGAGTGGAAATCAGAGATCCGGAAGAGCGCAAGAGGTCAAGGAGAAGATCATGAAGGTCGCAGCATCGGTCAAGAAGATGTGCCGCAATTGCAAGATCATCCGCCGCAAGGGCGTGGTGCGTGTGATCTGCACCGACCCGCGTCACAAGCAGCGCCAGGGCTGACCTGCGCGCGTGAAGCATTGAGCTAGAGGAACACCATGGCACGTATCGCTGGTATCAACATTCCGCCGCAGAAGCATGCCGAGATCGGCCTGACCGCGATCTACGGCATCGGCCGCACGACGGCGCAGAAGATCTGCGACGCCTGCGGCGTCGAGCGCAACAAGAAGATCAAGGATCTGACCGACACCGATCTCGAGAAGATCCGCGAGGAGATCGGTCGCATCACGATCGAGGGCGACCTGCGCCGCGAGACCACGATCAACATCAAGCGCCTGATGGACCTGGGCTGCTACCGCGGGTTCCGGCATCGCCGCGGCCTGCCGCTGCGCGGCCAGCGCACCCGAACCAACGCCCGCACCCGCAAAGGTCCGCGCAAGTCGGCCGCAGCGCTGAAGAAGTAAGTCGCGCTCCGCCGCCGACCCAGCGCCCCTGAGATTCAAGAGAGCACAGCATGGCCAAAGCACCCGTCAACACCGCCGCCCAGCGCGTGCGCAAGAAGGTCCGCAAGAACGTGTCGGACGGCGTTGCGCACGTCCACGCGTCGTTCAACAACACCATCATCACGATCACTGACCGGCAGGGCAATGCGCTGGCCTGGGCGTCGAGCGGTGGGCAGGGCTTCAAGGGCTCGCGCAAGTCGACCCCCTTTGCGGCCCAGGTGGCGGCCGAGGTTGCCGGCCGTGCGGCCCAGGACCAAGGCATCAAGAACCTCGAGGTCGAGATCAAGGGTCCAGGCCCCGGTCGCGAGTCTTCGGTGCGTGCCCTCGCCGCGCTCGGGATCCGCATCGTGTCGATCTCGGACGTGACGCCGGTCCCGCACAACGGTTGCCGCCCCCAGAAGCGCCGTCGGATCTGATTTCTGCGGGTGCAGCGCGGGGGCTCCCGCGCTACAATCCGCGTTTTCCCGCAGCCGGTGAGCACGTCAGTGCCAGCCGGCGCTTTTCGTTGAAGTCGCAAGGCTTCCAAGCCCACCGTCCGAGCGCCCACAACAACACTCGCCGGACTCGCGCAGCGTCTCGATGGCTGCGTCAGATTGACAAGGAACCAACGTGGCACGTTACCTCGGCCCCAAGGCCAAACTTTCCCGCCGTGAAGGCACCGACCTGTTCCTGAAGAGCGCCCGACGCGCGATCAGCGACAAGTCGAAGTTCGAAACCAAGCCTGGGCAGCACGGTCGCACGTCGGGGTCGCGCACGTCCGACTTCGGCCTGCAGCTCCGCGAGAAGCAGAAGGTCAAGCGCATGTACGGCGTGCTCGAGCGCCAGTTCCGCCGCTACTTCGCCGAGGCCGAGCGCCGCAAGGGCAACACCGGCGCCAACCTGCTGCTGATCCTCGAGTCGCGGCTGGACAACGTGGTCTATCGCATGGGCTTCGGCTCGACGCGCGCCGAGGCGCGCCAGCTGGTCTCGCACAAGGGCATCACGGTCAATGGCGAGGTCGTGAACATCTCGTCCTACCTGGTCAAGATCGGGGACGTGGTCGCGGTGCGCGAGAAGGCCAAGAAGCAGCTGCGCGTGACCGAGTCGGTCAAGCTCGCCGAGTCGCTGGGCATGCCGGCCTGGGTGCAGGTCGACGCCAGCAAGCTCGAGGGCGTGTTCAAGAAGACGCCGGACCGCGACGAGTTCGGCTCCGACATCAACGAATCGCTGATCGTCGAACTGTATTCGCGCTGATCTTTCGCGCGGTGCGCCGGCGGGCTCAGGGCCTGTGCCGGGCGCCGCGCCGATGCTTTCCCGGTCCGGGGCCAGCACTGCTGCAAGGCAGCGCTCCCGGTGCTCCATCAGCCTTATCGGTGTAACGAGCCGAGGGTAGTGACAGGAAGACCTGATGCAAACCAATCTGCTGAAGCCCAAAGCCATCAACGTCGAGCCGCTGAGCGCCGCCAAGGGCGCCCATCGCGCCAAGGTCACGCTCGAGCCCTTCGAGCGCGGCTACGGCCACACGCTGGGCAACGCCCTGCGCCGCGTGCTGCTCTCGTCGATGGTGGGCTACGCGCCGACCGAGGTGACGATTGCCGGCGTCCTGCACGAGTACTCGGCCATCGACGGCGTCCAGGAGGACGTGGTCCATGTGATGCTGAACCTCAAGGGCGTCGTCTTCCGGCTGCACAACCGCGACGAGGTCACGCTGGTGCTGCGCAAGGAGGGTGAAGGCCCGGTGAAGGCCGGCGACATCCAGACGCCGCACGACGTCGAGATCATCAACCCCGATCACGTGATCACCCACCTGTCGCACGGCGGCAAGCTGGACATGCAGATCAAGGTCGAGAAGGGCCGCGGCTACGTGCCGGGCAACCTGCGCCGCTTCGGCGACGAGCCGACCAAGTCGATCGGCCGCATCGTGCTGGACGCGTCCTTCTCGCCGGTCAAGCGCGTCAGCTACACGGTCGAGAGCGCCCGCGTCGAGCAGCGCACCGACCTCGACAAGCTGGTGATGGAGATCGAGACCAACGGCGCCATCACGCCCGAAGAAGCCATCCGAGCCTCCGCCAAGATCCTGGTCGAGCAGCTGGCCGTGTTCGCGCAGCTCGAAGGCCAGGTCGGCGACATCTTCGACCAGCCGGCGGTCCAGCGCAGCACGCAGTTCGATCCGATCCTGCTGCGCCCGGTCGACGAGCTCGAGCTCACCGTGCGTTCGGCCAATTGCCTCAAGGCAGAGAACATCTACTACATCGGCGACCTCATCCAGCGCACCGAGACCGAGCTGCTGAAGACGCCGAACCTGGGCCGCAAGTCGCTCAACGAGATCAAGGAAGTGCTGGCCTCGCGCGGGCTCACCCTCGGCGGCCGCCTCGAGAACTGGCCGCCCCAGGGTCTGGACAAGCGCTGAATCCAACGAGAGAGAACCAGGGCCGGCCACGGCCCGGTGCACCCGCCAGTACCTGATCCGGCTGGCGGTCATTAGCAAGCAAGAAAGGTAAGCACCATGCGCCACCGTCACGGCCTCCGCAAGCTCAACCGCACGTCCGAGCATCGCCTCGCGATGTTGCGCAACATGGCCAACTCGCTCATCACGCACGAGGCCATCAAGACCACGGTCCCCAAGGCCAAGGAACTGCGCCGCGTCGTCGAGC
>CAZTTC010000255.1:0-4290 GCA_964616015.1 uncultured Methylibium sp. | reverse complement strand
GTCGCCAGCGCCATGGGCGTGGCGGATCTCACGGTGTTGCCGCCGGAACAGGGCGTGCCCATCGGCATCAGTCGCCGGCCTATCGGACGCCCACGCGCCGTGGCCGGCACATTCGGAAGGATCGGAAGGGGTAACGCATGACCATGCCCGACCGCCACTACGCGGGCGACACGCTCGAATTTCGCGTCAGCGTGCCCGACTACCCGCCGGGTGACGGCTGGCAGCTGCGCTATCGGTTCATCCCGCGTTTTACGAGCCCGCCGCAGTCGCCCATCGATCTGATCGCCACCAATGACGGCGACGAATACGTGCTGAGCGCCGCGCCGAGCGTCACCGTCGGCTGGGTGCCGGGCATGTACGGCTGGACGCGCTACGTCATCAAAAGCGGCGCGCGCCAGGTGCTGGACGACCTCGACAGCCGCGGGCAGCTTGAAATTCTGGCCGACCCGGTCACTGTCGGGCAAGGGCACGACAACCGGACGCAGGCGCAGCGGGCGCTGGACGTTGCCAGGCAGGCACTCGCGGACTTCACCGCCAACAACGACGGCCGCGTCAAGCGGTACAGCATCGCAGGGCGCGAAATGGAATTCCACTCATCGGCCGAGGTCGTGCGCGTGGTGCGGTACTGGGAACAGCAGGTCGCTGCCGAAGTGGCCGCCGAGCGCATCGCCCGCGGACTTGACACGGGCCGCACCGTGCGCGTGAGGTTCTGATGCTGGCCATCTTCAAACGCTGGTTCGGATCGGCGCCGCCACCGCCGCAGCAGCGGTCGGTGCCATTCATGGGCGCGCAGATCAGCCGGCTGACGGCTTCGCTGCCGGGCTACAGCAACAGCATCAACGCGGACCTCGACGGCTCTCTGGTCATCCTGCGTGCGCGCGCTCGCAACCTCTGCGCGAATCACGAATACGGCCGCCGCTTTCTCAGCATGGTGGCCACCAACGTGGTGGGCGCGTATGGCCCGACGTTGCAGGTGCGCGCGACGAATGTTTCACGTGGAAACGGCGCCGGCACGCTCGACAAGCCCGCCAATGCCGCGATCGAAATGCACTGGCGCAAGTGGGGCAAGGTCTGCGACATTTCCCGCCGCATGAGCCTGCCGCAGCTGCTGCGCGTGGCCATCAAATCGGTGGCGCGCGACGGCGAGGTGCTGATCCGTAAGGTGCGTCAACGCAACCTGCCGTATGGGCTGGCGCTGCAACTGCACGAGGCCGACCGGCTCGACGAAAGCATCAACCGCGCGCTCGAAAACGGCAACATCATCCGCCAGGGCGTCGAGATCGACTCCAACATGCGCGTGGTGGCCTACTACGTGCGCGTGAACCATCCGGGCGACATTTACAACAACCCGAAAAACAAGACCGAGCGCGTCCCGGCGGCCGATATGTTCCACCTGTTTCTGCCCGAGCGCGCAGAGCAGGTGCGCGGCTACAGCTGGATGCACGCGGTACTGCAGCGCGCGCAGATGTTGCAGGGGTACGAAGAAGCCGCCCTGGTGGCCGCCCGTGTGGGTGCCGCCAAAATGGGCGTATTCACGACCTCGGCCGACGGCGACGGCAACCCGCTGACGGATGTCGCCACCGAAGACGCGAGCGGCGGGCTGCAGATGAGCGCCGAAGCGGGCGAGTTCATCGACCTGCGCGGCCATCCCGGCACCGAGCTGCAAAGCTGGAACCCGGAATATCCGCGCGGTGAATTCGCCAACTTCGTGCAGCAGTGCCTGCGCGGCATTGCGGCGGGCCTCGATGTCGACTATGCCACGCTCGCCAACGACCTGACCAGCGTCAACTATTCCAGCATCCGCGCCGGCACCATCGAAACGCGCGAAATGTGGATTCTGTTGCAGGAGTGGCTCGCCGACGGTTTCCTGCTGCCGCTCTACCGCGAGTGGCTCGCCGCCGCGCTGCCGCTCGGCGCGATCACGTTCGACAGCGGCAGCCGCCTGCCGGCCGAGCGCCTCGACAAGTTCGCTGATGCCGGCATCTTCATCGGCCGCCGCTGGCCGTGGGTCGATCCGCTGAAGGATGCGCAGGCCAGCAAGGAACTCATCGCCACCGGGCTCGCCAGCCGCACCGAGATCGCTGCCAGCCAGGGCCGGGACTTTGTCGACATCGTCGACGAACTCGCCGCCGAGGCCGCGCTGCTCAAGGCCGCGGGCCTGTCCGTCACCGGCGAAGCACCGCCGCCGCCCGCGCCGCCCGCTGAACCGGACGACGACGAGGCCGAACAGGAGGACCGCCAGCGCGCCGAACGTCGCCTGACCGCATTCGAGGCCGCCGTGGCGCGCCCGCATGTGATCAACGTCACGCCGGCGCCGGTCAATGTGACCGTGGAGCGCAGCGAGGTGCGCGTCGATGCGCCGGTGATCAATGTCGAGCCGCCGGTGGTCAACGTGGCCGCGCCGGAAGTCAACCTCGAGGCGACGCTGCCCGAAGTGCGCGCCCCGGAAATGCAGGCGCCCATCATCAACGTGGAGGCGCCTGCGGTATCGGTGACGGTCGAGCCGAAGCTGGAAGCGACGCTGAAACAGCAGGACAGCACGACGGTGCACGAGCGCAACGGCGCCGGCGACCTGGTCAAGAGCAAAACGACTTACGGGGCATAAATGGCCGGCTTCTTCTCAGCATCAACCTTTCGCCAGGTCGGCAACGCGGCCACCACGCAAAACCTGCTGACGATCGAGAATATCGACTCGACGAAGCTGGTCTATATCCGCCGCATCACGGTGCAGATGGACACGACCGCCGTGCTGACCGCGGTCTCGCCGCTTTTCAAGACCTCGCGCACGACGGGCGTGCCCACGGGTGGCACCACGCTGGCGAAGGGGCTTTTCGATACCGGCAACGCATCGAACGCCAACACCATCGTGCGCGGCTCGACGGCCTCGGACGGCGGCGCGAACTCGGGGCCGACGGCGACGCCGGGCGATGTGGTGTGGGAACGGTTTATGACCCGCATCCACACCGCGGTCGGGCAGGTGCTCGCGCCCGATATGTCGATGCTGCCGATCATCGTCGACACGCAGAATTTTATCCTTCGGCAAAACCAGGCGCTGCTGGTGCACATCGTGGCCGCGGCCGGCACGTCGAACCCGGCGACCAATCACTACGTGGTCAACGTCTGCTGGGAAGAAAACTAGAATGGCGGTCGTTTTCCGTGGCACGGCAGAGTCGCTCGGAATCGTCGGCAACGACGCGACGACGCAAAACCTGTTCGTCATAGAAAACGGCTTCAAGTCGCGCGTTAACGTCATCATCCGGCGCCTGACGTTCGGGTGCGACTCGCTGGTGGCATTGGCCACCGTGCAAAACATGGTTCGCCTCTGCCGCTGCAGCGCCGTCAGCGGTGGCGTGACGCTGCACAAGTCCGGTTTCGACACGGCGCAGGCGTCGGATGCGAATGTCGTGATCCGGTCGCAGGCCAACGAAGCCGCGCTGATCACGGCGACGGCAGGCGACACGCTGTGGGCGCAGCTCGCCGGGCGCATGCACACGGCGGTCGAGCAGCAGAATGCGGAGCGTGACTCAGAGCGGATTCAGGAACGCAACCTGATACCGCTCACGAAGACATCGACCAATCTGACGCTGCGGCCCGGCGAGTCGCTGCTGGTCAAGGTGTTCGCCAGTGCAGCCGCCAGCAATGCGCAGAATTCGACGAACTACACCGTGCGTTGCTCGTGGGAGGAAGACACCATCGCGACCTTCGCCATCAGCGGCACGGTGACGCTCGGCGGCTCGCCGCTGGACGGCGCGAAAGTGATGGTGATGGAAGCCGACGACGCGGCGCTGACCAATGCCTACCTGCACCAGGTCATCACCACGGCGGGCGGCGGGCTGTGGGCCTCGACCATCCGCAGCGGCAAGGTGGGCGCGGCGTTCGTGCAGTACAACAACGGCGGCACCTATTACACGGCGCCGGGCTCGCCCTACTTGCAGCAATAGATGAGCACCTACGTCGTCCCGGCGCTGGACGATGTCGACTTTGCGCTCGCCACGTTCACGCCGGCGGATGTCGGCAACCACGGCAGCGCGCTCAGCTCGTACACGGCGCCCGCGCTCGACGGCATCGACTTTGCGCTGACGGCCTACACGCTGCCGCAGTTCGTTGCGATCGACTTCGAGATCGGCGACCCGGTCGGCGGCGGTGACATCGCGCTCGCTGGCGCGGCCGTGGCGGGTGCGACGGCCGAAGGCGTGCTGCACGTCGGCGTCGATCTCGCCGGCGATGCCATCGCAGGAGCGACGGCCGACGGCGCGCTCGAACTTGGAATTGAACTGGCCGGCGACGCGA
>CAZTTC010000254.1:0-4408 GCA_964616015.1 uncultured Methylibium sp. | reverse complement strand
CGACGCCGCCGGTGTCGATCTTGGTGATGTCGAGCAGCTCGCCGAACAGGCCTTCGAGCGCATCGACGGAGCTGTTGATGCTGTTGACCAGGTGCAGCACCTCGTCGTCGCCCTTGGTGCGGGCGCGCAGTGCCTCGGCGAACAGGCCCATGGCGTGCAGCGGCTGGCGCAGGTCGTGGCTCGCGGCGGCGAAGAACTGCGTCTTCGCCCGGTTGGCGATCTCGGCGGCACGCTTGGCTTCGTCGGCCGCGGTCTTCTCGACCTGCAGCTGCTGGGCCAGCTTCTCGGTGCGGACCTTCAGCTCGATCGCGCGGTCGAAGGTGCGCCGGAAGATGCGGCCGAGCAGCGCCGTCATCGCGAACACCAGTGCCAGCACGCCGGCCAGCGCCAGCGAGTCGGGCGTGCCGTGGGTCGCGATGCGCACGATCGTGGGCACGAAGCACAGCGAGATGAAGGCCAGGAAGCTGACCATCTGCGAGGCCATCAGCGGGATCGCCCCCACGCAGAAGCTGTAGATGATCAGCAGCAGCGCGGTCTGGTGGAAGGCGCGGCCGTCGTTGTAGAACAGCCAGGCCGACAGCCCCCAGGCCGCCCCCGAGGCCATCGCGCCGATGTTCCACAGGCGCTGCCAGTGCGCGGCGCGTGCCGACGCGTCGGCCCACCCGGCATGCGCATAGCGGCGCAGCGCGACCAGCCGCAGCGCCCAGATCCAGAAGAACAGCAGGCCCCAGGCGTAGACCTCGCCGTGCGGGGCCACGTCCCAATAGATCATCGCCAGCACGACCGCGCCGAGCAGGTTGCCGGCCAGCGAGACGCCGGTCTGGCTGTAGAGCGAGCGCACCGTGTCCGGCAGCAGCGCACTGCGGTCCGAGGGGGCGGGTTCGGGCGGCGGGGGCAGAGGCGGCAGGGCGTTCATGGCGGAGGCGGTCAGGGCAGGGCCGGCTCGGCCCAGGCGTCAAGCTCGGGCGCCGCGCCGAGCGCCGGCAGGGCGGCCGGCGCAAGTGGCTGCGACGGCCAGGGCAAGCCCCGCGGCGGCGCGGTGGTGGCCGGCCGCCAGGTCGGCAGCAGCTGCCCGGCGGCATCGGTCACGCGCGTCGCGCCGCAGACGGCGGTGCGTTCGGCGTCGCTGCGGAAGTCCGCGTCGGCGAAAGGCACGGACTCCGGCGGCGCCGGCTCGGTGCCGGCGCAGAAGCTGCGAGCCGGCGCCGGGTCGAAGCCGGCACCGAGCATGTCGACGATGTCGAGCGCGGCGCCTGCGAGCGAGCCGCGCCCGAGCAGCCGCGGCAGGTCGTCGGCGAGCTTGATCAGTCGGTTGGGCCAGCCGTGGATCTCGCCCATCACGTCGACATAGGCGGCGATGAACCCGGCCAGCGGCGCACGCCGCGGCTGCAGCACCAGTGTGTAGGCGTTGAAGTCGCGCAGCAGCGCGTTCGGCAGGAAGGCGCCGGGCGTGCGCGCCATGCGGTCGAAGAACGGCGTGCCCGGGAAGGGCGTCTCGAAGCAGACGAAGCTGGGCAGGTGCAGGCCGCTCTGACGCAGGTGGCGCGGCAGCGCACGCAGGTAGTCCAGGTCGTCGTGCTGCGGGTTCAGGATCAGCCCGGCCGTGACCACGATGCCTTCGTCGCGCGCCTGCGCGATGGCCTCGCGGACGCGCGCCAGCTTGTTCTGGGGCTTGGCCATGTCGTCCAGCGCGCTCTGGTTGAAGCTCTCGATGCCGACGAAGACGGCGCGGCAGCCGCTGTCGTACATCAGCTTCAGCAGCTCGCGGTGGGTGATGACGTTGAACGTGAGGCAGGCGCCCCAGAGGACCCCCAGCGGCCGCAGCGCATGGCACAGCTCGCGGAACCAGCGCAGGTTGCCGGCGAGGTTGTTGTCGTAGAACATGACGATGCGTCGGCGCCATGTGCTGACCCGGCCGTGCAGCGCGGCCTGCAGCGCGACGACGTCGCGGACCACGTCGGCGACCGGCCGCAGCTCGTGGCGCGTGCCCAGCGCGGTGAGGGCGCAGAAGTCGCAGGCGTAGGGGCAACCACGCGTCGCTTCCAGGGCCAGCGGGAAGGGCTGCTTGCGCGCCACCGGCGCGACGTGCGGCGTCGGGATCCGGCTCGCGTCGTGGCCGCTCGAGAGGTAGCGCCGCTTCAGCCGCCCGGCACGGGCATCAGCGTACAGCTGTGGGACCGTGTCCTCGGGATCGCCGACCACCACCGCGTCGAACCAGGGTTCGACCAGCGCCGGGTGCGTGCTGGCGAAGATGCCGCCGAGCACGGTGCGTGCGCCGCGCTGTCGGAAGTAGTGGCCGATCTGGCGCGCGCGGTCGAAGTCCGAGTGCATGCACGACAGCAGCACGAGGTCGTAGGAGCGCTGCCAGTCGGGGTCGTCCCAGGTGTCGTTGACGATGTCGACCTCGGCATCGTCGGGCAGCAGGGCGGCGATCAGCGGGCCGATCTGCGGTTGCAGCGTGCCGCGATGCGGCTGGCCCCGGCGGTGGTAGTCGGTGAAGACGGAGATGATCGCGACGCGCATTGCGCGGGCAAGGCCGGCGTCAGCGGCTGCCGAGCCGCCACGAGGCCCTGTGGTTGCCGCCGGCCTGCTGGGTCATCTGGCTCACCGCCAGCACCGCCTGGGTGCGCGAGTTGACGCCGAGCGCCCGCAGCACGGCCGCGACGTGGTCCTTGATGGTCTCGACCGACAGGTTGAGATCGCGCGCGATCAGCTTGTTGGGCTTGCCCTGCAGCAGCAGCGCCAGCACGTCGGTCTGGCGCGGCGTCAGGCCCAGCGAGGCCAGGCTGGGGGTGGTCTGGTAGTCGCCCTGGGCAGCGTGGCCGCCGATCACCTTCATGTAGCCCGGCACGGTGTCGGCGTCGGGGGCGCTGGGGGTGGATCCGGCATCGGGGCCCATCGTCATCGGCGGCACGTAGATGCCGCCGGACATCACCAGCCGCAGCGCCTCGAACAGGGTCTCGTTGCTGGCGCGCTTGGGCACGAAGCCCATCGCGCCCATGTCGATCGAGCGGATCACGTCGCTGGTGCGATCGCTGGCCGACACCACGACGACCGGCAGGGCCGGGTAGGTGCTGCGCAGCTCGGCCAGCAGGTCGAAGCCGTTGGCGTCACCGAGCTGCAGGTCCAGCAAGGCCAGGTCGAAGACGCTGTCCTCCTTGAGCGTCGCCCGGGCGGCGGCAGCGCTGCTGGCACCGGCCACGGTCACGTCGTCGCCCAGCCCCTGGATCACCGCCTTGAGCGCCGACAGGATCAGCGGGTGATCGTCGATCAGCAGCACTTTCATCGCGGACCTCGTTGCTGTGGATGCGGCGATCGATGGTAGCGGAGCCCCGGCCCGCTGCCGGCACTCTTCGCGCCCTCTTTTGGGTGTTAGGGGGACACCGGCGCGCGCCCGGCCTTGCGCTCGCGCAGCGCCAGCGTCAGCTCGGCGAAGGCGTGCAGCACGGCGGGATCGGCCGCATGGAACTGCGTGACGATGCCGTCGCGCGTGCGCACGATCAGGCGGGGTGCGACCAGCCAGGCCAGCCCGGGCAGGTAGACGAACTTGGCATTGACGATGGCGGCGGCCTCGACGCGCTTGTCCCACAGCCAGCTCTGCACGATCCAGCCGTCGGCGACGCGGGTGCGGCTGCGCAGGATCCAGGCGTAGAGCCACGCCATCATCGCCAGCGCGCCGGCCAGCACCCACTTCACGCTGGCGCTCGCCTGGACCCATGCCGGACCGTCGAGCGCGCGCCAGGCGGCCGCCAGCAGCATCAGCATCACCACGGTCGCCAGCGCCCGGGCGCTGCGGCCGAAGGCCGGGCCCTCGACCGCCGGTGGCGCCTCGGTCGGGTCCATCCGTGGCCGACCTAGTGGCCCGCCGCCGGGACGCCGAGCACGAGCGCCAGCCCGAGGCCGGCGGCGATCGTCGTGATCAGCGAGACGTTGTGGGGCATGCAAGGGCGCGCGGCGTCGGGCCGACGACGGCGGCCGAGGATAACGGACGCCCCTCGGGCGGCCGCCGCCGCGCGAGGGGCTCAGTTCGCTGCGCTGGCCGGCGCCGAGGCCGGATCGGCCGGCAGCGCGTAGGGGTCGTCCATGTTCGGCGGGGCGCCGAAGTCCTGCTGCAGCGGGGCATCGATGATGACCTTGTCGGTGTCGACCTTGACCTGCTCGCCCAGCCCGATGGTCACCAGCACGGGGAAGGCGATCAGCAGCCCGACCATGATGATCTGGATCACGACGAAGGGCACCGCGCCCCAGTAGATCTGGCCGGTCGTGACCGGTGCGATGCGCGCGCCGGTGAGCTTGTCGACGTACTCCTTGATCGGCGCCACGCTGCGCAGGTAGAACAGCGCAAAGCCGAACGGCGGGTGCATGAACGAGGTCTGCATGTTGACCGCCAGCAGCACGCCGAACCAGA
>CAZTTC010000253.1:0-4424 GCA_964616015.1 uncultured Methylibium sp. | reverse complement strand
CGTGCATAAAGCCAGCCTAGGCGGCTGGGCGGCTTCTGCCGCCCGGACTCCTAGGGCTTGAAGTCGCCCGCCAGCGCCTGCACGAAGCGCTCCGGCTGCAGGTACTTGCGCAGTGCGCCGTTGACCTGGTCCAGCGTCGCCGCCGCGATGGCATCGTCCACCCGCTGCGACACCGCGAAGCTGCGCCCGAGCTTCAGGTTCGAGGCCAGGCCGGCGGCCAGCCGGTCGTCCTGGGCGCGTGACAGCCGCCGCAGGCCCAGCACGCCGCGCTTGGCTTCCTCGAGCTCGGTCGCCGTGAAACCGTCCTTCAGGGCGCGTGCCACCTCCTCCTTGAAGGCCGCCTCGACCTTCGTGCGGTTCTGCGGCGCGAAGATGGCGACGACGTGCCACACCGAGTTGCGCTCGTGCTGGCTCCACGAGACGTAGCTCTGCACGCCGTAGGACAGGCCTTCCTTCTCGCGGATGCGCGTCCAAAGACGCGAACTGCCGCCGCCGCCGAGGATGTGGTTCGCCAGTGTGAAGAGCGGATAGTCAGGGTCGCTGTCCATCAGCGGCAGGGGCAACGCCACCTCCATGTGGGCGTTCTGCTTGTCGGGTGTGGGCAGCAGCAGGCGCGTCGGCGGCGCTTCCAGCAGCGGCGTGGGCACGCGCGCATAGGGTTCGGTCGTGCGCCAGCCGCCGAACGCCGCCTCGAGCGCCTGACGCAGCGCCGCCGGATCGAAGTCGCCGCTGGCCCCGAACTCGGCGTGCGAGGCGCCGTAGAAGCGCCGATGGAAGTCGCGCAGCTGTTCCGCCCTGACGCTGCGGACGTCCTCGGCCACCTGGTCGAAGCTCCTGGCGTGACGCGGATCGCCGCGCGGGTAGCGGTTCAGGTGTCGGTCGATGGCGTTCGATGCCACGGCCTCGGGCTCCTTGCGCTGCTGCTCGATGCCGGCGAGCGCCTGGTTGCGCTGCTCTTCCAGCACGTCGGGCGGGAACGACGGCTCGCGCAGCAATTCGCCGACCAAGGCCACAGCGGCGGGCAACTGGTCCCGCTTGGACACGAGCCGCACCGACACGCTGCCCAGGCCCGCGGACACGCTGAGCTCGGTCTGCAGCTGGTCGAGCCGGTCGCGGATCTGCTGGCGGCCGAGCCTTGCCGTGCCCTCGTCCAGCATGGCAGCCACCAGCGACGGCAGCTCACCCTGGTCGGCGAGGCTACGCTCGTCGCCGTAGTGCAGGGTCAGGGTCGCGCTCACCGCCTGGCCGCGCGTCGGCTTGGGCAGCAGCGCGACCTTCATGCCGCTGGCCAGCGTGAAGCTCCGGGTCTTCGCGTCGATGTTCGCCGGCGAGGTGTCGAATGCCGCCACCGCTGCGGCCGCGGCCTGCGGCTTGAAGTCCTTGAACTGCGCCGCGACGTCGACCGTGGCCGGCAGCGGCGCACGCTGCGGCTTGTCGGTCGGCACGTAGGTGGCGAGGCTGCGGTTCGCGGCCAGCAGATAGGCCTGCGCGACACGCTGCACGTCGGCCAGCGGCACGCGCTTCACGCGATCGCGCAGCAGGAAGAACAGGCGCCAGTCGCCCTGCGCGACGGACTCCGACAGCGAGACACCCACGGTCTCCGGATTCGTGAACGACTGCTCCCAGGCCTTGAGCCACTGCGTGCGCGCACGCTCCACTTCGTCGGCCTGGATGGGCTGATCGGCCAGGGACTCGATCGTCGCCAGCAACTCCGCGCCCGCCGCGCCGGCATCCTGCCCAGGCACCACCTCGGCGAGGAAGAGCAGCGCCCCGGGATCGCGCAGCCCCAGCGCGTAGGCACCGACGCTGGCTGCCAGCCGCTTCTCCACCAGACGCTTGTGCAGTCGGCCCGACGGGGTGTCGCCCAGCAGCTGGGCCAGCAGCTCCACAGCGGCGTAGTCGGGGTGCGCGGCCGGCATCACGTGGTAGGCGCCGATGACGACGGGCGTGCCGCCGTTGCGCCGCAGGGTCACGCTGCGCTCGCCGTCCTGCACGGGGTCGATGGTGTAGAGCACCGGCAGCTGGCGCCGGGGCTTGGGGATGCGGCCGAAGTACTGCTGCACCCAGCCCAGCACGCGGGCGGCGTCGAACTGCCCGGAGACCACCAGCGTCGCATTGTCCGGCTGGTAGTACTGCCGGTAGAAGGCCTGCAGCCGCCCGATGTCGACGTTCTCGACGTCGCTGCGCGCGCCGATCGTGCTCTTGCCGTAGTTGTGCCACTGGTACATCGCCGCCAGCGTCTGCTGGTACAGGATGCGCGTCGGGCTGTTCTCGCCCATCTCCATCTCGTTGCGCACCACCGTCATCTCGGTGTCGAGGTCACGCTTCGCGATGAAGCTGTTGACCATCGCGTCGGCGTGCCACGACAGGAACCAGCGCAGGTTGTCGTCGTTGGCCGCGAAGCTGGCGAAGTAGTTGGTGCGATCGAAGGAGGTGCTGCCGTTGGCGTTGAGGCCGCGCTTGGTGAACTCGCCCCAGACGTTGCGCGTCGTCGGCGTGCCCTTGAAGATCAGGTGCTCCAGCAGGTGGGCCATGCCGGTCTCGCCGTAGTTCTCGTGCCGCGAACCGACCCGGTAGGTCAGGTTGACCGTGGTCGTGGGCTTGGAGTCGTCGGGGACCAGCAGCACCTGCAGCCCGTTGGCCAGGCGGTACTCGCCGATGCCCTCGACCGCGCCGATGGCGCTCACGCCCTTGGGCAGGGCCGACTGCGCCTGCGCCATCGACGGCGCCTGCGCCAGGGCCAGCGCGCAGGCGCCGGCGAACCACAGCTTCTTGATCATGGGGCGGACCCGCGCGGGGCCTGGCAGGACGGTCCGGCAGTGTATGCAGCCGGACCCGGGGCCCACACCCCGTCGGGCTTTCAGGCCTGGGCGGCCTTGCGGTAGCTCTCGATGCCCGCAACGATCTCCTGCTTGGCGGCCTCGGGGCCGTCCCAGCCCTGCACCTTGACCCACTTGCCGGCCTCGAGGTCCTTGTAGTGCTCGAAGAAGTGCTGGATCGCCTTCAGGCGCATCTGGTTGATGTCTTCGGGCTTCTTCCAGTGGTCGTAGATCGGCAGGATCTTGGTCGTCGGCACGGCCAGCAGCTTGGCGTCGCCACCCGCCTCGTCTTCCATCTTGAGGATGCCGATGGGCCGGCAGGTCACCACCACGCCGGGCGTCAGCGGAAAGGGCGTGATCACGAGCACGTCGACCGGGTCGCCGTCGTCCGACAGCGTCTGCGGCACGTAGCCGTAGTTGCAGGGGTAGTGCATCGCCGTGGTCATGAAGCGATCGACGAACAGGGCGCCGCTCTGCTTGTCGACTTCATACTTGACCGGGTCGGCATTCATCGGGATCTCGATGATGACGTTGAACTCTTCGGGCGCCTTGGCGCCGGGGGTCACGAGGTGCAGGCTCATCGCGGCTTTCGGGAGATCAGGGGGAAACCCGAATTCTATGCAGTGCACTGTCGCGGACCTGACCATGGCACCGCCATCCGCCGCCCGGGGCCCCACGAGCGTGCAGACCGCACCGCTGGAAAACACCATGCATCCCGCGTTGCGGCATCGAGGTCCATCCCTTAGCATGCGCCGGCTACCCGGACGGGCCGCCGGTGCCTGTCACCCGAGCCCCACGAGAACCGCGGAGCGTCCCCTCATCGAGGACCCTTAACGAGGTAGGAGAGCCCCTTCATGTCCAGTTCCATGGCGCTCGTTTTCGCGCTGATCTGCGGCCTAGCGGCCGTCGTCTATGGTTTCGTCCAGCGCAGCTGGATCCTCAAACAGGACGCGGGCAACGCCCGCATGCAGGAGATCGCAGCGGCCATCCAGCAGGGCGCGGCCGCCTACCTCGCGCGGCAGTACCGCACCATCGCACTGGTCGGCATCATCCTGACGGTCCTGATCGCCTGGTTCATCGGCCTGCCGACCGCGGTGGCCTTCGTGATCGGGGCCGTGTTGTCGGGTGCTTGCGGCTTCATCGGCATGAATGTCTCGGTCAAGGCCAACGTGCGCACCGCGCAGGCCGCGACCCGCGGCATGCGGGAAGCGCTCGACGTCGCCTTCAAGGGCGGCGCGATCACCGGCATGCTGGTGGTTGGCCTGGGCCTGCTGGGCGTCGGCATCGTGTTCTGGTTCCTCACCGCCAACGGCCAGATCACGCCCGTCAGCGGGCTGGCGCCGGCGCTGAAACCGCTGCTTGGCTTTGCGTTCGGCGCCTCGCTGATCTCGATCTTCGCGCGCCTGGGCGGCGGCATCTTCACCAAGGGCGCCGACGTCGGCGCCGACCTGGTCGGCAAGGTCGAGGCGGGCATCCCCGAGGACGATCCCCGGAATGCCGCGGTCGTGGCCGACCTGGTCGGCGACAATGTCGGCGACTGCGCCGGCCGTGGCGCGGACCTCTTCGAGTCGACCGCCGCCGAGAGCATCGGCGCGATGATCCTGG
>CAZTTC010000252.1:0-4427 GCA_964616015.1 uncultured Methylibium sp. | reverse complement strand
AGTGCTAGCTTTGCGTACCGTCACTTATTGCACTGAAAACGAGGAGACCCCGTCAGTGCCAGCCGCGCCACACGCACGCCGAGTGACTGAAATTCCTGCGCAAGATCGACCGCGAAACACCCAAGGACAAGACGCTGCACCTGATTGCCGACAACTACGCCACCCACAAACATCCTGCGGTTCAGGAGTGGTTGGTAAAGCACCCGCGGTTCAACATGCACTTCACACCCACCTCGGCGTCGTGGCTGACATGGTGGAGCGCTTCTTCCGCGATCTGACCACCGAGCGACTGCGTCGCGGTGTGTTTACCAGCGTGGCTGAGTTGACCGTCGCCATCAATGAATACGTCGCTCATCACAATGGAAATCCAAAGCCGTTCATCCGGACGAAAAGCGCGCGCGACATCTCAGACCGTAGGGAAAGATCATGTTGCGCGTGCTGCGCAGGATGTCCGCCTTGCCCTGCACCCAGCGCCCAACGGCGCCGAGGCGAGGTAGTCGATCTGCAAGCTTATGGTCGGCAGGAAGTTCCGCTCGGTGTCGGCTTGGTACATCGCCGCGGAAGGCAAGAGCACGATAGTGCGCGGCCACTTGCTTTGGTATCGTTGTTGAAGCGCCGGTGCCAGTGCCGCTTCAGGTCGAAGCTGGGACATCAATACGGCCTCTCAGAGGCCCCCGCCGAGGTGCTGGACAACCGGGGGCGGGGCGCATGATGGTCCGGCGCCCCCTCTCCCGCCCTGGTCGCCGCGCCATGGCCGGCAGCGGACCGCCAAACCGCCCGGCGGCGAGGCCCCGTAGCGCCAGCGCGCGCCTTCCGCCGATTCCCTCCGTCACGCCCGCATCGCCCTCTGAACAGGCGAGGGGCTGCTTCGTTTCGTCATGTCTGCGTTCCGAACTTTTCCCAGGGGGTTCCCATGTCCATCATCGCGCCGCTCTATGGCCTGGTCTGCTACGCCATCTTCTTGGTCACCTTCCTCTACGCCATCGGCTTCGTCGGCAACTTCGTCGTGCCCAAGTCGGTGGACGTGGGCGGCATCGTCGACGGCCCGCTGCTGCCGGCCCTGCTCATCAACGTGATGCTGCTGGGCACCTTCGCCATCCAGCACAGCGTCATGGCGCGGCCGGCCTTCAAGCGCTGGTGGGCACGCTTCGTGCCCAAGGCGGTGGAGCGCAGCACCTACGTGCTGCTGGCAAGCGCCGCGCTGATTCTGATGTTCGCGTTCTGGCGGCCGCTCACTGCGCCGGTGTGGCAGCTGGGCGGCGCTGCGGCGCTGGCGCTGACGGTGGTGCAGTTCAGCGGCTGGAGCCTGGTGCTGGCCAGTACCTTCATGATCGACCATTTCGACCATTTCGACCATTTCGAGCTATTCGGCCTCAAGCAGGTGCTGGCGCGTCTGACCGGCCGCCAGCCGTCGCCGCCGGTGTTCCGCACGCCGCTGGTCTACAAACGTGTGCGCCATCCGATCTACCTGGGCTTCCTGCTCGCCTTCTGGGCAGCGCCGCAGATGACGGCCGGGCACCTGCTGTTCGCCGCAGCGACCACGGGCTACATCCTGATCGGCATCTGGTTCGAGGAACGTGATCTGATCGAGCTGTTCGGCGACCAGTACCGCCGCTATCGCGCCCAGGTCGGCATGCTGTTGCCGCTGCCGTGCAAGCGCGTGGACGCCGGAGTGACACCCGCCGAGACGGCGGCCGATGGCGTGGCCCCGCGCATGACCGGACCGCACAGATCACCCCACGACCAAAGCGAACAGTAGGGCTGAGCCGCCTCGAGCCTGCAGACCCTGGTGCGATCGGCGCTTCTGCAGACCGGCACTTCCAGGATCGCAATGAAGAAGTTGCCCCGCTGGAAAGCAGCCGGTCGCGACCGGCTGGAACTGGCCGAGCGGCCCTCAGCCGAACCGGTTGGCCGCGTAAGGCGCCAGGTTCAGGCCGGTCTCTCCCGCGCACACCAGGTCGGCGATGACGGAGGCGCAGCGCGGTGCGGCTGTCAGGCCCACGTGCCCGTGGCCGAAGTCGAAGAAGGCATTGCCATACCGCGTGGAGCGGCCTAGCACGGGCAGCGAGTCGGGCAGCGAGGGGCGGTGGCCCATCCAGCGGCTGGCCACGGCTTCGTCGATCTCCGGGAGCATGCGCCTGGCCATGCGCGGCAGCACGTCGGCGCGCGCGAAGTTTGGCGGGCGCTCGAGCCCGGCCAGCTCCACCGTGCCGGCGATGCGCAGCCCGGTCTCCATTGGCGTCGCGAAGAACTTGCCTTCGCCCGAGCACACGGGGATGCGCGGCACGCCCTGCTGCGTCGGCAGCATCACGTGGTAGCCGCGCTCGGTTTCCAGCGGCACGTTGTTGCCCAGCTGGGCGGCCAGCGGACGCGAATAAGCGCCCGCCGCGACCACCACCGCATCGGCCGGCTGCGGGCCGGCCGTGGTGCGCACCGCCGTCACGCGGCCGCCCTCGGTGTCGAAGCCGGTGGCCTTGGCCTCCACGAAGCTCGCGCCGGCCGCGCGCAGCGCCTGCGCGAGGGCCGTGGACAGGCGCCCCGGATTGGGCACGTGCCCCTGCTCGGGCATCAACGTCATGTGGGTCAGGTGCGGCGAGAGCGCGGGATCGAACTCGCGGATCTCGGGGCCCCGCAGGATCTCGATTTTCACGCCGCGGGAACTGCGCAGCTCGCGCCCCAGACGGTCACCCAGAAAGGCTTTCTCGCTCTCATAAACGAACGCATAGCCGTCCTGCCGGATCAGCTCGGGCACGCCGGCCCAGGTGGCCAGCTTGCGCCATTCGGTGATGCTGGGGTCCAGCAGCGGTTGCAGCGCATCGGCAATCTCGTTCACCCGCTCCAGGCGGCTCGCGCGCTGCAGGCCCAGCATCCACGGCGCAATGCGCAGCGCATAGCCCCAGTGGATGCGGAACGGCCCCTCCGGGTCCATCAGGTAGCCCGGCACGTTCTTCCACACACCGGGCAGCCCCAGGGGCACGACGGAAGCGCGGCTGAGGCAGCCGGCGTTGCCGAACGAACAGCCCTCACCGGGCGGCGCGGGATCGACCAGCGTGACGCGCACGCCCCGCTGCACCAGCTGCGCCGCCGTCACGAGGCCGGCGAAGCCGGCGCCGATGATGACGGCGGTGCGGCTTCGGTCCTCGTTAGTCAAGCTTGACACCGGAGCTCTCGGCAATCTTCTTCCACTTCTGGTCCTCGGAGCGGACGAAGGTGGCGAATTCCCCCACCGAATTGCCCACCACGTCGAAGCCCAGCTCCGCGAAGCGCGCGCGCACGTCGGGCATTGCCAGCACGGCGCGCAGCTCGGTGTTCAGGCGCTGCACCACCGGGCCTGGCGTGCCCTGCGGCGCGACGATGCCGAACCACTGAACCGCTTCGTAGCCGGGAACGCCCGACTCCGACACCGTCGGCAGGTTCGGCATGCTGAGCGACCGCGTAGGGTTGGTCACGGCGATGCCTACCAGCTTGCCCGATTTGAGGTGCGGCAAAAAGGCCACGGCCGTGCCGAAAGCGATGTCCACCTGGCCGCCGATCAGGTCCGTCACCATCTGCGCGTCGCCCTTGTACGGCACGTGGATCATGTCCACCTTGGCCATCGACATGAAGTAGTCGCCCAGCAGGTGCGAGATGGAGCCGTTGCCGCCGGAGGCAAAGCTGAGCTTGCCGGAGTTGGACTTGGCATGCGCGATCAGGTCACGGATGTTGCGGGACGGCACCCGCGTCGGATTGACCACGACCATGATGTCGGCCGTGCCCAGCAGCGTGACGGGCGTCAGGTCACGCGTCGGGCTGTAGGGCAGCTTGGTGTACACGTGCGGCGCGATCGCCATCGTGCTGCTGGTGCCCACCAGCAGCGTGTAGCCGTCGGCCGGCGACTTGGCCACGAAGTCGGAGCCGATCGAGCCGCCGGCGCCTACCTTGTTGTCCACCACCACCGGCTGGCCCAGGCGCGGCGACAGCTTGTCGGCGACGATGCGCGCCACCACGTCGGTGGAGCCACCGGCGGAGAAGGGCACGACCACCTTGACGGGCTTGGCCGGCCAGGCCTGCGCGGCAGCACCCTGCGCGAAGGCGCAGGCCAGGACGACCGTGAGAAGAGCACGCTGCATTTTCATTTCCACACCTCTTTCAGGACACGAATAAAGTTGGCACCCAGCAGCTTCTTCACGCGCTCGGCACTGTAGCCGCGCTTGAGCATGCCGTCGACGACGTTGACCAGCTCCGCGCGGGTGCGAAAGCCGATCAGGCCCAAGCCGTCGTACTGCTTGCCCTGGGTGACCTCGGGGTAGTACCAGGGCGTCGCCCAGTTGACCTTCGTCTTGCCGTCGAACCAGTCGGTGGCGAATGTCACGTGGTCTTCGCCGATCAGGTTGATGGCGTAGTCGAAGTGGTCAAGGTAGTCGTCCAGCGTGGGCTGGCGGTCCGAG
>CAZTTC010000251.1:0-4444 GCA_964616015.1 uncultured Methylibium sp. | reverse complement strand
GCATCGCCTCCAGCAGGTCGGCCGGCTGCTCGCGGCGCATCGGCTCGTCCTGCAGGCGCTGGCGCGCCGTGCGGACGAAGCCGCGCACGGCCTCGTGCACGTGCACGAGGTGGCGGTCGTAGTCGCGGTCGATCGGCAGGCGCAGGTAGTGCCAATACGGGAAGGGCATGTTGATGCGCCGGAACAGCATCGGGAACATCTTGTCCAGGTGTTCCTGCAGCGGGTGGGCCGCGGCCAGGGTGTTGAGGTCGACGCCGAAGGCCAGGCCGGTCGTCACGTCGACCGTGTAGCGCATCAGCGAGGCCTGCAGGTCGATGGCCTCGCCGCGGCGCGCGGCCTCGCGCCAACACGCCATCAGTCGCTCGGTCACGCGCACCAGCGAGGGATAGAAGCGCTTCAGGTGGCCGGGATCGAAGGCGCTCATCACCAGCCGTCGCTGGCGCCGCCAGTCGTCGCCCTCGGCCGAGAACACGCCGTGGCCGCCGCTCTCGCGGATCACCGCCTCGATCGGCTTCATGCGCCGCCAGGTGTCGGGCCGGTCGCGCAATGCGGTCGCGATCACCTCGGGATCCGACACGACCAGCGCGTCGCGTGGACCGACGCGCAGCCGGTAGGTCGGCCCGTGGACGTCGGCCCAGTCCTCCATCTGCCGGTGCAGCCTGGGCAGGTCGAACTGCGGCAGGTTGCCGAGCACGGGCCAGGGCGAGGGACCGGGCAGGTCGGCGACGCGGCGTCCCGCGGCGACCGGCGTGACGTGAGCGTCGGATCGGACGGGCGCTTCGGGGCGGCTGGCCATGCGCGACTCCTCGGTAGGAGCCGCGGATTCTGCGCCCGTCCCGCGCGGCGCTAGAAGGGGAGGATGGCCTGCAGTCGCAAGGTCGCCTGCGGTGCCACGCCGCCGGTGCCGAACAGCAGCCCGGCCTCGAACTCGCCGTCGTCGTCGTCGTCGCCGAGCTTCACGAACAGCGCCGGGCCGAGGATGTGCGACTGCCCGCGCCGCGGCGCCCAGTGGTCCCAGCGCCCGAGCCTGCCGAAGCCCTGGGCGCCCCAGTCGACGCGCCCGTCGCCGTGGCGGCGCAGCTGCCACTGGTAGCCGAACTCGGTCGGCGTCTGGCCTTCGTCGGCGCGGAGGCGGCGCTCGAACAGCAGGTTGAGGTTGCCCTGCAGCGCGCCCCACTGCATCTGCAGCAGCGGGCCGTAGCGCAGCTCGTAGCCCTCGGACGACTCGCGTTCCCGCTCGACCTCGAACAGGAGGCCGATCTCCCACGGATGCTTGCCGCTTTCGGTGAGCTGGAAGCGGTTCTCCCACTCCAGCGACAGCACGCGCGTCGACTCGCCGAGCTCGCGGCCGAAGTTCACCGTCGCCTCGGCCGACCACCAGCGGGTGAAGCCGTACTCGACGCCGAGCTTGCCGCCCCAGAAGCTGCGGCCATCGCGGTCGCGGGCGATGCCGGCCTTGCTGTCGATCTCGCGCTCGCCCTTCTCGACGATGGGGCTGAAAATGTAGTCGGCCGGGTCGGCGTGGGCCGCCGCAGCGCAGGCGGCGAAGATCAGCGGCAGCAGTCGCTTCAAGGGTTCGGGCATGGAAGGTCTCCTCGGCCCGGACTCTAGCGGCGCACGACGCGCGATGCCGCGCCGCAGCGCCGGGGTCAGCCGGCGTTCAGGCCCGGTTCAGGCCGCGCCTCGGAGACGGCCGCGCCAGGCCACCGCCACCCAGACCGCGAGCGCCAGGCCGATCGCCGGCCACAGGCCCAGCCGCCCGACCCAGTCGGCATAGGGCGTGTTGCCCCGGCGGCCCTCGACCTCGCCTTCGAGCACGCCGCGGGTGTGGGGCGCCAGCGCCCGCACGACGCGGCCGTGGTGATCGATCAGCGCGGTGGCCCCGGTGTTGGTGGCGCGGATCATCGGGCGCTGCAGTTCGATCGCGCGCAGCCGCGAGATCTGCAGGTGCTGGTCGATCGCGACCGTGTCGCCGAACCAGGCGATGTTGCTGAGGTTGGCCAGCACCGTCGGCGCACGCGCCGGGTCGACGAAGCGCGTCGCCAGCTCCTCGCCGAACAGGTCCTCGTAGCAGATGTTCGGGGCGATGCGCTGGCCCTGCGTCTCGAACGACGGCACGCCCAGCGGCCCGCGGTTGAAGTCGCCGAGCGGGATGTCCATCTTCGCCACGAACCAGCGAAAACCCCAGGGGATGAGTTCGCCGAAGGGCACGAGGTGGTGCTTGTCGTAGCGGTAGTGCCCACCGGGCAGCGCCGCCGCCTCGCGCGACAGTCCGGCCGCCGAGTTGGTGTAGCCCGTGGCCGGATCGCCCAGCGGCACACCGATCAGCGCGGCGCGCCCCGCGTCGGCAAAGGCGGCGCGCAGTGACTCCCACAGGCCGTCGGGCAGCTGCGACGGCAGCAGCGGGATCACGGTCTCGGGCGCGACCACGAGATCGGCGCGCGCCTCGACCATCTGCCGCAGCGCCCAGCCCAGGGCTTCGGGCTGCAGCTCGGTCACGAACTTCTCGTTCTGCGGCACGTTGCCCTGGATGAGCGCGACCGTCAGCGTGCCGGCCGGCTCGGTGAAGCGCTGCGGCAGCGCCAGCGGCACGAACCACAGCAGCAGCGCGACCGCCACGGCGGCCCATCGGGCACGACCGGGCGCCGTGACGGAGCCGGCGACCAGGGCCGCGACACCCGCCGACACCGCGCCGATGCCGTACACGCCGACCCAGGCGGCCAGGCCGGCGAGCGGCCCGTCGACCTGCGCATAGCCGGCGGCGGCCCAGGGGAAGCCGGTGAAGATCAGGCCGCGGGCCAGCTCGGCCAGCAGCCACAGCGCCGCGAACAGCAGCGCGTCGCCCGCTGGCCGGCCCGGCCGCCAGCGCACCCAGGCCGCCATCGCCGCGGCCAGGTAGAGCGACAGGAAGGCGCACAGCGCCAGCACCGCCAGCGCGGCCATCCAGGCCGGCAGGCCGCCGTAGCGATGCATGCTGATGAAGAGCCACCAGACGCTGCCGACCAGCCAGGCGCTGGAGAACGCCCCGCCCAGCAACGCCGCACGCCAGGCGCCACCGGCCGCGCCGACCCGCCAGGCCAGCACGGCGACGCAGGCCATCTGCAGCCAGCCCAGCCGCGTCAGCGCGAACGGCAGCGCGTGCAAGGCGCCGGCCGCCAGCGCGACCGTCAGCTCGATGCCGAGCGGCCAGCCGCCGGCCAGGTGCGGCCGCTGCGTCAAGCCGCCGGCTCGCCGGCGTCGGCCGGCCCTTCGGCGCGGGTGACCTTGAACCAGCGCACCGCGCCGCCCCGGGCCAGCATCACCGAGAAGCGCAGGCCGCCGACGTCGACCGTCTCGCCGCGGCGCATGACGCGCCCGTGCTCGTGCGCGACCAGACCGCCGATGGTGTCGAAGGCGTCCTCGGGCAGCGCGCTGCCGAAGGCCGCATTGACCTCGGCGATCGCGGCGTCGCCAGCGACGCGCTGGCTGCCGTCGGCCAGCGTGAAGACGCCGGACTCGCCGTCCTTGTCGTCGAACTCGTCCTCGATCTCGCCGACGATCTCCTCGAGCACGTCCTCGATGGTCAGCAGCCCGGCGGTCTTGCCGAACTCGTCGATGACGATGGCCAGATGGTTGCGGTTGGAGCGGAAGTCGCGCAGCAGCTCGTTGAGGCCCTTGGTCTCCGGCACGAAGACGGCGGGCCGCAGCAGTGCGCGCAAGTTCAGCTCGGGCGCGCGCTGCAGCTTCAGCAGGTCCTTGGCCATCAGCATGCCGATGACCTGGTCGCGCTCGCCCTCGAAGACCGGGAAGCGCGAGTGGCCGGTGTCGATGACCACCGCCAGCAGCTCGTCGTAGGGCGCGTCGATGTCCAGCAGGTCCATGCGGGGGGCGGCGACCATGACGTCGCCGGCCGTCATGTCAGCCATGCGCAGCACGCCCTCGAGCATGATGCGCGACTCGGGCTCGATCAGCTCCTTGAGCTCGGCATCGGCCAGGGTCTCGATCAGTTCGTCCTTGGAGTCCGGCCCGGGCGAGAGGAACTCGACCACGCGCTCGAACAGGCTGCGCTTGTCGGACTGGAGCGACGCCTTGTCGCCTGCGCGGGCAGGCCGACCGGGTTGCGGCTCGGACACTGGGGCGGTGCCGGTAGTGGGGACGATCCGAGAATACCCCAGCGACATGGCGGTCTCCAGCGCCCGCTACGATCCGCGCCCCGGCCCGCGGCTTGCTTGACAGTGCCCGGGCCTTGATCGACAGTCGCCCACCCTCAGCCGGGCGACTCCTGCTGCCCACCGGTCCTGCCCCATGTCACTGATCCCCGCCACCATCCTCACCGGCTTCCTCGGTTCCGGGAAGACCACCCTGCTCAAGCGCGTGCTGTCCGAATCCCACGGCCAGAAGATCGCGGTGATCGAGAACGAGTTCGGCGAGGAGAACATCGACAACGACATCCTGGTCGCCGAGA
>CAZTTC010000250.1:0-4457 GCA_964616015.1 uncultured Methylibium sp. | reverse complement strand
AGATCGTCTTCTCGTGCGACTTGCCGTGGGTGAAGACGAAGAAGGCGCGGCCCGGACTGACCCAACTGAGACGCACGCGCTGCCAGCGGCCTTCGACGTGCATGCGGTAGGCGATGCCGGCTTGCAGGTGGTGGACCAGCTGCGGGCCGTGCGTGGGCGCCGCGCCTTCGGGCGCCAGCGCCTCCAGCACGATGTCGACCTCGGCCGGGTCGCCCGGGGCACCGCCCCCTTCGGCGAGGTCGATGTCGACCTTGCCGTCCCAGTCGACCGCGCTCTCCTCGACCAGGCCGATCTGCGCCGCCTCCTCGGCCGAGAAGGTCAGCGGTGCCGCGTGCTCCTGCGCCGGCGGCAGCTCGGCCGGCATGCTGGGTGCCAGGTCCTCGGCCTTCGGGATCGTGACCTTGCCGACCTGGTCGAGCTGATGCTTGAGCTGGCGCTGTTCGAAGTCGGTGAGCGGCGCCGTCTTCAGCGACTCCGCATGGCGCGGCAGCAGTTGAGCGAAGAATTCCTTCCTGGCGGCTTCCGGCCAGCGGATCAGCGCCAGGCCCTCGTTGAGGTCCTTCATCAGCTGCGGCAGGACCAGCAGGAAGTTGCGGCGCAGCTGGGGTTCGCCCTTGGGTTGCACCGACAGCGCCAGCTCGCGGGCGGCGCGGTTCGCGCGCTCGACCAGCTCCGGCGATCCACCAGGCCCGGCTGCCTGCACCTGGACCTGGCTCCACACCTGGGCGAGGAAGTCGCGCACGAAATCCGGGATCGGCACCGGCTCCAAATGCGCCTTGAGCTCGCGCATGTAGCGCTGCTGGATGCGCAGCTGGGTCTCCTTGCCCCCCAGCAGGGCCGCAGCCGGCGCGTGGCTGCCGCCGTCCTCGGCGCTCTGCGCCTGGATCAGCGCCTCGATCGCCTGCAGCTTGGACTCGTACAGGTCCATCTGGTCGAAGTCGCCCTCGACGATCTCCTGCACCAGCAGGCGCACCTTGTCGAGGAACTCCCGCCCGGGGCCTTGCTCGAGGTCCTCGTAGGCGGCGGCCAGCGACGCGATGCGGTTGACAAAGCGCCGCACCGGATGCCGGCGCGAGCTGAAGAAGCCGACGTCCTTCAGCGCCGCCCGCAGCACCGGCAACTGCAGCCGGGCGATCTGGCGTGCCATCTGCGGCGGCACCTTGCTGTCGGACAGCACCTGGTCGAACAGCGCGGCGACCACGTCGATCACCATGTGGTCCAGCGTGCCGGACGAGGCGCGCATCAGCTCGTCGCGGTGCTGGCGGATCACGTTGGCCGCCATCAGACCGGCCAGCGGTGCGAGGTTGGACGATGAGGCGCCCCCCATGCCGCTGTGGCGCAGGCCTCCGCCCGTCGAAGGGCCGGCGTGTCCCAGGTCGGCGCCCGACGGGCGGGCTTCGCCGGCCATGACACTGGCGGCGCTGAGACGCCGCAGGATGTCCATCATCTGGGCGTCGCCGGATGGGCCTCGACGCCCAGGCTCGATCGGCGGGAAGCCCGGGCTGCCGTCGTGCGTGCCGGACGGCCCCGCCGCATGGCCGCCGCCCGCCGCCGTCCCGGCGAAGTCGCCGCCGTAGCCCCCGCCGTAGCCCCCGTAAGCACCGCCGCCGCCCTGCCCGTGGCCGCCCGGGCCAGGCCCGCCTCCACCGCCACCGCCGGCGCGCCGCATGCCCGGCCCGCCCCCCAGGCCGCCCGAGCCGGACATGGCCCCCAGAGCGCCCGGACCGGAGGCGGCCTGCAGCGCCTGCGGCAGCGCGATGCCGAACAGCGAGCTGAGCATCTGCTCGGCCTGGGCGAGATCGCGGGCCGAGGCCTGGTAGCCCGAGGTCTGGTAGCCGCCGGCCTCGCGCAGCATCTCGCGCGGCAGCTCGTTGCCCGGCCCTTGCACGGTCTTCAGCGCCAGACCGACCGGCTGGACGCCGCGTTCGCGCAGGTCGGTCACGATGCTGGCATAGCAGGCCTTCATGGCCATCGCAAGGCCCCGGCCGAACTCCTGGGCCAGCACCGTGCGGTGCTCGGGCGCCTCGGTCACGCCGTGGATCGCGCGCCGCAGCGCGCGGCCCACGACCTCCGGCCGCAGCGGGTTGCGCTCGGGCTCGGGCTGCGCAATGTGCAGCAGGCCGGCCATGTAGGCGTCGAGCTCGCGCAGCTCCCACTCCGACTCGTGCTGCACCTGCATGCTCAGGCGCTCGGCCGACACGCGCTCGTCGACCTCGTCGTCGCCGACCAGGCTGAGCGACTCGAAGGTCGTCGTGGCGAGCGAGCGCGACGACGTGCTGCGCGGCTCGGCCTGCTGGTAGATCTTCTCGCGCAGCGCCGAGCCGAACAGGTGGTTGAAGTCCGGCAGCTTGCGACGCAGGTCGAACTGCGCCCCGCTGCGCGCCTGCCGCTCCCAGGCGCTGGTGAAGGCGGGCGTGTTCAGCGCGATGGTCTCGGTCAGCCGCTCGGCAACGGCCGTCACCGTGCCCTGGATGCGCAGGCTGGCCGCCTGCAGGGCGGCCTGGGTGTAAGGGTCGTTCACGTGGCGGGCGTCGGGGCCGCGAGCAGTCCGGCGGCCGCCGCTGCTCGCGTGGGGGTCACTTCCTCAGGGCGTCGCGGATCTCGCGCAGCAGCACCACGTCCTCGGGCGGCGCGGCGGGCGGGGCGGGCGGGGTGTCCTTCTTCAACCGGTTGATCTGCTTGATCATCAGGAAAATGATGAACGCCAGGATGGCGAAGTTCAGCGCCACCGTGACAAAACTGCCATAAGCGAAGACGGCACCGCCCTTCTTGGCGTCGGCCAGCGCCAGGCCGGCCGCCTGGCCCGACAGGGCGACGTAGTAGTTGGAGAAATCCAGTCCGCCGAACAGCTTGCTGACCACCGGCATGATCAGATCACCGACGATCGAGTCGACGATCTTGCCGAACGCCCCGCCGATGATCACGCCGACCGCCAGGTCGATGACGTTGCCTTTGACGGCAAACTCCTTGAACTCGGTCATGAACGACATGCGATCCCTCCTGGTGGTTTGAGAGGCTCCGGGACTTCGACCCGGGGCGCCGCCTGCGCGGCAAGCGAGTATTCCCCAGCTTGGCCCCAAGTCAACCCGCGGCGGCCCGGCGGGCGCCGTCCGTGTCAGGCGCCGCCTCGGGACCAGTCGTCTAGAATCCCCGGTTGGTCAGGAATCCAAGCGTCCTTCCGAGGAAATCCATGAGCGAGCAGCAAGTCGACCAGGGCAAGCGGACCTGGTTGATCGCCTCCGGTTGCGCCGGGGCGATCGGCGGTGTGGCCACGGCCGTCCCTTTCGTCAGCAGCTTCCAGCCGTCCGACCGCGCCCGCGCTGCCGGCGCGGCGGTCGAGGCGGACATCAGCAACCTCAAGCCCGGCGAGAAGATGACCGTCGAGTGGCGTGGCAAGCCGGTCTGGATCGTGCGCCGCACGCCCGAGCAGCTCGAGTCGCTGAAGAAGACCGACGCGCTGGTGGCCGATCCCAAGTCGCTGCGCAATCCCGCGGAGATCACGCCGATGGAGTCGACCCGCAACGAGTGGCGCTCCGTCAAGCCGGAGATCCTGGTGGTCATCGGCATCTGCTCGCACCTCGGTTGCTCGCCCAGTGACAAGTTCACGCCCGGTCCGCAGCCGTCGGTGCCCGACGACTGGACCGGCGGCTTCCTGTGCCCCTGCCACGGCTCGCTGTTCGACATGGCCGGCCGCGTCTACAAGAACAAGCCCGCACCGGACAACCTCGAGGTGCCGCTCTACACCTTTCTGTCGGACAGCAAGCTGCTGATCGGCGAAGCCAAGGCCTGAGAAGTACGAGGACACCATGGCTGAATTCAAGACCGTTGCGGCCGATGCCCCGTTGGCCGACAAGCTGATGACCTGGGTGGACAACCGCTTCCCGGCCACCAAGCTGTACAAGGAGCACCTGTCCGAGTACTACGCCCCGAAGAACTTCAACTTCTGGTACTTCTTCGGCTCGCTGGCGATGCTGGTGCTGGTGATCCAGATCGTCACCGGCATCTTCCTGGTGATGCACTACAAGCCGGATGCGGATCTCGCCTTCGCTTCGGTCGAGTACATCATGCGCGACGTGCCGGGTGGCTGGATCATCCGCTACATGCACTCGACCGGGGCGAGCGCCTTCTTCATCGTGGTCTACATGCACATGTTCCGCGGGCTGATCTATGGCAGCTACCGCAAGCCGCGCGAGCTGGTCTGGATCTTCGGCTGCGCGATCTTCCTGTGCCTGATGGCCGAGGCCTTCATGGGCTACCTGCTGCCCTGGGGCCAGATGTCCTACTGGGGCGCCCAGGTGATCGTGAACCTGTTCTCCGCCATCCCGTTTGTGGGGCCTGACCTGGCACTGCTGATCCGTGGCGACTACGTGGTGTCTGATGCCACACTGAACCGCTTCTTCAGCTTCCACGTCATCGCCGTGCCGCTGGTGCTTCTGGGCCTGGTGGATGAACACATC
>CAZTTC010000249.1:0-4471 GCA_964616015.1 uncultured Methylibium sp. | reverse complement strand
AAGCAGCGCTTCGAGACCGCCGAGGAGCTGCTGCTCGCGCTGGAGCGCGGCGCCTCGCGCACGCTGGCCGCACCGCCGGCCACGCCGCTGATCCAGCGCGACCCGATGGCCCTGTGGAAGGCGGCGTTGGTCGTCTCGCTGCTCTTCAACGCGCTGCTGGCAGTCTGGCTGCTCTGGCTGCCGCGCTAGCGGCAAAACCTCATTCATGCTGGAACCCCCTCCCGGAGGGGGCCCGGGGGAGCGATCCGTTCGCGCCCACCGGGCGGGACGCGGGGGCCCTGCCCCCGCGTTCCGCCCAGGTGCGCGTCCAGCGGATCTGCATCACCCGCAGCATCGCCAGCATCGCGAGCGCCAGCACCGCGAAGGACACGAAGCCCCACAGGTAGCTGCCGCTGAACTGCCGGGACAGGCCCATCGCATTGGGCAGGAAGCCACCGCCCAGCGCGCCCACCTCGCCGATCATCGAGCCCGCCACCGCGGTGGTCAGCGGCCAGCGCAGCGGCACCAGCTGGAACAGCGCGCCGTTGCCGGCGCCCAGCGCCGCGAAGCACAGCATGAAGAGCAGGGTCGTGACAGCCAGCGAGCCGCCGGCGAGCCCGCACAGCGTCAGCGTCACCGCCACCGCGACCAGCACGCCGGACAGCGTCGCGATGCCGCCGACGCGGTCGGAGATCCAGCCACCCAGCACGCGCACTGCCGAGCCCATCAGCGTTGCCAGCATGGTCAGCTGCCCGGCCTGCACCTTGGTGACGCCGAACTGGTCGTGGAAGTAGGTCGGCAGGAAGCTCGCCAGGCCGATGAAGCCGCCGAAGGTGACGATGTAGATCAGGCTGAAGGCCCAGCCGTCCTTCTCGAACAGGCAGGACACGTGCTCGCGCAGCGTCTGGTGCTCGCGGTCGGGGGGCTCCTTGGCGCAGAACCACATCACCACCATCGGCAGCAGCATCGTGCCGGCGGCCAGGCCGTAGACCGTCTGCCAGCCGTAGGCCTGCGCCAGCGGTGGCGCGAACAGCACCGCGAGCACCGTGCCCGAGTTGCCGGCGCCGGCGATGCCCATCGCCAGGCCCTTGTAGCGGGGCGGGTACCAGCCGCTGCCCAGGCTCAGCGCGACGCCGAAGCTGGCGCCGGCGATGCCCAGCAGCACGCCCATCGCCAGCACGCTGTCGTAGCTGTCGACGTAGAGGAAGCCGAAGCCCAGCGCCGCGACGATCAGGACCATCTCCACCATCGCCGCGTTCTTGCGGCCGATGTACTGCGACAGCACGCCGAGCGGGAAGCGCATCAGCGCGCCGGCCAGGATCGGCACCGACACCATGAAGCCCTTCTGGGCGGCGTTGAGGCCGTAGGTCTCGCTGATGAAGGGCGCCATGGCACCGTTCAGCACCCAGATGGCGAAGCAGAAGTCGAAGTAGAGGAAGGCGGCAAAGAGCGTCGGCCAGTGGCCGGCGCGCGCGAAGCTGCTGAACTTGGACATGGCATCCGATGGAAGCGCAAGCCGCGGGCGAAGGCGCCCGGGGCGGGAGGCACATCCGGCGCACATCGGCGTGCGCCTGGCCGGCGGTGCGGTTCGACCGGCCCGGGTGCATCGTCACACCCGATGCCGGTCGATGCGCAACATGCGTGCCAGCGAGGGGACAATGGCTGGGTCCGTGCTATCGGTTGCCCAGGCGCCTGCCCATGTCCATCACCGTGCTCCCCGTCGTTTCGGACCCCTCTGCGCCGCCGCTGGCCGATGACCTGCAGGCCGCCGGCCTGCAGCCGCTGCCGCCGACGCCGTGCAGCATGATGGTGCGCGATGCACTGCGGCTGAGCCCCGACGTGGTGGTCTGCTGGGAGCCGCGGCCCGGCGCGGCGCTGATCGCGGCGCTGGAGGCGCTGACCGCGACCCAGCCGCTGCCGGTGGTGGTGTTCACGCAGGACGGCTCGGTCGAGGCGGCCGGGCGCGCGCTGCGGGCCGGGGTCCACGAGTGGGTGGCGCAGGGTTATGCGCGCGAGCGGCTGCGCGCGATCGTGCAGCTCGCGCAGTTGCGCTTTGCGCACGAGCGCGAACGCCAGGCCGCGCTGGACGCCCTGAGCCAGCGGCTCGAGGAGCGCAAGCTCGTCGACCGCGCCAAGGGCATCCTGATGCGGGCCGGGCAGATCAGCGAAGAGGAGGCCTTCCGCGTGCTGCGCACCGCCTCCATGCACGCCAACCGGCGCGTCGGCCAGGTCTCGCAGCAGGTCATCGACAGTGCGCTGTACGGCGAGGCGATCAACCGCGCCGGGCAGCTGCGCATGCTGTCGCAGCGGGTCGTGATGCTGCGCGCGCTGGTGCTCGCCGACGTCGATGCCGCGGCGGCGCACTCGCTGCTGGCCGTCGCGGCCGCGCGGGCCGAGGCCAACCTCGCGGCGCTGGAGCGGCTGTTGTCGCGCGCCACCTTCGGCGACCTGCTCGGCGCGCTGAAGGACGCCTGGCAGGCGCTGGCCGCCGCCGTCGCGGGGCCGACGACGCGCACCGATCTGCCGACCCTGGACGCGCTGGCCGAGCGCGGCCTCGAGCGCGCCGACCGGCTGGTGGCCGCCCTCGAGGCCGCCGGCGTCGCCGGCACCCTGCACGTCATCAACCTCTGCGGGCGCCAGCGCATGCGCGGCCAGCGCCTGGCCAAGCAGGTCCTGCTGGGCGAGTTGCTGGACGGCGAAGCGGCCGCGCAGGCGCGCGCGGCGGCCGAGCGGACCGCGCTGGAGTTCGAGCAGGCGCTCGCCGGACTGCGCGAGCTGCCGCTCAGCACGCCGGAGATCGGCGCCGCGCTGGAGTGCGCGTCGCGCGACTGGGTGGCCTGGCTGGACGGCCGCAGGCGCCTGCAGCAACCCGAAGGGCGCCGCCTGCTGGCGGCCAGCAGCGAGGCACTGCTCGAGCGCTTCGAGGACCTGACCGAGCGCTACGAGCGCAGCATGCAGCTGCTGATCGGCTGATCGGCCCAGCGCGCCGGCGGCGCGCCGGGCCTTCAAGATGGGGATGCGTGCAGCGATGGCCGGACTATGATCCTTTGGCCCCGCCGGCGCAGGTCGGCGTCGGGGTCCCCACCATGTCCGATCCCCGCGTTCCGCATCCGCCGCTGCCGGCCGGCCTGTCGCAGGGTCTGGCCGAGGCGCTCGACGGCCTGGGCGTCGCGTGGTGGATCAAGGACGCCGACGGCCGCTACCTCCACCTCAGCCCCGCCGGGCATGCGCTGCTCGGCGTCGCGCCCGGCGGTGGGATTGGCAGGGCCGACACCGAGCTGCTGCCGCATGCCGTCGCCAGTGCCCTGCGGGCGGCCGACCAGGGCGCGATGCAGCAGTCCGGCGCCTGCCCTGCCGAGCACCAGATCGAGCTGGGCGGGCAGCGTCGCGAGCTGTCGGCGGTGCGCGTGCCGCTCGCGGCCCAGGCCGCCGGCAGCCGGCCGCTGCTGGGCGTGTGGCTCGACACCAGCGCGCTGCACCGGCGCGAGGCCGAGCTGCGCGACGCGCTCCGCCAGCTCGAGGCCCAGCAGCGCGCCGTCGAGTCCCTGCGCGGCGAGATCGAGGGCCGCGCGCCGCGCGAGAGCGCCACGCGGCTCGTGCAGCGCGAGCAGTTCTGGGAGCAGCTCGGCCGCGAGATCGACCTGTCGATGCGCGAGCACCGCGAGTTCGCGATCGTCTACGTGACCCTCGATGCCGCGCCCGCGGGCAGCCCGCCGCACGACGCCGAGGGCCGTGCGCGCGTGCTCGAGGCCCTGGGCGGCCTGCTGCGCGGCAACACCCGCGCGATGGACGCGCCGAGCCGGCTCGAGGGCGAGCGCTTCGCGCTGCTGCTGTCGGGCGTCGGGCTCGCCACCGCACACGCCCGCATGGAAGGCCTGCGGCGCCAGTGCGCGACCCAGCTGGTCGCACGCAGCGGCGATGCCCTGCGCTTCACGGTGTCGATGGGCGTCGCGAGCTTCCCGCACACCGCGCAGACCCAGGCCGGGCTGCTGCAGGCCGCCGAGGGCGCGCTGCAGCAGGCCCAGGAGCGCGGCGGCAATCACGTGGCGCTGGCGAGCATCGCGTTCGGGGCGGCGCAGCCCAGGGCCTGAGCGCTTCTGCATCCGGTGCGTGGATAGGCGTGGGCAGCAAAGCCGGCTGCGGCGCTGTACTGCGCTCATGCCCCCCGGGACGGCTGCGCCCGCCTCGCCTCCTTTGCTTCACTGCGCCGGTCGCCCGCCATCCTCGGCCGGCTCGATGTCTGCACCGGGCAGTTGTCCGGCGCAGTCCGCGCGGCCGCTCAGCGCAGCGCCCGCAGCAGCATGAAGGCCGCAATGCCGTATAGCAGCACGGCGAAGGCGCGCTTGAGCTGCCGCGTGTCCAGCCGGTGCGCGATGCGCGCGCCCCAGGGCGCGGCCAGCACGCTGGCCACCGACAGCACCGCCAGCGCCGGCAGGTAGATGTAGCCCAGCGTGCCGGGCGGCAGTCCGCTCGCCGACCAGCCGGCCTGCAC
>CAZTTC010000248.1:0-4474 GCA_964616015.1 uncultured Methylibium sp. | reverse complement strand
GGTGATCCGCGAGAACATCTCGCAGGAGATCGCCGAGGGCGAGGACATCGTGCGCAGCTTCGACGGCCCCACGGCCGAGCTGCTGCCCTATCTGATGCACGAGTGGTGGCGCCGCATCGGCGAGACGCGCGCCTCGGGCATCTGCAAGCTGATCGTCTCGGAGGTGCGCAACTTCCCGGACATCGCCGCCTTCTACGTCGAGGAGGTGATCCAGCCGGCCGAGCGCATGCTCGCCTCGGTGATCCAGCGCGGCATCGACCGCGGCGAGTTCCGGCCGGTGCCGGTGCACGAGGTGATCCACGCGCTGATGGCCCCGATGCTCTTCATCATGCTGCACAAGCACTCGATCGGCGCCTGCCCGGCGATGCACGACCGCGCGCCGCCCGAGCGGCTGATCGCAGTCCACCTCGACCTGGTGCTCAACGGCCTGCTGCCGCGCACCGCCTCTGGCAGGAAGAAGAGATGAAGCGCTCGCTCAAATGGGGCATCGGCCTGCTGGTGGCGCTGCTGCTGGCCGCGGCGCTGGGGCGCGGCCTGATGGCCCGCAAGGCTGCCGGCGCCGCCGCAGCGGCTGCGGCCAGTGCCGCACCGGCCGCGCTGGAACTGGCCCCCGAGGACCTGGCGACGGCGAGCCGGCGCGAGCTGCTGCGCTCGCTCGAGATCACCGGCGCGATCAAGGCGGTCAGCTCTGCCGTCGTCAAGGCCAAGGTCGCCGCCGAGCTGCAGCAGCTGAGCGTGCGCGAGGGCGACCGCGTCGTCGCCGGCCAGGTGCTGGGCCGGCTCGACGCCACCGAGTACGAATGGAAGCTGCGCCAGGCGCGCGAGCAGTCCGCCCAGGCCCAGGCCCAGCTCGACATCGCCGAGCGCGCCCTCGAGAACAACCGCGCGCTCGTGAACCAGGGCTTCATCTCGAAGAACGCGCTCGACACCTCGGTCTCCAACGCGGCCTCGGCCCGCGCCGCGCTGCAGGCCGCCAACGCCGCCGCCGAACTGGCGCGCAAGGCGCAGAACGACACCGTGTTGCGCGCGCCGATCGCGGGCCTGGTGTCGCAGCGGATGGTCCAGCCGGGCGAGCGCGTGGCGATCGACGCCAGGATCGTCGAGATCGTCGATCTCTCCAGGCTCGAGATCGAGGCCGCCGTCGCCCCCGAGGACGTGGGCGCGGTGCGCATCGGCGCCGAGGCGACGCTGCACGTGGACGGCATCGCCGCGCCGGTGACGGCCCGCGTCGCGCGCATCAACCCGGCCACGCAGGCCGGCACGCGCGCCGTGATGGTCTACCTGGGCGTCGACCCGCAGGCCGGGCTGCGCCAGGGCCTGTTCGCCCAGGGTCGCATCGCGCTGGAACGCAAGACCGCGCTGGCGCTGCCGGCGGCGGCGCTGCGCGTCGACCAGGCGCGGCCCTATGCGCTGGCGGTGATCGACGGCCAGGTGGTCCAGCGCGTCGTCAGCCTCGGCGCGCGCGGCAGCAGCCCCGACGGCGGCGAGCCGCTGGTCGAGGTGACCGAGGGCCTGGCCGAAGGCGACCGCCTGCTGCGCGGCACGGTCGGCGGCGTGCGCGAAGGCACGCTGGTGCGCATCACGGCCCCGGCGGGCCGTGCGGCGGCCGGCGCCGCGACCGCCGCCGGCTCGGCCAACGCCACCGCGCGCTGAGACGGAGCCCCGGCCATGTGGTTCACCCGCGTCTCCATCGCCAACCCGGTGATGGCCACGATGGTGATGCTGGCCTTCGTGGTGCTGGGCCTGTTCAGCTACCAGCGCCTGTCGGTCGACCAGTTCCCCAACATCGATTTCCCGACCGTCGTGGTCGCGATGGACTATCCCGGCGCCTCGCCCGAGATCGTCGAGAGCGAGGTCACCAAGAAGGTCGAGGAGGCGGTCAACACCGTCGCCGGCATCAACTCGCTGTACTCACGCTCCTACGAGGGCACCTCGGTCGTCATCGTCGAGTTCAACCTCGACGTCGACGGCCGCAAGGCCGCCGAGGACGTGCGCGAGAAGGTCGCCGGCATCCGCCCGCTGCTGCGCGACGAGGTCAAGGAGCCGCGCGTCTCGCGCTTCGACCCGGCCAGCCAGCCGATCTTCAACGTCGCGGTGCTGTCGGACGATGGCAAGCGCTCCACCCAGGAGCTCACCACCTGGGCCACCCAGGTGCTGCAGAAGCGGCTGCAGAACGTGCGCGGCGTCGGCGCGGTCTCGATCATCGGCGGCCTGGAGCGCGAGATCAACGTCTACCTGCGGCCGGCCGCGCTGGAAGCGCTGGGCGTCGGTGTCGACCAGGTCGTTGCGGCGGTCCGCAGCGAGAACCAGGAACTGCCGATGGGCGCGATCCGCTCCAGCGAGCAGGAGCGCGTGGTGCAGATCAACGCGCGCATGAAGACGCCCGAGGACTTCAAGGAGATCGTGGTCGTCAGGAGGAACGGCATCCCGATCAAGCTGTGGCAGCTGGCCGACGTGGTCGACGGGCCCGCCGAGCTGGAGTCGCTGGCGCTCTACAACGGCCGGCGCACGGTGCTGCTGTCGGTGCAGAAGAGCCAGGGCGAGAACACCATCGAGGTGGTCGACGGCCTGCAGCGCGCGCTCGCCGCCGCCAAGGACGTGACGCCGCCCGGCGTGAAGCTCGAGGTCAACCGCGACAACTCGCGCTCGATCCGCGTGTCGGTGGCCAACGTCAAGCGCACGCTGATCGAGGGCGCGGCGCTGACCATCCTGATCGTCTTCCTGTTCCTGAACTCCTGGCGCTCGACCGTCATCACCGGCCTGACCCTGCCGATCGCGCTGATCGGCACCTTCCTGTTCATGTACGCCTGCGGCTTCACGATCAACACCATCACGATGATGGCGCTGAGCCTGTGCGTGGGCCTGCTGATCGACGACGCGATCGTCGTGCGCGAGAACATCGTGCGCCACGTGCAGATGGGCAAGAGCCCGCACCAGGCGGCGCTGGACGGCACCAACGAGATCGGCCTGGCAGTGCTGGCGACCACGCTGTCCATCGTGGCGGTGTTCCTGCCGATCGGCTTCATGGGCGGCATCGTCGGCAAGTTCTTCCACGAGTTCGGCATCACCATCGTCGCGGCGGTGCTGATCTCGATGTTCGTGAGCTTCACGCTGGATCCGATGCTGTCGTCGGTGTGGCACGACCCTCAGGCGCATGGCGTGCACCCCGGCCCGCCGGTGACGCTGTACGACAAGACCATCGGCCGCGTCACGCACGCTTTCGACCGCCTCACCGAGTGGCTGTCCGACGTCTACCAGCGCATCCTGCGCTGGTCGCTGGCGCACAAGCTCGCGACGCTGGCGGTCGCGCTGGCGACCTTCGTCGGCAGCTTCTTCATCATCCCCGTCCTCGGCGCCGAGTTCGTGCCCAAGGCCGACTTCTCCGAGACGCAGCTCAATTTCTACACGCCGGTCGGCTCCTCGCTCGAGGTGACCGAGCAGCGCGCCAAGCAGATCGACGCAGTGCTGCGCGAGATGCCCGAGGTCCGCTACACCGTCACGACCATCAACAGCGGCCAGGCGCTCGGCAAGATCTACGGCGCCGTCTACGTGCGCCTGGTGGACCGCAAGGACCGCAGCCGCAGCGTGAGCGACCTGGCCGTGCCGCTGCGCGAGCGGCTGTCGCGCATCCCCGGGATCACCGTCACCAACATCGGCCAGACCGACCTGGGCGGCGGCAAGAGCCTGCAGTTCTCGATCCAGGGCAGCGACCTGATCGAGCTGGAGCGCCTGTCGAAGGCCATCACCGCGAAGCTGCGCGACATCCCCGGCCTGGTGGACCTGGACAGCACGCTCAAGCCCGACAAGCCGACGGTCGCGATCGCCGTCAAGCGCGACGCCGCGGCCGACGCCGGCCTGAACGTCAACGCGCTGGCCAGCAGCCTGCGCACGCTGGTGGCCGGCACCACGGTGGGCAACTGGCGCGCCCCCGACGGCGAGAACTACGACGTCAACGTGCGCCTCACGCCCGACAAGCGCGTGGCGCTGGCCGACCTGGAGCGGCTGCCGCTCAACGTGAGCGCCGCGGCGGACGGCTCGCCGCGCATCGTGCGCCTGTCGCAGGTGGCCGACGTGACGCCGTCCACCGGCCCCAACCAGATCAACCGCCGCGACCTCAACCGCGAGATCAACATCGACGCCAACGCCTTCGGGCGCAGCTCGGGCGAGGTCTCGGCCGAGATCCGCAAGGTGCTGGACGCCATCGCCTGGCCGCCCGGCTACCGCTACAGCTTCGGCGGCTCGACCAAGAACATGAACGAGTCCTTCAGCTACGCGATCGGTGCGCTGGGGCTGGCGGTGGTCTTCATCTACATGATCCTGGCGAGCCAGTTCAAGAGCTTCCTGCAGCCGCTGGCGCTGATGAGCTCGCTGCCGCTCACGCTCATCGGCGTGGTGCTGGCGCTGCTGTTCTTCCGCTCCACGCTCAACATGTTCAGCATCATCGGCATCGTGATGCTGATGGGCCTGGTGACCA
>CAZTTC010000247.1:0-4516 GCA_964616015.1 uncultured Methylibium sp. | reverse complement strand
TGGGTCACGCAGATCCAGCAGGCCGGCTGGCACCTGCTGGAGATGATCAACGACGTGCTCGACCTGTCGCGCATCGAGTCCGGCAACCTCAACCTGCAGATCGAGCCGCTGGCGGTCGAGCCGCTGATCGCGGCGTCCATGGCGCTGGTCGAACCGCAGGCGCAGGCGCGTGGCGTGACGCTGGTGCGCGCCATGGCGGACCACACGCCGCTGCAGGTGATGGGCGACGCCACGCGCGTCAAGCAGGTCCTCACCAACCTGCTGAGCAATGCGGTCAAGTACAACCGCGAAGGCGGCGAGGTGCGCGTGGCGACGCGCACCGGCAGGGCCGCCGACGGCACGGCGGTGCTCGAGCTCGACGTGGTCGATACCGGCCGGGGCATCGATGCACAGCAGCTCACGCAGCTGTTCCAGCCGTTCAACCGCCTGGGGCGCGAGCGCGGCGCGATCGAAGGCACCGGCATCGGCCTGGTGATCGCCAAGTTGCTGGCCGAGCGCCAGGATGGCTCGCTCGACGTGCGCAGCGAGGTCGGCGTGGGCTCGACCTTCACGTTGCGCCTGCCGCTGGACACGCAGCACAGCGACCTCGCCCCGGCCGAGCTGCCGGCGGCGGCCGGCGATCCGGCGTACCACCGGCGCCAGGTGCTCTACATCGAGGACAACGAGACCAACGTCGAGGTGATGCGCGGCATCTTCAACCTGCGGCCGCAGGTCGAGTTCACGGTTGCCACCACCGGGCTGGACGGCCTGGCGGCGGTGCGCACCGCGCCGCCCGACCTGGTGCTGCTGGACATGAATCTGCCCGACATCGGCGGCATGGCCCTGCTGCAGCACCTGCAGGCCGATCCGCAGACCGCGGACATCCCGGTGGTCGTCATCTCGGCCGACGCCTTGCCGGCGCAGATCGCCGCCACGCTGCGCGCTGGCGCGACGCGCTACCTCACCAAGCCCGTGGCCATCGACGAGATGCTCGCGGTGCTGGACGAGCAGCTTTCGCAGATGACGACGCGCTTCGGTTAGGCGTGCGGTTTACTCGACCCGGGTCACGCCTGCCCTCCGGTCGAGTGAACCGGGCCCCGTTCCGACGCCGGGAAGAGCACGCGCACGCGCAGGCCCGTGCCCTCGTCGACATCGAGCAGGCTGACCGTGGCGCCGTGAGACTGCGCGATGTCGCGCACGATGGCCAGTCCCAGGCCGCTGCCGGTGCCGCTGGATCCGGGCAGCCGGTAGAAGCGCTCGAAGACCTGCTCGCGCCGCGTGGCATCGATGCCGGGGCCGTTGTCATCGACCTCCAGCAGCGAACGGACCGCGCCCTCGCCGTCGACCTGCGAGCCGGTGCGCACCGTGATGCGCGCCGGACGCGCGGCGTCGCCGGTGCCGTACTCGAGCGCGTTGTGGATCAGGTTGGCCAGCAGCTCGCCGAGCAGGTGGCGACGCCCGAGCACCGGTGCGGCATCGAGCTGGAAGCCGAGGTCGGCACCGCGCTCCAGGGCCCGTGGCACCCAGTCCTGCGCGGCGTCCTGCGCGATCGCCTTCAGGTCGACGAGCTCGGGGCCTTTCGGGTCGTGGCTGCTGGCCTCGCTGCGGGCGAGCGCGAGCAGCTGGTCGGCCACGCGCGCGACGCGCTGGGCCGAACGGTGCAGCCGCAACAAGGTCGCGTGCACGGCCGGCGGGTGGGCCTCCAGCAACGCCAGCTCGGCCTCCGTGCGCAGCGCGGTCAGCGGCGTGCGCAGCTGGTGCGCGGCATCCGCGATGAAGTGACGCTGGCGCGCGGCGTCGCCGGCCACGCGCTGCAGCAACTGGTCGACGGCGTCGACCAGCGGCCGGAACTCGGCCGGCACCTTGCCGCGCCGCAGCGGTCGCAGGTCGTCGAGCGAGCGCTGCGCCAGCTGCTCGTTGACCGACAGCAGCGGGCGCATGGCCGCATGCGTGGCCAGCCAGATCGCCAGCGCGAACAGCAGCGTGAAGCCGACGCCCAGCGACACGGTCAGCACCACCGAGGCGCGCCGCGCCGCGTCGCGCTTGCCCAGGGTCTCGGCAACGCGCACCTGGCAGAGCTGGGGGCCGCACTGCACGGCGTGGACGGCCATGCGCAGTGGCCGCCCGCCGACCTGCGCAGTGAGCGTGCGGCGTTCGCCGCGTCCCAGGGTCAGCGGCGGCTCCGCCAGCGGCGCATCGCCGGCGATGCGCCGGCCGTCGGGGTCGAGCACGACGAAGTAGATCGTGTCGATGCTGGCCGTCGTGCGCAAGGACTGCTCGGTCTGCTCGTTCAGGTCGAACTGCACGCGCCCGTCGACCGCATGGACCAGGTTGCCGATCGCGAGCGCCCAGTCGCCCAGCGAGACGTCGTAGGCCGCGTCGGTATTGCGCAGCTGGCCGCGCAGATCGAAGTAGACGCGCAGCGGAACGGTCAGCAGGATCAGCAGCGCCACCCAGAGCATCAGGGTGGCCTTGAGGCTGGGGAGCATCAGCCCGCCGCGCCGGCAGCGGCGTCCACCTCTTCGACCAGGTAGCCGAAGCCGCGCACCGCGCGGATGCGCAGGCCGGCCGGCTCGATCTTCGGACGCAGCCGCGACACGTAGACCTCGACGGCGTTCTCGGACAACGCGTCGTCCCAGCCGCTGATGGCCTGCAGGATCTGCTCCTTGCCGACCACGTGGCCGACGCGGCCGAGCAGGTACTCGAGCACCGCCCACTCGCGCGCCGACAGCTCCAGCGGCTGATCGCCGATCCAGGCGCGTCGCGCGTCCAGGTCCATGCGCAGCGTCCCCATCGCCAGCACGCTGCCCTGGCGCGCCTGGTGGCGCCGCGTCAACACCTTGACCCGTGCCACCAGCTCGGCCAGCGCGAAGGGCTTGACGAGGTAGTCGTCGGCGCCCATCTCGAGGCCGCGCACGCGGTCCTCGATGGCGTCGCGCGCCGTGAGCATCAGCACCGGCAGGGTCGAGCCCTGGTCGCGCACACGGCGCAGCGTCTCGAAGCCATCGATGCCGATCAGGCCGATGTCGAGGATCAGCAGGTCGTACGGATCGGTCTTGACCGATCCGGGCACCGGCTCGCCGCGCGGCGTATGGTCCACGGCCCAGCCCTGCGAGCGCAGCGCGCGGGCGGTCGATTCGGCCAGGGCCGGATCGTCTTCTGCCAGAAGGATGTGCATGGCGCTGGAGTCTTGCGCGGCGATCTTGGGACGCTGGCTCATGGTTGGCGGGCGGAAGCTGCAACGCGGCAGCCACTGTAGCGCGCGGCCGTTCCCCACCGACGATCATGCTCGGTGACGCCGGCGGCGGCGCGCTGACGACCGGCTGACGCTGGGCGACCGGTGCGCTGACTGCCACGATGCACAGCTGCGCCGGGATCGCGCCCCTTTTCGTCGTTTGACCGGCGCCGCCGGCTCGCAGAATTTCTCGTGCGAAGGCTCGCGCTCGCGAGGGCGCGAGCCTGCCTTCTCCCGTCCCGTCTGCCGGAGTCCACGATGAACGCTTCCTCCCTGGTCGGCGCCGCTGCCGCCGTGACCCCCCACCCGCGCGAGGTGCTGAGCTTTCGCCTCGGCACCGAGGAGTACGGCATCGACATCCTGAAGGTGCAGGAGATCCGCAGCTACGAGGCGCCGACGCGCATCGCCCATGCGCCGGCCTACCTCAAGGGCGTGATCAACCTGCGCGGCGTGATCGTGCCGGTGGTCGACCTGCGCCAGCGCTTCGGCGCCGCCGAGGCCGGCATCGACAGCTTCACGGTCACGATCGTGCTGCACCTGGGTCAGCGCACCGTCGGCGTCGTCGTCGACTCGGTCAGCGACGTGCTGGAACTGGCGCCCGAGACCGTCAAGCCGGCGCCGGCCATCGCCTGCGCGATCGACGCTGCCTACATCACCGGGCTGGCCAGCCTGCCCGAGCGCACGCTGATCCTGCTCGACATCCACGCCCTGCTGAGTGCGGCCGACATGGGCCTGAGCGACGTCGCCCTCGCTGCGGCCCACTGAGCCCCACGTCGCCTTCTCCGCCGCGCCGCACGGGCGTCCGCCGCCAGGGCTTGGGTCAGGAAAACGCCTGGATGCCGGTCTGGGCGCGCCCCAGGATGAGCGCGTGCACGTCGTGCGTGCCTTCGTAGGTGTTGACCACCTCGAGGTTGACCACATGGCGGATCACGCCGTACTCGTCGGAGATGCCGTTGCCGCCCAGCATGTCGCGGGCCATGCGCGCGATGTCCAGGGCCTTGCCGCAGGAGTTGCGCTTCATGATCGAGGTGATCTCGACCGCGGCCGTGCCCTCGTCCTTCATGCGACCGAGGCGCAGGCAGCCCTGCAGTCCGAGCGTGATCTCGGTCTGCATGTCGGCCAGCTTCTTCTGGATCAGCTGGTTGGCGGCGAGCGGCCGGCCGAACTGCTGGCGGTCCAGCACGTACTGGCGGGCGCGGTGACAGCAGTCCTCGGCCGCGCCGAGAGCACCCCAGGCGATGCCGTAGCGCGCGCTGTTCAGGCAGGTGAACGGGCCCTTCAGGCCGCGCACCTCGGGGAAGG
>CAZTTC010000246.1:0-4517 GCA_964616015.1 uncultured Methylibium sp. | reverse complement strand
ATCCAGGGCGGCATAGGCTCGGCCCGCTGGAAGACGAAGTTCGATGGGCACCTCAAACCTGTCGACGAAGAAGACCCGCGAGGCCAAGGTTCTTGACGAGATGGAGCGTGCGGTTCGCGCTGGGCAAGCTGTGGATGGCAGGACGGCAGTTGATGGGAGCTCCGGGATGAGTGCGTCAGCGGGGCCCGAAGCGGGCTCGCAGGGCGCCGAAAGCGACGGCGAAACGGCACGAGTAGGCCGCAGAACAGATCGGATCGAAGGCTTCGGCGGGTCATCGCGATCACACCACTTCAAACTGCACGGCGCATCGCGTTGTGCAGACCTTCCTTAGAGGGGCGGCGCACCCGCATGGCTGAACCCAAGACCAAGGCCACATCCGGCAGCCCGGACGACTACGTTTCGGCCGTGGCCGACGAATCGCGACGCCGGGACTGTCGGGCGCTGCTGGACCTGATGGCCAGGGCCTCCGGGCAGCCCGCCGTGATGTGGGGCCATGCCATCGTCGGCTTCGGCCGCCACCGGTATCCGCTCGCCGGCGGCCAGCACGGTGAGATCTGCGCCGTCGGCTTCTCGTCCAGGAAGGGGGACATTTCCATCTACGGGGTGGCGGGCGATCCGGACAGCTTGGAGCTTCTTGCGCGGCTGGGCAAGCACAAGCTCGGCAAGGGCTGTCTGTACGTCACCCGGCTCGCGGACATCGACCTCGGGGTCCTCGAGGAACTGGTGGCGCGGTCCGTCCGGGCCACACAGTCATGACGCAGCCGGCCCATCGCTGCGGCCACGCGTGGCCCCGGACTCGCACACCGGCTGCCTGCTCGCGGCACTGCGCCGGGCCTGGCGCCCGTTGACGGGCCGTGCGGGTCGGGGTTCAATCGGCACCGGCGCGCCGCGCCGCACGCGGGTCCCGATCTCGCTGTCCTCCAGCCGCTCCGTGGCCAGCCATGGGTTCGCGGCGAATGCAAGTGCGAAAGCGAGGGCGAATGCGAGGGCGGGCGTGGAGGGCGGAGAGTGAGTTGTCGCACCGTCTCGTTCGGCGTCAGTGGCTTCGCCTCCAAAGTCACACGGATCGGAGTGATGCATGAAGGTCGCAGAAGGTGAGCTCAAGCTGATCGGCAGTGGCACCTGGGAAGACGGTGGCGGGGGCGGCAAGACCGTCGTCTCTGCCCTGGACATCGGCGACCAGCACCTTCGCAAGATCCTCGTGCCCGACTACCTTCGGAACTACATGGTTCCGGGCGAACACATCCGGGTGGCGATCTCGCAAGGCCTGTCGCGCGGGATGATTACGAGGCCGTTCATCGCTGCCGTCGAGGCCAACGGCAAGAAGTACCGGATCGAACGGGGCACGCTGATCTTCGCGGGCGTGGCCAAGACACTGCTCTACGCCGTACCGGTGGGCATCATCCTCGGCGCCATCACGCCCATACTCGGCGTGGCCGGGGTCGCCGGGATCGGCTACTACTACCTGAAGGAGATTCTGGCCATCGCCAGTTTCTGATCTTCCGGAGCAGCCCGCCGGCCGGCGGTCGCGGCGATCGTTGCGTTCGGCCTCGAAGGGACGCCGCGCCGACGTCGCGCCGACCCGGCGCGTCCTGTCGTCGTTCCCGTTCTGTACGGCTGACGCGGGCACGGAGGTCGGCACCGGTGTCGTGGCCCGTGACGGCCGGCCGCGCCGCGCGGTCCGAGCCGTTATGCTGGGGCTCACCCGCGTGGATGCGCTCGACAGTAGGCTTGCCTTGGCCCCCTGGCCCGTCGACGGCGCCCGCGCCCGAAAGGTCGCCATGTGGTTCCTGGTTCAAGTGGTCAAGGGCAGCAAGCACTACGAAGCCGAGTCGCCCGTCGGCAATCGCGTGTTGATCTCGGACACCTCGGAGATGGTGGTGTCGGGCCGCGCGATGGGCACCGAGGGCTATCGCTTCGAGGCGCGCAAGGGCAACGAGAGTTTCGTCGTCAGTGACTTCCGCGGCGCCCAGCCGCCCGGCGCGCTGGCCCAGCGGTTCACGGCATTGGCGCAGCAGTTCGGGGCGCTGGACACCGGCGTGGCCTAGGGCCTGTCAACGCGGCCGGAGGGCTCGCGCCGGGGTCGCGCAGGCCGCGGGGCTGGCCGCGTCGGCCGCGGCGTCGCTGCGACCCCGGCCTTAGCACATCGGCCGTCGCGGGGGCCGCAGGGCGGCTCCGTAGAATCCACGCGTGAATCCGGTCCCGCCTTACGTCCACCTGCGCACCCACACCGAGTACTCGGTGGTCGACGGCACGCTGCGCATCGACGACATGGTGGAGGCGGCGGCCGCCGACGAGCAGCCGGCGCTGGCGATCACCGACCTGTCCAACCTGTTCGGCGCCATCAAGTTCTACAGCAGGGCGCGCGGCCGCGGCGTGCAGCCGCTGCTGGGCGCCGAGCTGTGGCTGGAGCCCGAGGCCGGCCCCGGCGCCACCGATCGCCATCCCAGTCGCCTGCTGCTGCTGGTGCAGGACCGCACGGGCTATCTCAATCTGTGCGCCTTGATCTCGCATGCCTGGACCGAGAACGTGCAGCGCCACCAGGCTTGCGTCGGCTGGGCGCGGCTGCAGCAGCATGCGGCCGGGCTGATCGCGCTGTCGGGCGCGGACCTCGGCGCCGTCGGGCAGATGCTGCTGGCCGGTGACACCGCGCGTGCCGAGGCGCTGGCCCGCCGGCTGGCGGCGATCTTCCCGCAGCGCTTCTACCTGGAGCTGTGGCGCGCCGGGCAGCCGGGCAACGAGGCGCAGGTGCGCGGCGCGGTGCCGCTGGCGGCGAAGCTGGGACTGCCGGTGGTGGCGACGCACCCGGTGCAGTTCCTGACGCCCGACGACTACGAGGCGCACGAGGCACGGGTCTGCATCGCCGAGGGCGAGACGTTGACCAACCCGCGACGCATCAAGCGTTTCACGCGCGAGCAGTACTTCAAGACCGCGCTTCAGATGGCCGAGCTGTTCGCCGACCTGCCGTCGGCGCTGGCCAACACGCTGCAGGTCGCGCGGCGCTGCAGCCTGAGCCTGGTGCTGGGCAAGCCGCAGCTGCCGGACTTCCCGACGCCCGAGGTCGACGGCGTGCGGATGGCGCCGGAGGCCTACTTCCGCCACGCCTCGCGCGAGGGCCTGGAGGAGCGTCTCGCGCAGCTCTACCCCGATGCGGCGCGACGCGACCGCGAGCGGCCGCGCTACGCGGAGCGGCTGGAGTTCGAGATCGAGACCATCCTGAAGATGGGCTTCCCGGGCTACTTCCTCATCGTCGCGGACTTCATCAACTGGGCCAAGACGCACGGTTGCCCGGTGGGGCCGGGGCGCGGCTCGGGGGCCGGGTCGCTGGTGGCGTACTCGCTGAAGATCACCGACCTCGATCCGCTGGCCTACAACCTGCTGTTCGAGCGCTTCCTGAACCCGGACCGTGTGTCGATGCCGGACTTCGACATCGACTTCTGCCAGGGCAACCGCGACCGCGTGATCGACTACGTCAAGGCCAAGTACGGCCGCGACGCGGTGAGCCAGATCGCGACCTTCGGCACGATGGCGGCGAAGGCCGCGCTGCGCGACGTGGGCCGCGTGCTGGGCATGGGCTACGGCCACGTCGACAGCATCGCCAAGCTGGTGCCGGCGCCGCCCGGCAAGACGGTGACGCTCAAGCGCCCCGGCGACAAGCCGGACCCGGGCCTGATCTACGCGCGCCGGGAAGCGCCCGAGATCGAGCAGCGCGAGCAGAAGGAAGAGGAGGTCGCCGAACTGCTGGCGCTGGCCGAGCGCGTCGAGGGCACGGTGCGCAATGTCGGCATGCATGCGGGCGGGGTGCTGATCGCGCCGGGCCGCATCACCGACTTCTGCCCGCTGTACCAGCAGCCGGGCAGCGACGCGGCGGTGAGCCAGTTCGACAAGGACGATGTCGAGGCGATCGGCCTGGTGAAGTTCGACTTCCTGGGCCTGGCCACGCTGACCATCCTGGAGCTGTGCAAGGACTTCATCCGCGCGCGCCACGAGGACCGCCGAGACTTCGCCTTCGAGCAGCTGGCGCTGGACGATCGCGCGACCTACAAGCTGCTGTCCGAAGGCAAGACGGTCGCGGTGTTCCAGCTGGAAAGCCGCGGCATGCAGGGCATGCTGCGCGACGCGCAGCCCAGCGTCTTCGAGGACATCATCGCGCTGGTGGCGCTGTACCGGCCCGGCCCGATGGACCTGATCCCGAGCTTCTGCGCGCGCAAGCACGGCCGCGAAGAGGTCGACTACCCGCACCCGCTGATGCGCGAGGTGCTGGAGGAGACCTACGGGATCATGGTCTACCAGGAGCAGGTGATGCAGGTCGCCCAGCTGCTGGGCGGCTACTCGCTGGGTGGCGCCGACCTGCTGCGCCGCGCGATGGGCAAGAAGAAGCCCGAGGAGATGGCCAAGCACCGCGTCATCTTCGGCGAGGGGGCGGACAAGAAGGGCATCGCCGCGGGCCTGGCCAACGAGATCTTCAGCCTGATGGAGAAGTTCGCGGGCTACGGCTTCAACAAGTCGCATGCCGC
>CAZTTC010000245.1:0-4550 GCA_964616015.1 uncultured Methylibium sp. | reverse complement strand
CGCGGGTTCGGCGCCATCGCCTTCAGGTGATGCAGCACGCGCCCGCCGGTGGCCATGCCGCTGGCCGAGATGATCACCGCCGGCCAGCGCGAGCGGCACAGCCGCTCGGACTGCTGCGCCGTCGCGACCACGGTCACGCCGTCGTCGAGCGTCGCCGCCTCGCGCGCGCCGATGCGCAGCAGCTTGCGGTGGCGCTGGTAGAGCGCGGTCGCGGTGGCCGCCATCGGGCTGTCGAGGAAGACCGGCAGGTCCGCCGGGATCTCGCCCGCGGCCTTGAGCCGCTGCAGCGTCAGCAGCAGGGCCTGTGCGCGCCCGACCGCGAACGAGGGCAGCAGCACCTTGCCGCCATGCTGCGCCGTGGCGCGCACGATCTGCGCCAGCCGCGCCGCGCTGTCCTCGGGCGGGTGGCGGCGGTTGCCGTAGGTCGACTCGACCAGCACCACGTCGGCCTGCGCGATGCGCCGGGGCGCCGGCATCAGCAGGTCGTCGGCGCGCCCCAGGTCGCCCGAGAACACCAGCGTGCGCCCGCCGGCCCCAAGCGTCACCGCGCCGGCGCCCAGCAGGTGACCGGACGGCACCAGGCCGATCACCGCGTCGGCCACCCGCACCGTGCGCCCGGGCGGCAGCACGACGATCTTCGCGATGGCGCGGCGCGCCTCGGCCGCGGTGTAGAGCGGCAGCGCGGGCGCGTGGCGCGACCAGCCGCCGCGGTTGGCGCGCCTGGCGTCTTCTTCCTGCAGGCGCGCGCTGTCGAGCAGCATCACCTCGGCGAGGTCGCGCGTCGCCGGCGATGCATACACCGGGCCGCGGAAACCCTGAGCCACCAGCACCGGCAGCCAGCCGCTGTGGTCGATGTGGGCGTGGCTCAGCACCACGGCGTCGATCTCGCGCGGCGGCAGCGCGAAGGGCTGCCAGTTGCGCTCGCGCAGCGTCTTGAAGCCCTGGAACAGGCCGCAGTCCAGCAGCACCCGCGCGCCACCGGCCTCGACCAGGTGGCGCGAGCCGGTCACGGTGTCGGCAGCGCCGAGGAAGCGGATCTGCATGGGGCGGTTCGTCGGTGCGCAGCATGCGCGCACCGGGCGCGGTGCGGCTTGATCCAGATCACGGTGCGCCGCATTCGCGGCCCGCACACTCGCCGCGCGGCGAGTGCCGTCTGCGCGCCGAGCATGAGCACCCCCGCCCTCGATCCCTGCCCTCCCGCCGCCCCTTCGCCCGACGCCTGGCTCGACGACGCGGCGCAGACCGCGCGCTTCACGCGCTGGGCGCGCGAGCGCGACGGACGGCGCGTGGCCGAGTCCTCGCTGCGCCTGTCGGGCCTGGACTGCGCGGTCTGTGCGGGCCCCATCGAGCAGGCGCTGCGCGCCGTCGACGGCGTGGCCGAGGTCGCGGTCCACGCCGCCGCGCTGCGCGCCACCGTGCGCTGGGACCCGGCCCGCACGGCGCCGTCGGCGCTGGTGGCCGCGGTGCGCGGCGCCGGCTTCGAGGCCGCGCCCGACACCGCCGCCGGCGCGCGCGCGCTGCGCAGCGGCGAGTCGCGCCAGGCGCTGTGGCGGCTCTTCGTCGCGGCCTTCTGCGCGATGCAGGTGATGATGCTGGCGACCCCGGCCTATGTCGCCGGCCCGCAAGGCATCGCGCCCGACCTCGAGCGCCTGCTCGACTGGGGCGCCTGGACGATGACGCTGCCGGTGCTGCTGTTCTCGGCGGCACCCTTCTTCCGCGGCGCGCTCGCGGCGCTGGCGCGGCGTCGCATCTCGATGGACCTGCCGGTGGCGCTCGGCCTGGCGGTCGGCTTCGTCGCCAGCAGCGCCGCCGCCATCGACCCGCGCGGGCCGTTCGGCGCCGAGGTCTACTTCGACTCGCTGACGATGTTCGTGGCCTTCCTGCTGGGCGCGCGCTGGCTGGAGCTGCGCGTGCGACACCGCGCCGCCGCGGCGCTGGAGGACACGCTCGGCGCCCTGCCCGAGACGGCCGACCGGCTGGGCCACGACGGCCGCGTCGAGCGCGTCGCACTGGCGCGGCTGCAGCCCGGCGACCGGCTGCGCGTCGCGGTCGGCGCGGGCTTTGCGGCCGACGGCGTGCTGCTCGAGGGCACGACGAGCGCCGACGAATCGCTGCTCAGCGGCGAGTCGCGCCCGCAGCCCAAGGCCCCCGGCGACGCGCTGCTGGCCGGCAGCGTCAACCTCGCGGCACCGGTGACGATGCGCGTCGAGCGCTGCGGCGTCGACACGCGCCACGAGGCCATCGTCGCGCTGATGCGCCAGGCGCAGTCGCAGCGCCCCGACGCGGCGCGCTGGGCCGACCGCTGGGCCGGGCCCTTCCTGTGGGCGGTGCTGCTGCTGGCGGCGGGCGCCGCCGCGGTGTGGAGCGTGGTCGACCCGGCCCGGGCGGTCTGGGTTGCGGTGTCGGTGCTGATCGTCACCTGCCCCTGCGCGCTGTCGCTGGCCACGCCGGCCGCGTTGCTGGTGGCCACCGACGCGCTGGCGCGCCGCGGCGTGCTGCTGCGCCGGCCCGAGGCCCTGGAGGCGATGGCGTGCTGCACGCGGCTCTTCGTCGACAAGACCGGCACGCTGACCGAGGACCGCCTGCGCCTGGCCGCCGTGCAGCGTCTCGGCGCCGGGCGCGAGCTCGACAAGGACGCGCTGCTGGCGCATGCCGCCGGCCTGGCCGGCTGGTCCAGCCATCCGCTGTCGCGCGCGCTGGCCGAGGCGCACGGCGCCGCTGCAGGCGGCGCACCCGGCGCGAACGCCTGGCAGGCGGTGCGCGAGCAGCCCGGCGCCGGCCTCGAGGCCCTCGGCACCGAGGGCCGCGCCTGGCGGCTCGGCAGCGCGCGCTGGGTCGGCGGCGTGGACCCGGCCGAGGCCGCGGCCGCGCCGGGTCCCGCGGTGTGGTTCGGGCCGAGCGGTCGTGCGCTCGCGCGCTTCGACTTCGAGGAAGCCCTGCGCCCCGGCGCCGCCGCCGCGCTGCAACGCCTGGCCGACGACGGCCTGCGCGCCAGCCTGCTGTCGGGCGACGCACCGGCGCGCGTGCAGCGCCTGGCCGCGCGCCTGCCGCTGGACGACGCGACCGGCGGCGCCGACCCGGCCGCCAAGTTGGCCGCGCTGGCGGCGGCGCAGGCGCGCGGCGAGGTCGTCGCGATGCTCGGCGACGGCATCAACGACGCGCCGGTGCTGGCGCGCGCTGACGTCTCGCTGGCGATGGGCAGCGGCGCGCTGCTCGCCCGCGCGCAGGCCGACGCCGTGCTGCTGCGCGACCGCATCGACGACGTCGCCGCGCTGCGCGCGCTGTCGCGCCGCAGCTTGCGCGTGATCCGCCAGAACATCGCCTGGGCCGCCGCCTACAACCTCGCCTGCGTGCCGCTGGCCCTGGCCGGCTTGCTGCCGCCCTGGGCCGCGGGCCTGGGCATGGCGGCGAGCTCGCTGCTGGTGGTGGGCAACGCGCTGCGGCTGGCGCGCTGAGGAGCCGGTCGTGGACGTGCTCTACCTGCTGATCCCGCTGTCGGTGCTGGCGATGCTGGCGATCCTGGGCCTGTTCGCCTGGGCCTTGCACGGCGGGCAGTTCGACACGCTGGACGACGAGGCCGCGCGCATCCTGGCCGCCGAAGGCCCGCCGCTTGACCTCGATCAAGGCGCGAACGCCACCCCGCCCGAAGAATCCGCGTGTCCTTGAAACGCTCGCGAGGGAGTTGCGCATGAGTCCTGGCCCATCCACGGCGCCGGCCACCGTCTTCGACGACGGCCCGGTGCGCCAGTTCGCCCTCGCGGCGGTGCTGTGGGGCGTGGTCGGCATGGCGGTCGGCCTGCTGATCGCCGGCCAGCTGGCGTGGCCGGCGCTGAACTTCGACCTCGCCTGGCTCAGCTACGGCCGGCTGCGGCCGCTGCACACCAATGCGGTGATCTTCGCCTTCGGCGGCTGCGCGCTGTTCGCCACCAGCTACCACGTGGTGCAGCGCACCTGCCAGGCCCCGCTGTTCGCGCCGGGGCTGGCGCGCTTGACCTTCTGGGGCTGGCAGGCGGTGATCGTCGCCGCCGCCGTCAGCCTGCCGCTGGGCTACACGCAAGGCAAGGAGTACGCCGAGCTCGAATGGCCGATCGACATCCTTATCGCACTGGTCTGGGTCGCCTACGCGATCGTCTTCTTCGGCACCATCGGCCGGCGCAAGGTGCGCCACATCTACGTCGCCAACTGGTTCTTCGGCGCCTTCATCCTGGCGGTGGCGGTGCTGCACATCGTCAACAGCGCGGCCGTGCCGGCCGGCTGGATGAAGAGCTACTCGGCCTATGCCGGCGTGCAGGACGCGATGATCCAGTGGTGGTACGGCCATAACGCGGTGGGCTTCTTCCTCACCGCCGGCTTCCTCGGGATGATGTACTACTACATCCCCAAGCAGGCCGAGCGCCCGGTGTACAGCTACCGGCTGTCGATCGTGCACTTCTGGGCGCTGATCTTCACCTACATGTGGGCCGGCCCGCACCACCTGCACTACACCGCGCTGCCGGACTGGGCGCAGTCGATCGGCATGCTGTTCAGCCTGATCCTGCTGGCGCCGAGCT
>CAZTTC010000244.1:0-4559 GCA_964616015.1 uncultured Methylibium sp. | reverse complement strand
CGCGCGACCTGGCGGCACAGCTCGCTGCCGATGCTGCCGCCGGCGCCGGTGATCAGCACGGTGCGGTCGCGCAGGCAGTCGGCGATGCCGGCTTCGTCCAGCACCACGGGCTCGCGGCCCAGCAGGTCGTCGGGCTCGATGTCGCGCACGCGGCTCACGGTGGCGCCGTCCAGCAGTTCCTGCGCCGACGGCACCGTCAGCACCGGCCGCCCCACGCTGGCGGCCAGCTCGAAGACGCGCCGCCGCGCCGCTCCCTGCACCGAGGGCATCGCGACGATGACGTGCGTGATGCCCTGCAGCAGCGCCAGCTCGCCCAGGCGGTCCAGCGTGCCCAGCACCGGCACGCCGCCGATGCGGCCGCGCTGCTTGGCCGGGTCGTCGTCGAGCAGGCCCACCACCACCCAGCCCTGGTGCTGGATGCCGGCCAGCAGCAGGCGCGCGGCGTCGCCCGCGCCCAGCACGAGCGCGCGGCGCGTCTCGCTGGCGCTGCCGGAGATCTGCGCGCGCATGTGCTCGTAGAGCATGCGGTAGCCGATGCGCACGCTGGCCAGGCCCATCAGCGCGACGACGGGGTGCAGTGCCAGCACCGCGCGCGGCACCTCGCGCAGGCCGGCCAGCAGCACCACCGCCGCGGCCAGCCCGCCGGCCAGGGTGCAGGCGATGGTCAGTCGCTTGACCTCGCCGAAGCCCGAGAAGCGCCACATGCCGCGCGGCACGCCGAGCAGCGCGAACACCGCCAGATAGAGCAGCACGATGCCCAGCAGCACCCAGCCGTCGTAGGCCGGCCGTGCGCTGATCCAGCGCTCGAAGCCCAGGCGGAACAGGTAGGTGAACTGCCAGCAGGCCACGACCACGACCGCGTCGATGGCCAGCGACAGCGGCTGGCGCTGCGGGCGCAGCCGCGTCAGGAAGGCGTCGAGCCGCTGCCAGGCCTGGATGCCGTTCATCGCCGGGCCTGCGGCACTTTGGGTGGCGGCGTGCCGGCGGGGCGCGCGGTCATCAGCGTGGCGATCGTGCGCACGATCAGTCGCAGGTCGCTCCACAGCGTGGCGCGGTCGATGTAGTCGGCCGACAGGCGCAGCTTCTCGGGCAGCACCTGCTCGGCATAGGCGCGCTGCGGGTCGGGCGCGGCTGCCAGCAGCGCGGCCTCGTCGCGAAAGGCCAGCGAGGCGGGATCGACGAGGCCGGGCCGCACCGCCAGCACGCGCTCGCGCAGGTCGGTGGGATAGAGCGCGACGAACTCCGGCACTTCGGGCCTGGGCCCCACCAGGCTCATGTCGCCGCGCAGCACGTCGATCAGTTGCGCCAGCTCGTCGAGACGGCTGCGGCGCAGCCAGACACCGGTGCGCGTGATGCGCGGGTCGGCGCCGACGGTCAGCGGCGGCCCGCCGCCGTCCGCCACCATGGTGCGCAGCTTGTGGATGCGAAACGGCCGCCCGCCGCGTCCGATGCGCCGCTGACGAAAGAACACCGGGCCCGGCGCGTCGCGCTTGATCATCACGGCCAGCACGGCGAACAGCGGCGCCAGCAGCAGCAGGCCGAGCGCCGCACCCAGCAGGTCGAAGGCTCGCTTGGCCATCGTAGCGGTTCGGGCGGCGTCAGAGCACCAGCAGGTGCCGGGCTTCGGCGCCGCGCACGCTGTCGATGGCGATGCCGCGATCCAGGGTGACGAAGCGGCCGCCGTGGCGCACCGCCAGCGCCAGCAGGTAGGCGTCGGTGATCTGGCGCGGGCCGAGCAGTCGGTCCCAGGCGATCAGGCCGGGCTCGAGCAGGCTCACGTCGTCGGCCCAGAAAGCGTGCCCGCTACCGCCGGCCGCCTTGGCCAGCCGCGCAGCGACCTCGGCCGCCGGCAGCGGGCTCGGGTATCCCGGCTGCGACAGGATGCGCACGCAGCCGTTCTGCGTCAGCGGGCACGAGGCCCAGCCGCGCTTGAGGTTGGCGCCGAGCCAGTCGCGCGCCGCCGCATGGTGCACATGGGCCGCGTCCAGCAGGGCGATCAGGACGTTGACATCGAGCAGCGCGCGCATCGGACCTGGAGCGCCTCAGACGCCCTCGATGTCCCGCAAGGCGTTGACCTGCTCGTTGCTCACGACGACCCCGCGCGACGCGAAGGGCTCGAAGCCGCCGACTGCCGACGCTCGTGCGGCGCGCTTCGGCGCCGCCTCGGGACCGGACTGTCCCGTCAGCGCGCGCCGGGCCAGACGCGAGAGCACCACGCCGGCGGTGCTGCGCTCGCGGCGCGCCAGCTCCTTGGCGGCGTGCAGCACGTCGTCGTCGATGTCCAGGGTGGTGCGCATGGCGATGATGCTCAGATGCAGTGATGCGCTGATTCTAGCGACCGCATGGCGACCCGCGGTCAGGCCAGTGCCTGCCGCACCGCATCGACCACGCGGTCCGTGTCCGCCTCGCTCATCCGCGGGTAGATCGGCAGGCTCAGCATGCGCTCGTAGGCGTGCTGGCTGTGCGGGAACTGCTCGGCGCGCAGCTCGTAGCGCTCGCGCCAGTAGGGATGCAGGTGCAGCGGGATGTAGTGGACGCTGACGCCGATGCCGAGCGCGAACAGGCGCTCGATGAAGCGGTCGCGCGCCACGCCGGCGTCGTCGGCCAGGCGCAGCACGTACAGGTGCCAGGCGTGCGTCTCGCCGTCCGGCGCATCCGGTGGCGCCAGCACCGGCAGGCCGGCCATCGCCGCGCCGTAGCGCTGCGCGATCGCCGCACGCGCCTGCTGGAACTCGCGCGCCCGCTTCAGCTGGTGGAGGCCCAGCGCCGCCGCGATGTCGGTCAGGTTGTACTTGAAGCCCGGCGCGACGATCTCGTAGGCCCAGGCCGGCGCGGTGGACGTGAAGCGGTCGAAGGCGTCGCGGCTGATGCCGTGCAGGCGCATGACCTTCATGCGCTTGGCCAGCCCGGCGTTGCGCGTCACGACCATCCCGCCCTCGCCGGTGGTGATGGTCTTGTTGGCGTAGAAGCTGAAGACCGTGGCATCGCTGCCGAGCGTGCCGATCAGCGCGCCGCCGTGCGTGGTGGGCAGCGCGTGGGCCGCGTCCTCGACGACCTTGAGGCCACGGCGCCGCGCGATGTCGAGGATGCGGTCCATGGGCGCGGCCAGGCCCGCGTAATGCACGGGCACGATGGCCCGGGTGCGCGGCGTGATCGCGGCCTCGACCCGCGCCGGGTCGATGTTGAGCGTGGCCGGGTCGATGTCGACCAGCACCACGTCGGCGCCGAGGTAACGCACCACCTCCGCGGTCGCGGTGAAGGTGTGCGTCGTGGTGATGACCTCGTCGCCGGGGCCGATGCCCAGGCCTTCGAGCGCCAGGTGCAGGCCGGCGGTGGCGGAGTTGACCGCCACCGCCTCGAGCGCGGAGTCGCCCAGGAAGGCCGCGAAGTCCTGCTCGAAGCGCCGCGCCTTGGGCCCGGTCGTGACCCAGCCCGAGCGCAGCGTGTCGACGACCTCGGCGATCTCGGCTTCGCCGATCTCGGGCAGGGCGAAGGGCAGGAAGGGGCGATCGCTCATGCCGGGCTCGACGCCGACGGTCGGCCGATGCAGTGGTATTCGATGCCGAACTGCGCCATCAGCGCCGGCTCGAACAGGTTGCGACCGTCGAACACCAGCGGCTGGCGCAGCGTGCCGCGGATGGTCTCGAAGTCCGGCGTGCGGAACTCCTTCCACTCGGTGACGATGACCAGCGCGTCGGCGCCCTCCATCGCCGCCACCGCCGACTCCGCATAGCGCAGGCCGGGCTGGCCGGGTAGGGCCTTGCGGGCCTCGTCCATCGCCACCGGGTCGTAGGCGACGATCTCGGCACCCAGGGCGGTGAGCCGGCCGATCAGCACGCGGCTCGGCGCCTCGCGCATGTCGTCGGTGCCGGGCTTGAAGGCCAGGCCCCACAGCGCCAGCCGCTTGCCGGCGAGCGAACTGCCGAGGCGCGCGATCACCTTGTCGGCCAGCACCTGCTTCTGGCGTTCGTTGACGGCCTCGACCGCGCCCAGCAGCTGCAGCTCGTGCCCGGCCTCGCCGGCCGACCGGATCAGCGCCTTGACGTCCTTCGGGAAGCACGAGCCGCCGTAGCCCGCACCGGCATAGAGGAAGTGCGTGCCGATGCGCGGGTCGCTGCCGATGCCCTGACGCACGAGCTCGATGTCCGCGCCGACCGCCTCGGCCACGCGCGACAGGTCGTTCATGAAGCTGATGCGCGTGGCCAGCATGGCGTTGGCGGCGTACTTGGTGAACTCGGCGCTCTTGATGTCCATCACCATGACGCGGTCGCGGTTGCGCACATAGGGCGCATAGAGCGCGCGCATCAGCAGGATGGCGCGTTCGTCGTCGGCGCCGATCACGACGCGGTCCGGGCGCATGAAATCGGGCACGGCCGCGCCCTCCTTCAGGAACTCGGGGTTGCTGACGATCGCGAAGTCGAGCTCCAGCTTGCGGGCCGCCAGCGCCGCCGCGATCGTCGCGCGCACCTTCTCGCCGGTGCCGACCGGCACCGTGCTCTTGTCAATCACGACCTTGTAGTCGGTCATGCGCTCGCCGATGCTGCGGGCAGCGGCCAGCA
>CAZTTC010000243.1:0-4563 GCA_964616015.1 uncultured Methylibium sp. | reverse complement strand
GTCGCGGATCTCGCCGATCAGGATGCAGTCGGGCGCCTGGCGCAGCGCGTTCTTCAGGCCGATCTGCAGACTCTGCGTGTCGCGGCCGACCTCGCGCTGGTTGACGATGGACTTCTTGTTGGTGAACAGGAACTCGACCGGGTCCTCGATCGTGAGGATGTGGCCGGCGAGGTTGCGGTTGCGGTGCTCGAGCATGGCCGCGAGGGTCGTGCTCTTGCCGGTGCCGGTGGCGCCGACCAGCAGGATCAGGCCGCGCTTCTCGAGGATCAGGGTGTTGAGGATCTCGGGCAGCTTGAGCGAATCCAGTGTCGGGATGTCGGGCGGGATGCAGCGGAACACCGCCGCGATCGAGCCGCGCTGGCGGAAGGCGCTGAGGCGAAAGCTCCCGACGCCGGCCACGCCGAGGCCCATGTTGAGCTCGCCGAGCTCGTCGAGCTCCTCGAGCTGCGCGGGGGCCAGCACCTCGGCCAGCAGCTGGCGCGGCTGCTCGGGCGTCAGTGCCTGGTCCGACAGCTGCAGCATCTGGCCGTTGATCTTGATCTGGATCGGTGCGTTGGACGTCAGGTAGACGTCCGAGGCCTTCTTCTCGGCCATCAACCGCAGCACCCGCTCCATGTTCCCGCTCATGCCGCACTCCCTCGTTGGCTGTCTTGCGATCGCTCAGGCGCCGCGCAGCAGTTCGTTGATGCTGGTCTTGGCGCGGGTCTGCGCGTCGACCTTTTTGACGATCACCGCACAGTACAACGAATACTTGCCGTCGGCCGAGGGCAAATTGCCGGAAACGACGACCGAGCCGGCGGGGATGCGGCCGTAGCTCACTTCGCCGGTCGCACGGTCGTAGATCTTGGTGCTCTGGCCGATGTAGACGCCCATGGAGATGACCGAGTTCTCCTCGACGATGACGCCCTCGACGACCTCGGAGCGCGCGCCGATGAAGCAGTTGTCCTCGATGATGGTCGGGTTGGCCTGCAGCGGCTCGAGCACGCCGCCGATGCCGACGCCGCCCGACAGGTGCACGTTCTTGCCGATCTGGGCGCAGGAGCCGACTGTGGCCCAGGTGTCGACCATCGTGCCTTCATCGACGTAGGCGCCGATGTTGACGTAGCTGGGCATCAACACCACGTTCTTCGCGATGTAGCTGCCGCGGCGCGCCACGGCCGGCGGCACCACGCGCACGCCGGTGGCACGCATCTGCGCGTCGTCGAGATGCGCGAACTTGGTGCCGACCTTGTCGTAGAAGCCGAGGTCGCCGGCCCGCGAGACCTTGTTGTCGTTGAGGCGGAAGCTCAGCAGCACCGCCTTCTTGACCCATTGCTTGACCTGCCACTGGCCCACGCCCTGGCGCTCGGCGACGCGCAGGCGGCCCTTGTTCAGGTCCGTGATCACAGCCTCGACGGCCTCGCGGATCTTGGGGTCGGCCGAGGCCGGCGACAGGCTGGCACGAGCGTCCCAGGCCAGGTCGATCAGGGTTTGAAGTTCGGTCGTGGACATGGAGGGCTCAGCGTGACTGGATGAAGGAGACAATGCGACGGGCCGCCTCGACGCATTCGTCGACGCCGGCCACCAGCGCCATGCGCACGCGGCCTTGTCCCGGGTTGTGGCCGCCGGACTCGCGCGCGAGGAAGCTTCCGGGCAGCACCGTCACATTGTATTGAGCGAGCAGCTCGCGGGCGAAGACGGTATCGCTGCCGCCGCAGACGCCTGGCGGCACGCGCGCCCACAGGTAGAAGCCGGCATCGGGCAGGGCCACCTCCATGACGGCGGCCAGCATCGGCGTCACGCGCTCGAACTTGCTGCGGTAGAGCGCCCGGTTGGCCGCCACGTGCGCCTCGTCGTTCCAGGCAGCGACGCTGGCGCGCTGCACGGCCGGTCCCATGGCGGCGCCGTGGTAGGTGCGGTAGAGCAGAAAGGCCTCGAGCACCGCTGCATCGCCGGCGACGAAACCCGAGCGCAGCCCCGGCACGTTGCTGCGCTTGGACAGGCTGGTGAAGGCGATGAGGCGGCGGAAGTCGCCGCGCCCCAGCGCCGCGGCCGCCTGCAGGCCACCGAGCGGCGGCTCCTCACGGAACCAGATCTCTGAGTAGCACTCGTCGGAGGCGATGACGAAGCCGTGGCGGTCGGACAGATCGAACAGCCGCTGCCACTCGGCCAGCGGCATGACCGCGCCGGTCGGGTTGCCCGGCGAGCAGACGTAGAGCAGCTGCGTGCGGGCCCAGGTGGCCTCGTCGACCGACGACCAGTCGACCGCGAAGTTGCGTGCCGGATCGCTGTTGGCGAAGACGGTCGCCGCGCCGGCCAGCAGCGCCGCGCCCTCGTAGATCTGATAGAAGGGATTGGGGCAGACGACGGTGGCGCCGGGGCGCGTCGCGTCGACGACGGTCTGCGCCAGCGCGAACAGCGCCTCGCGTGAGCCGTTGACCGGCAACACCTGCGTCTTCGCGTCCAGCGTCACCGCGTAGCGCCGCTGCACCCAGGCCGTGCAGGCCTCGCGCAGCGCCGGCTCCCCGGCCGTCGCCGGATAGCTGGCCAGCCCGTCCAGCGCGCCGGCCAGCGCCTCGCGGATGAAGGGCGGCGTGGGGTGCTTGGGTTCGCCGATGCCCAGGCTGATCGGAGCGAGTGCGGCGTTCGGCGTCACGCCGCGCGTCAGTTCGCGCAGCCGCTCGAAGGGGTAGGGCTGCAGGCGCGACAAGAGGGGATTCATCGGCGCGATTATCCCCAGCGCGCCGGGCGCGGCGTCGACTCAGCCGTGGATGGCGTCGCTGAGAAGCTCGTCCTCGACCCACTGCCGCAGGCAGGCACCGATGCGAGGTTGCAGCTCGTCGGGTGTGTCGCCCGCGTCCAGCGCCGCGGCCCGCTCGCACGACGCAGCGAAGCCAGTGCCGGTCAGCGCGCCCTGCAGCAGCGTGGCCTCCACCGGATGCAGCGAGCGAAAGTGCGGCTGCAGGCCCTTGCGCCAGACCAGCCAGGTGACCGGGTGGCTGCCGCGCGCCAACTCCGGGGGCTCGGCCTCGTCGTCCAGGGCCTGCCAGATCGCGACGCTGTTGTGCTCGAACACCAGCAAGCGGGCCGTGGGATGCAGCGCGAACCTCAGCGTGCCCCAGGCCTCGGGAGCGATGGCTCCCAGTGCCGCGGCGTCCAGCACCGCAGCGTCCGGGCCGTCGAAGGCGCCGCGCAGGGCCCAGTCGAGCCGCGCCAGCTCGGCGACGGCCGGTTCGCGGGGCAGCCACTGCGCCAGCTCATCGGCCAGCCGGTCGCCGAACCAGCGCAGGCTGCGGGTGGTCGGCGGGTGGGCATCGATGTAGCGCAGCGTGGCCCGCTCGAAGCGATCGCTTCCCAGGAACTCTCGCGTCTTGGCGTAGGCATCGGCGAGTGCGTCGCCGAGCCGAAGGCGGTAGGCGTTGGCGTAGATGCCGAGCCGATGCGCGGCATGCGCTGCGTCGCCTTCGACCAGCGCGGCGGCGTCGGCCGCACCCATCATGTGCTGCTGCACCCGCGCCTGCAGCTCCAGCAGCGCGGCGCTCACGCCAGGGCCTCCTGCTGCGCTTCGCTCGCCACCCGGTCGGCGATGCTGCGGGCGTGGTCCAGTTCGGCCACCAGCTCGGCCAGCGCAGGGATGTGGTCGTCGCGCTCGATCATGGTCGCCACCGGACCGCAGCGTCGCAGCGCCGCCTCGTAGAGGGCCCAGACCGGATCGGCCACCGGATGGTCGTGGGTGTCGATGATGTGGTCGCCGTGGTCCGAGTGCCCGGCGAGGTGGATCTGCTGGACACGGTCGGCGGGCACGCCGTCCAGGAACTCGTAGGGATCGAAGCCGTGGTTGACGCTGCTGACGTGGATGTTGTTCACGTCCAGCAGCAGGCGGCAGCCGGTGCGCCGGCAGACCTCGGTGATGAAGGCCCACTCGGTCATGCACGACGCACGGAACTCCACGTAGCTGGAGACGTTCTCCAGCACCAGCGGGCGCTGGAGCAGGTCCTGGGCGCGCTCGACGTTGCGCACGACGACGTCCAGCGCCTCCTCGGTGTAGGGCAGCGGATAGAGGTCGTGCAGCACGCGGCCATGCACGCCGGTCCAGCACAGGTGGTCGGACACCCACAGCGGCTCGACCCGGTCGGCCAGGGCCTTGAGCGCGCGCAGGTAGTCGTCGTCGGGTCCGTCGGCGGCGCCGATCGACAGGGCCACGCCATGCATCACGACCGGGTAGTCGGCGCGGATGCGGTCGAGCATCACCAGCGGCTTGCCGCCGGGGACGAGGTAGTTGTCGGACAGCAACTCGAGCCAGTCGACGCGCTGTGGCGCGTCGAGGAAATCGGGGTAGTGCGCCGTGCGCAGCCCGAGCCCGAAGCCGGGCGAGGGCTGCAGCGCCGACGCGCGCGGCCCCGCACCCATGCGAGTGCGAGGCCGCGCCGCGCCATCCGTCGCGTGGACGAATGTCACGGGAGGATCACAGGTCGCCGATGGTGCCGCCGGACTTCAGGCACTCACCCGCGGGCATGCCCTTGAAGCTGTGGCCCTTGCAGGCGTTCTGGCCCTTGCACGAGTTCTCGCTGGTCTTGCAGTCGC
>CAZTTC010000242.1:0-4572 GCA_964616015.1 uncultured Methylibium sp. | reverse complement strand
GGGCCGTGCCAATTCTTTCGGCCGCAGCCCGGAGAAGTTTGCATAGGGCTGCATCGATCTACCAGGATGCAGGGCCGCCTGCTGACGCTGCGGACTCGGATGTGTGGGAAAAGAGGATCAAGCGCATGAATCGTGTGATCAAGAAGCATCATGTCGAACCGTCTCTGTTCATTGCGAACATCACCTCAGATGCACTCGAGATCATGCGCGGTGGCCCGCGATGGGCCACTTCCCAACGGGCGAGGCTCAAGTCGGCGCTATCGTTCGACGATCATGAGCTTTCGGGCGTAGAGCCCGCGGACTCCGGGCCGATCAAGCTTGAAGTCAGCCATCGACACCGAGTTCGATCCTCCCCAGATTGACGCGGCCTCAGATCAGCAGCTGCGGCCCGGAGTTCCACTGCGTCGCAGCGGTCTCTCCGCCGGACTGCGCGCGCGGACTACGAGGACGTGACGGCTTCGTCATGCGCCAGCCGCGCCAACTACGCCGGGAAGAGCGCGCCCGCAGCGGCGGTCAGCGCCATGGCCGCAGCGCCCCATCCCAGGATCCGCATGGCGGATCGGACACGTGCCGCTCGGCCGATGTGGGCGGCCAGCACGCCAAGAACCGCCAGTCCCACTAGGCTCCCGCCAATCAGCCAAGCCGTCAGGCTCGCGCGCGGGGCCAGCACCAGCACCAGCAAGGGCCAACCTGCACCTGCGGCAAAACTTGCCGCCGACGCCAACGCAGCCTGCATCGGCCGTGCGGCCAGCTGGTCGGAGAGCCCCAGTTCATCGCGGGCATGGGCGGCCAGCCCGTCGTGCGCCATCAGCTGACGCGCGACTTGCACGGCCAGGTCGGGAGCCAAGCCTCGCCCAACGTAGATGGCCGCCAGTTCCCCCTGCTCGGCCGCGGGGTCTGCAGCCAGTTCCCCACGCTCACGTTCGAGATCGGCCCGCTCCGTGTCGGCCTGCGAGGCCACGGAGACGTACTCGCCCGCTGCCATCGCTGCGGCGCCGGCCACCAATGCAGCGACACCCGCCACCACCAGGCCCTGGCGATCGGCCCCGGAGGCCGCAATCCCGACCAGCAGGCTGGCCGTCGACACGATGCCGTCGTTGGCGCCCAGCACGGCGGCGCGCAGCCAGCCGACCACACCGCTTCGATGGCGCTCGGCATGCCTCATCAGAGTGCTCCGTTCGGACTGATGGCGCTGCAAGCTGCTGGCTCACCCATCATTGCGGTTTGCTCGTGTCGTCCGTCGCTTCGGCCACCACAGGTCGCTGTGCCTTTGTCATCACCATGATCAGCAGCAGGATGACGCCGAGAAAGATGGCACTCGTGCCAACGGTGCCGAGCCCCAGACCGCCATTCGCGTGCGGCTGCGACAGCAGGTCGCCGAAAGAAGCGCCGAAGGGCCGGGTCAAGATGTAGGCGATCCAGAAAGCGGCCACCGCATTCAGGTTCAGCAGCCGGTAGGCGGCGAAGGTGATCGCGATGCCGGCACCGAACACCATCGCAGAATGCAGGTAGCCGAGTTGGAGCTGTTCGGCCAGCAGGTCGCCGGCAGCCGTGCCGAGCGCGAAGGTGAACAGGATCGCCGCCCAGTAGAACCACTCGCGCCGGGTGGTGAAGATCGTGTGGATGGACAGCGTCCTCTCCACCGCATACCAGACCGCGAAGGTCGCCGCGAGCATGCTCGCGAAGATCGTCGTCGTGGTCTGCAGGGGAATCCCGAAGTGATCGGTCAGGTTGTCCGTGATCAAGGTGCCGACCACGCTGATGAGGACCACGGCGACCCAGTAGATCCACGGCACGTAGCGGTCCTTGCGGAACTGCACCACGAGCGCGGCAATCAGCAGCGCACCCATCACCAACGACGTGTTGGTCAACCCGAGATTGAGGTTGGTGTTCAGGAAGTCGGCGGCGGTCTCGCCGACCGTGGTGGCCATGATCTTGATGACCCAGAAGTACAAGGTCACCAGCGGTACCTTGTTCAGCATCGTGCGCGTCATCGGTGCACTGAGCGTGTTTTCCATCTTCGATTCCCTCGATGCATGTTTGCGGCTGGCGACCGTAAGCGTGGGCGGCTTAAGGAGGACTTACGCGGCGGGCGAACCCGCCGCATCGGATAGGCGCTCAGGCGCCGACGTCGAACGGCGAGGCCTTGTTCCTGGAGCCGATGGACTGGCCGAGCTTGTTCAGGCCGCTGCCCAGCGACTCGAACCCCTTCGCGATCTCGTCCTTGGCCCAGACGCCGCCGCTGGCGAGCTTGTCGCCGATGGCGCGGGCGTCCGCCGTCGCCGCGGAGGTCGCGGCCTTGGCCTCGTTGCTCACCCAGCCCGCTCCGCTCTCGAGCCCGTGCGCGGCGGCCTTCAGCTCGTAGCCCACCTGGTCGTAGCTCTTGCGTGCCCACGACTCGGCAGCCCGTGCGCGATGGGCCAGGGCGAGCGCATGGTTGGCGCCGGCGAAGGTCTTCTCCATGTCCCTCTGAACCCTGACGGCGCCCTTGTCGAGCGCGGCCGCGGTCTTCTCCAGGTCGGCATTGGCGGTGTCGAGACCCTTCTTCACGTCGCCGGCCGCTCGGGCGGCCTCCAGCCGCACGTAGGATGCCGCTTTGCGCACTTCCGTCGCGGCGGCCTTGTAGTCCTTCTTCGCATAGGCTTCGATGGCGGCGCCGAAGTGCCGTTGCGGCTCCTCGGCCACCGGGTACCAGGTCGTCACGTCGGTAACCAGCCAGCGCCGCTCGAGGTCGGCACGTTGCGCCCTGCCGAAGGTCTTGTCGAGCGCAGAGGTGCTGCTGACCTTGCCGGCCTGGATCTGGGCCGCCGTCGCATCGAGCTGCTTGGTCAATGCGGTCATCTTGCCGTGCACCTCCTTGGCGGACTTGAGGTCCGCCGCGGCGCGCTGTCGGTCGAGCTTGGCGACCCGGTCGCCCTGCGCCTCCAGCGCGCGTGCCGCGGCATGCATCGCCTCGGCAGCCTTGGCGGTGTCCTTCTTGGCCAGCGCCGCCCGGGCCGCCGCCAGATGGCGGCTCACGTCGTCGATCACCGGCGTGACGCTGAGGTCATCGAACTGGATCCACTCGGCCGGCGCCCCGGCCACGATCGGTGCCTTGGCCGGGGCTGCTGCTGCCGAGGGAACTGCCGCCGGTTTCGTGGCTTGTGCCATCGCCGCGAACGGCACGGGTGTCAGCAGGGCCAACGCGGCCGCTGCAAGGAGAGAGTGACGGGTGTTCATGGTGCGAGTCTTTCGTTCGGGGTTGAGGTTCGAGGTTTCAAGGCCGGCTCGGTGTCGACGCGATCACCCCTGACCGGCGTGGGTCTGCACATCGGTACTGCCGGCGGCGCCAAGCAGGTCGTGCGCGCGGCGAATGGCGTCCCCGCCGCCGTGCACGAAGACGAGGAACTTGCTGGCTTTCAGCGCCGTCTCGTAGCGCAGCACCGAGTCCTTCGGCACGCCGATCGCTGTCAGCGCGCCGACCAAGGCGCTGAAGCCGCCGCCGAGCACGGCAGCTTGCAGGCCAGCAGCAATCGTCGCGGCGATCGGGCCGAGCACGACGATGTGCCCGACCACCGGCACGAACATCAGTGCCGAGCCGAACAGAATGCCTGCCATGCCGCCCCAGAAGGCACCCAGCTTGCCGAAGAACCGCGCTCGGTCGCCGGCATTGAAGTAACCGACCACACGCTCCTCGGAGTGATAGTCCTTGCCGAGAATCGAGATGGTCTTCATGTCGAAGCCTGCGCGCGCGAGCTTGTGGACGGCCTCTTCGGCCTGAGTGTGCGAGTCGTAGATCGCGACCGCGATGTCGGTCTTGCTCATGTGTCGCTCCCTTGTCGGTTGATGGGTTCGGCAGCACCCGCTGTCGATGGAGTCACTGTAGGAATCGACCCGCCACAGCGACAGTGCTCGTCGTCATCACCCGGTCATCGCTTGCCCATGCCGATCGTCACGAGCCACAAACAGAAGCGGCCCTCAAGGGGCCGTTGCCGCGCCGCCGAGGTGCGGCCTATCAACCGATGCGCAATGCCGTTGCCGACGTGAACCGGTAATCGGGAATGTCGAGGTTGGTGGGTGCCGGCACGTTCTTCACCACCCGCCCCGCCAGGTCGAAACGCGATCCGTGGCAGGGACAGAAGAAGCCGCCGGGAGCATGCAGCTCTGCGTTCAGGGCCGGGTCGTCGAGCGCGAGGCGCGGCGAGCAGCCCAGGTGGGTGCATACGCCGACCGCGACGAACAGATCCGGACGTTCTGAACGCGTGGCGTTGACGCACGAGGCAGGCTGGATCGAGCGCTTGGACAGCGGGTCTGCCAGCTGGCTGTCGGCGGCCTGCAGCGCGCGCACCATCGCGTCGGTGCGCCGCATCAGCCACACCGGCTTGCCGCGCCACTCGACCGTGCGCAGTTCTCCCGGGGCGAGCGCGCCGACATCCACGTCCACTGGACCGCCCGCCGCGCGCACCGCGTCCGACGGTGCCATGCTGGCAACGAAAGGCACGCCCGCAGCGATCAGACCGGCAGCGCCCATCACGCCGGTGGCGGCCAGCAGGAGTTCGCGGCGCTTTTCGTCTGGAACCCTGTGCTCGTCCA
>CAZTTC010000241.1:0-4590 GCA_964616015.1 uncultured Methylibium sp. | reverse complement strand
ACAACGTGCTGTTCCCGGCCAACGGCGAACCGTCGATCGTGCCGTCGCAGGACGTGGTGCTGGGCCTGTACTACGCCACCCGCGAGCGCATCAACGGCAAGGGCGAGGGCATGGTGTTCGCCGATGTCGTCGAGGTCCAGCGCGCGCTCGATAACGGCCAGGTCGAGATCACCGCGAAGGTCGCCGTGCGCCTGACCGAGTGGGTCAAGGGCGCCGACGGCGAGTTCGTGTCCGAGACGCGCCTGGTCGACACGACGGTCGGGCGTGCCTTGTTGTCGGAGATCCTGCCGAAGGGGCTGCCGTTCGCCCACATCAACAAGGCGCTCAAGAAGAAGGAGATCTCGCGTCTCATCAACGTGTCCTTCCGCAAGTGCGGCTTGAAGGAGACCGTGGTGCTGGCCGACAAGCTGCTGCAAAGCGGCTTCCGCCTGGCCACGCGCGCCGGGATCTCGATCAGCATCGACGACATGCTGGTGCCGAAGGAGAAGCCGGGCCTGATCGAGCGCGCCGAGAAGGAAGTCAAGGAGATCGAGCAGCAGTACGTCTCGGGTCTCGTGACGGCCGGGGAGCGCTACAACAAGGTCGTCGACATCTGGGGCAAGACCGGCGACGAGGTCGGCAAGGTCATGATGAGCCAGCTGGCCAAGCAGAAGGTCATCGACCGCCACGGCAAGGAAGTGGATCAGGAGTCGTTCAACTCCATCTACATGATGGCTGACTCGGGCGCGCGCGGCTCGGCGGCGCAGATCCGCCAGCTGGCGGGCATGCGCGGCCTGATGGCCAAGCCGGATGGGTCGATCATCGAGACGCCGATCACGGCGAACTTCCGTGAAGGCCTGAACGTGCTGCAGTACTTCATCTCCACCCACGGCGCCCGCAAGGGTCTCGCGGACACGGCGTTGAAGACGGCGAACTCCGGCTACCTGACGCGTCGCCTCGTCGACGTGACCCAGGACCTGGTGGTCACCGAAGACGACTGCGGCACCGAGAACGGCATCGCGATGCGTGCGCTGGTCGAGGGCGGCGAGGTCATCGAGTCGCTGCGCGACCGCATCCTCGGCCGCGTGACGGCCATCGAGGTGCTGCACCCCGAGACGCAGCAGGTGGTGGTGCCGGCCGGCCAGATGCTGGACGAGGACACGCTCGACATCGTCGAGAGCGCCAACGTCGACGAGGTCAAGGTCCGCACACCGCTGACCTGCAACACGCGCTTCGGCCTGTGCGCCAAGTGCTACGGCCGCGACCTCGGCCGCGGCGGCCTGGTCAACTCCGGCGAGGCCGTGGGCGTGATCGCGGCGCAGTCGATCGGCGAGCCCGGCACGCAGCTGACGATGCGCACCTTCCACATCGGTGGTGCGGCGTCGCGGGCGGCCGTGGCCTCGAGCGTCGAGGCGAAGAGCGATGGCCACATCGGCTTCAACGCGACGATGCGCTACGTGACCAACGGCAAGGGCGAGCTGGTCGTGATCTCGCGCTCCGGCGAGATCGTGATCGCCGACACGCACGGCCGCGAGCGCGAGCGCCACAAGCTGCCCTATGGCGCCACGCTCAACGTGCGGCCCGACCAGCCGGTCAAGGCCGGCACCGTGCTGGCCAACTGGGACCCGCTGACCCGCCCGATCATCACGGAGTTCGCCGGCAAGGCGAAGTTCGAGAACGTCGAGGAGGGCGTGACGGTCGCCAAGCAGGTCGACGAGGTGACGGGTCTGTCGACGCTGGTGGTCATCGACCCGAAGCGCCGCGGCGCAGCCAAGGTCGTGCGTCCGCAGGTCAAGCTGCTCGACGCCGCGGGCAACGAAGTCAAGATCCCGGGCACCGATCACTCGGTGACCATCGGCTTCCCGATCGGCTCGCTGGTGCAGATCCGCGACGGCCAGGACCTCGCACCCGGCGAAGTGCTGGCGCGCATCCCGGTCGAAGGCCAGAAGACGCGCGACATCACCGGCGGCTTGCCGCGGGTGGCCGAGCTGTTCGAGGCCCGCACGCCCAAGGACAAGGGCACGCTGGCCGAGATGACCGGCACCGTGTCCTTCGGCAAGGAGACCAAGGGCAAGGTGCGGCTGCAGATCACCGACCCGGACGGCAAGGTCTACGAGGAACTCGTGCCCAAGGAGAAGAACATCCTGGTGCACGAAGGCCAGGTGGTGAACAAGGGCGAGAGCATCGTCGACGGCCCCGCCGATCCGCAGGACATCCTGCGCCTGCTGGGCATCGAGGAACTGGCGCGCTACATCGTCGACGAGGTGCAGGACGTCTATCGCCTCCAGGGCGTGAAGATCAACGACAAGCACATCGAGGTGATCGTTCGCCAGATGCTGCGGCGCGTGCAGATCGTCAACCCGGGTGACAGTGGCTACATCGCCGGCGAGCAAGTCGAGCGCTCGGAGCTGCTGAACCGCAACGAGAAGTTGCGTGCCGACGGCAAGACGACGGCCACGCATGCCGATGTGCTGCTGGGCATCACCAAGGCCTCGCTGTCGACCGACTCGTTCATCTCGGCGGCCTCCTTCCAGGAGACCACCCGCGTGCTGACCGAGGCGGCGATCATGGGCAAGCGCGATGAACTCCGCGGTCTGAAGGAGAACGTCATCGTCGGCCGTCTGATCCCGGCCGGCACCGGCCTGGCCTTCCACCGCGCCCGCAAGGCGAAGGAAGAGATGGACGACGCCGAGCGCCGGTCGATCGCATTGCAGGAAGCCGAGGAGCTGGCATCCCTGATGCCTGCAGCGGCGGACGTGGCCAGCGACGAGACGCCTCAGTGACGCGACGTCGGGTCGGTTGAAGAGGGCGGCTTCGGCCGCCCTTTTTCTTGTATCCGTCGGGCTGACCGCCTTGCCGCTTCAGGGGCGAGCGGGGGCCGCCCGGCTTCTCCATCCAATGGGTGTGAGTACCTGCACGCCGAGCGGCAACGCCCGGCGGGACAGTTTCAGCAACGCACGATCCCGGGTCAGCAACCACTGGGCGCCTACGGCCAATGCCACGTCGATGAAGACCTGGTCGTCGGGATCGGTGCAGCGCAGCGGCCCTGGCCGTGATGGCTCGGCGGCCATCGCGGCCCAGCGGTCCCAGTGAGCCTCGATGCGCTGCGGATCCGGGCCCCAGCGGGCGAGCTTGGCGCTGGCGGCCACCCGCAGGCATTCCGTCCGCATGCTCGGGCTGGCGATCCAGCGCAGGGCGCCGCTGGCGACGGCCTCGCCCAGACCGCGACCTGCCGGGTCGTCGAAGACCAGCCAGTCGAGGACCGTGTTGGTGTCCAGCACGGCCGTCCCCAGGGGCAGGGCGGGCAGGGCGTGGAGGGGCATGGGCAGGGCGCTGAGGGCACCCCTGCGGCTTGCGACTCCGGGGCGACCCGAATATACTCTGCGGCTTTTCGGCAGATTCTGCTGCGCTTGGCGCCGGGCAGAGGGGCCGGAACACCGATCCAGTCCTACCTCTCACGGGAACGAGAACCCATGCCCACCATCAACCAACTCGTGCGCCACGGTCGCCAGACCGAAGTCACGAAGTCGAAGTCGCCGGCGATGCAGGGTGGCCCGCAACGGCGCGGCGTCTGCACCCGTGTCTACACCACGACGCCGAAGAAGCCGAATTCGGCGCTTCGCAAGGTCGCCAAGGTGCGCCTGACGAACGGCTTCGAGGTCATCTCCTACATCGGCGGTGAAGGCCACAACCTCCAAGAGCACAGCGTCGTGCTGGTGCGTGGCGGTCGGGTCAAGGACCTGCCGGGCGTTCGCTACCACATCGTGCGCGGCTCGCTCGATCTGCAGGGAGTCAAGGACCGCAAGCAATCGCGTTCGAAGTACGGCGCCAAGCGCCCGAAGAAGGCGTAACGCTTCACCAGCAGAAAGCCGGCCTGAAGGCCGGCTTCGGATGGCCCGCTGCGGCGGGTCGAGTAAGTGGATGGCCCGAGTGCGTGGCGATCCGAGGCGCCTGAACCGCGCCAACTGAAGTTGAAGGAAGAGAAATGCCCCGTCGTCGCGAAGTACCCAAGCGCGAGATCCTGCCCGATCCCAAGTTCGGCAATGTCGATCTCTCGAAGTTCATGAACGTGATCATGGAGTCCGGCAAGAAGGCCGTGGCCGAACGGATCATCTATGGCGCCCTCGACACGGTCGAGAAAAAGGCCAACCGCGACCCGCTGGAGGTCTTCATCACCGCGCTGAACAACGTCAAGCCGATGGTGGAAGTGAAGTCGCGCCGCGTCGGCGGCGCGAACTACCAGGTGCCGGTCGAGGTGCGCCCGGTGCGCCGCATGGCGCTGGCCATGCGCTGGCTCAAGGAGTCGGCCCGCAAGCGCAGCGAGAAGTCGATGGCCCTGCGCCTGGCGAACGAGCTGCTCGAGGCCTCGGAAGGCCGTGGCGGTGCCATGAAGAAGCGCGACGAAGTGCACCGCATGGCCGAGGCCAACAAGGCGTTCTCGCACTTCCGCTTCTAAGCCGCCTTAACAGGTTCCCGGCCGCTCTTCGGGTTGTCCCGCCCCTTCCCGGGGCGGGTCGTCATTTCAGACCCGGCGAGCGGCACAGTTTTTGGAGTCACACCATGGCCAGCATGACCCCCATCGTGCGCTACCGGTTCTTCGACTGATCGACC
>CAZTTC010000240.1:0-4593 GCA_964616015.1 uncultured Methylibium sp. | reverse complement strand
TTGATCCTCGTTGAACTTCCATGGGACCGCAATCGCACTCGCAGGTGGCGAGTCGCACGTTCGTGTCCGAGGTCGTTGAAGGCCGGACGATGCTAACGCCGCTATGCTGCCCGCTCCTCAGGGAGCCTCGCGATGACCCGACTGCGCGTCCACTGCTTCTCCGTGTCGCTCGACGGCTACGGCGCCGGCCCTGCGCAGAGCCTCGAGCACCCGCTCGGCGTCGGCGGCATGGCGCTGCACGAGTGGGCCTTCGCCACGCGCACGTTTCGGCGCATGTTCGGTCAGGACGGCGGCTCGACCGGCGTCGACGACGACTTCGCCGTGCGCGGCTTCGAGGGCATCGGTGCGTGGATCCTCGGACGCAACATGTTCGGTCCGACCCGCGGCCCCTGGCCCGACGACACCTGGCAAGGCTGGTGGGGCGACGAACCGCCGTACCACGTACCGGTCTTCGTGCTGACTCGCCATGCGCGGCCGTCGATCGAGATGAAGGGCGGCACCGTCTTCCACTTCGTCACCGAGGGCATGGACGCGGCGCTGGCGCGTGCCAGGGAGGCGGCCGAGGGGCGGGATGTGCGCCTCGGTGGCGGTGCGGCGACGATCCGTCAGTACCTGCAGGCCGGCCTCGTCGACGAGCTGCACCTGGCCATCGCGCCGGCGCTGCTGGGTGCGGGCGAGTCGCTGCTCGCGGGGCTGGACCTGCCGGCGCTGGGCTATCGCTGCGTCGAGCACATGCCGACGCCGAACGCGACGCACGTGGTGATCGGCCGCGCCTAGGCCGCGCGCCGGCGGTAGGTGACGAAGGCGTGCGCCGGCGCTGTGCCGACGGCGGCATGCGCCTCGCGCGAGACTTCCTCGAACCGCTGCCGGTCCCAGGCCGGGAAGAAGGTGTCGGCCTGGAACTCGCCGTCGACCTCGGTCAGCACCAGCAAGTCGGCGCGCGGCAGCGCCTGCGCATAGAGCTCGCCGCCGCCGATCACGAAGACGCGCGGTGCATCCGCCAGGCGCAGCAGCGCCGCGTCGAGCGAGGCCGCGGACTCGGCGCCGTCGGCCCGCCAGGCATCGTTGCGCGTCACCACCAGGTTGCGTCGACCCGGGAGAGGCCGGAATCGCGCTGGCAGCGAGTCCCAGGTCTTGCGTCCCATCACGACCGGGCAGCCGAGGGTGCTGCGGCGGAAGTGCGCCAGGTCGGCGGGCAGGTGCCAGGGCATCACGCCGCCCTGGCCGATGGCGCCGTTGCGCGCCACGGCGGCGATGAGCGCGACTTCCATGCGGTTCGCTAGACGGCCACGGGCGCCTTGATGGCCGGATGGGGGTCGTAGCCCTCGAACACGAAGTCGTCGAACGCGTAGTCGAAGATCGACGCCGGCCGGCGCTTGATGACGAGCCGCGGGTACGGCCTGGGCGCGCGCGACAGCTGCAGCGCCACCTGCTCGGCATGGTTGCTGTAGAGGTGGCAGTCGCCGCCGGTCCAGACGAAGTCGCCGACCTGCAGCTCGCACTGCTGCGCCAGCATGTGCGTCAGCAGCGCGTAGCTCGCGATGTTGAAGGGCACGCCGAGGAAGATGTCCGCGCTGCGCTGGTAGAGCTGGCAGCTGAGGCGGCCTTGCGCCACGTAGAACTGGAAGAAGGCGTGGCAGGGCATCAGCGCCATCTTCGACAGCTCGGCGACGTTCCAGGCGCTGACGATCAGGCGCCGCGAATCGGGATTCGACTTGATCTGCTTCACAAGATCGGCGATCTGATCGATGTGCCCGCCGTCGGGCGTCGGCCAGCTGCGCCACTGCACGCCGTAGACGGGGCCCAGGTCGCCGTCGGGCCTGGCCCACTCGTCCCAGATGGTCACGCCGCGCTCCTGCAGCCAGCGCGCGTTGCCGTCGCCGCGCAGGAACCACAGCAGCTCGAGGATCACGCTCTTGAGGTGCACCTTCTTCGTCGTCACGAGGGGGAAGCCCTCGTTCAGGTCGAAGCGCATCTGGTGCCCGAAGACGCTGGTGGTGCCGGTCCCGGTGCGGTCGGCCTTGAAGACGCCATGCTGCTGCACATGGCGCATGAAGTCTTCGTACTGGGAGCGGATCGGGCGCGTGGCAGCGACGGGCAGGGCGGACATGGCGCGATTGTAGGAGCCGGGTCCCCGCGCGGACCCGGCGGCTGCCGCTCAGCGCGGCGTGGCGGCGGCTTGCTGCTCGGGTTCGCGCAGGAAGATCTCGACCCGACGGTTCGCCGCCCGGCCGGCGTCGCTGGTGTTGTCGGACACGGGCTCGCGCGAGCCGCGGCCTTCGGTTTCGACGCGCGCCGGCTGCACGCCGCGGCCGGCCAGGTAGTCGCGCACGCTGTGCGCGCGGTCCACCGACAGCGGGTTGTTGATCGCGTCGCTGCCGGTGCTGTCGGTGTGGCCGACGACGCGCACTCGGGTGGCGGGGTCCAGGCCGCTGGCAAAGCTGTCGAGCACGCGCGCCAGCTGCGGCTGCACGTTCGAGCGGCCGACCGCGAAGCCGCTGTCGGCCGGGACGTTGAGCTTGAGCTCGTTGTTCTGCGTGCGCGAGACGTCGATGCCGGTGCCCTGCGTGGACTGTTCCATCGCGCGACGCTTGTCTTCCATCTTCTTCGACCAGACGTTGCCGGCGATCGCGCCACCGATGGCGCCGACCGCGGCACCCGTGGCCGCGCCCTTCTTGTTGTCGCCGATCAGCACGCCGGCCACGGCGCCGACCGCTGCGCCGATGCCGGCGCCCTTGGCGGTGTCCTTCTCGCGCTGGCTCATGTTCTCGCAGCCGGCCAGCAGGCCGGTGGCGGCGAGGGTGGCGATGGCGAGGCGGTGGGTGTGATTCATGACAGCTCCTGAGTTGTTCGATGGTCGGCTCGACCGTGAAATCCGCTTGTACCCGGTCGCGATGCCCCTGCTGCAAGCAGTCGTTTCGTCCTGCAGAGAGCTTCTCGTCAGGCGCGCGCTGCGTGTGGTTCGGAGAACTGCGAGGCCGCCAGCCGGCGGTAGAGCCCGCTGCGCGCCATCAGTTCCGCGTGCGTCCCCGCATCGACCACGCGGCCGGCCTCCAGCACGACGATGCGGTCGGCGTGCATCACGGTGCCCAGCCGGTGGGCGATGACGAGCGTGGTGCGCCCGCGCATCGCCTCGTCCAGGGCGGCCTGGACCGCGCGCTCGCTTTCGCTGTCGAGCGCGCTGGTGGCCTCGTCCAGCAGCAGCAGCGGGGCGTTCTTCAGGATCGCTCGCGCGATCGCGATGCGCTGGCGCTGCCCGCCGGACAGGCGCACGCCGCGTTCGCCCAGGAAACTGGCATAGCCCTCGGGCAGCGCGCGGATGAAGTCGTCCGCGTGCGCGGCGCGCGCGGCGGCATGGACTTCGTCGTCGCTGGCCTCGGGCCGGCCGTAGCGGATGTTTTCCAGGGCCGAGGTGGAGAAGATCACGCTGTCCTGCGGTACCAGGCCGATGCGCGAGCGCAGGGCGCCCAGTTCGGCCTGCTGCACCGCCACGCCGTCGATCGCGACGCTGCCGTCCTGCACGTCGTAGTAGCGCAGCAGCAGCTGGAACACCGTGCTCTTGCCGGCGCCGCTGGGGCCGACCAGCGCGACCGTCTGGCCCGGCGCGACCTCGATTGTCACGCCGTCGAGCGCCGCCGTCAGCGGGCGCGAAGGGTAGCGGAACATCACCTCGCGCAGGCTGACGCGCGAGCCGCCCGGCGCGGCGGCCAGCGCCTGCGGTGCGGTGGGGCTCTCGATCGTCGAGCGCGTCGCCAGCAACTCCATCAGCCGCTCGCTGGCACCGGCGGCGCGCAGCAGGTCGCCCCAGACTTCGGCCAGCACCGCGACCGAGCTCACCAGCAGGATGACGTAGACCACCGTCTGGCCCAGGTGGCCGGCGCTGATCTCGCCGCGCAGCACCGCCTGCGTGCCCTGGTACAGGCCCCACAGCAGTGCGGCGAAGGTGGCGGTGATGATGAAGGCGACCAGGCCGGACCGCATGCGCGTACGCCGCACCGCGGTGGCGAAGGCGCGCTCGGTGGCGTCGTCGAAGCGCGCCGCTTCGCGCGCCTCCTGGGTGTAGCTCTGCACCACCGGCACGGCATTCAGCACCTCGGCGGCGATCGCGCTCGAGTCGGCCACGCGGTCCTGGCTGGCGCGCGACAGGCTGCGCACCTTGCGGCCGAACCACAGCGCCGGCAGCACCACCAGCACCAGGATGCCCAGCACCTGCGCCATGACCACCGGGTTGGTGACGACCAGCATCGCCAGCGCGCCCAGGCCCATGACCGCATTGCGCAGCCCCATGCTGAGGCTGGAGCCGACGACGGTCTGCACCAGCGTCGTGTCCGTGGTCAGTCGCGACAGCACTTCGCCCGTCTGCGTGGTCTCGAAGAACTGCGGGCTCTGCCGCACCACGTGGGCGTAGACCGCATTGCGCAGGTCGGCGGTGATGCGCTCGCCCAGCCAGGTGACCATGTAGAAACGCAAGGCGGAGAACACGCCCAGCGCCGCGCCCACGCCGAACAGCGCGAAGAAGTGCTCGCGCAGCGCCAGCAGGCGCTCGCCGGGGTCGGTGCTGATCAGGCCCTGGTCGATCAGCGCCTTCAGCGC
>CAZTTC010000239.1:0-4603 GCA_964616015.1 uncultured Methylibium sp. | reverse complement strand
CGCATCGAGGTCGCCAATGCGGATGGCCGCCTGAAGCCCGAGATGTTCGCCACCGCGACCATCGAGGCGGGCGGCGACAAGCGCGATGTCATCAGCCTGCCGGATGCGGCCATCGTGCTGCTGGAGGGCCAGCCGACCGTCTTCGTCTATGAGCAGGGGGCGTACGAGGCGCGCCAGGTCGAACCAGGCGAGCGTGTCGGTGGCCGCACGTTGCTCAAGTCGGGCATCAAGGCCGGCGACCAGGTCGTCACCTCCGGGGCCTACGCGCTCAAGGCACGCAAGCTGAAATCCCAGCTCGGCCACGGGCATTGAGAAGGACCACGGACCATGCTCAATGCAATCGTTGATGCCAGCCTGCGCTACAAGGTGCTGGTGCTGGTGGCCTTCGCCGTGCTGATCGGTCTCGGGGCCATGGCCTACCGGCAGGTGCCGGTGGACGCCTTCCCCGACGTGACGCCGGCCCAGGTGAACATCTATACCGAGTCCCCCGGCGTCGCCGCCGAGGACATCGAAAAGCTGCTCACCGTTCCGATCGAAGCCGCCATGGCAGGCCTGGCGGACGTGGAAGTCGTGCGCTCGGTGTCGCTGTTCGGCCTGTCCTACGTCGGCGTGTACTTCAAGGACAACGTCGACATCTACTTCGCGCGCCGGCTGGTGGGCGAGAAGCTGCAGGAGGTGAAGGGCCGTTTGCCCGAGGGCTACGGCGAGCCGGAGCTCGGCCCCAACAGCTCGGGCCTGGGCCAGGTGTTCTGGTACACGATCGAGGACGCCGACAAGAAGCTCAGCGCGATGGACCTGCGGACGTTGCAGGACTGGACCGTGCGGCTGATCCTTCGCACGGCGGCGGGCGTCGATGACGTAACGACCTGGGGCGGCCTGGAGAAGCAGTACCAGGTGCAGATCGACCCTCGGCGCCTGGTCAAGTACGGGCTGTCCTTCAAGGAGGTGATGGAGCGGCTGGCCGCCAACAACAAGCAGGTCGGCGGCCAGTTCCTCAACATCGGCGTCGAGCAGTATCTGGTGCGCGGGCTGGGCCTGGTGACCAACGCGGCCGACATCGGCACCATCGTCGTGGCCGAGCGCAACGGCTCGCCGATCTACGTGCGCGACATCGCCGACGTGAAGGAGGCACCGGCGGTGCGCTTCGGCGCCGTCACGCGCAACGGCCAGGAGACGGTGCTCGGCATCGCGCTGGCGCGCATCAACGAAAACGCCGCAACGGTGGTCCAGGCGGTCAAAGAGAAACTGGCCATCGCGCAGGCCGCGCTGCCCAAGGGCATCGAGCTGAAGGCGGTGTATGACCGCACCGAGATCGTCGACAAGGCGCTGGCGACCTCGACCAACGCGCTGATCGAAGGCTCGATCCTGGTCGCGGTGATCCTGTTCCTCTTCCTTGGCGAGTTCCGCTCCGCGATCGTCGTGATCGTCACGCTGCCGCTGGCGATGCTGTTCGCCTTCATCTGCATGCAGCGCGTCGGCATGTCGGCCAACCTGATGTCGCTGGCCGGTCTGGCGATCGGCATCGGCATGATGGTCGACGGCGCGGTGGTGATGGTCGAAAACGCCTTCCGCCTGCTGTCACACGCACGCGAGTCGGGCCGGCCGATCAACCGGACGCACGTGGTGCTCGAAGCGGCGCGCGAGGTGGCGAACCCGATCGCCTTCGCGATCATGATCATCATCGTCGTGTTCCTGCCGCTGTTCTCGCTGACGGGGCTGGAAGGCAAGCTGTTCAAGCCGATGGCGCTGACCATCACCTTCGCGATGGCCGGCTCGCTGGTGCTGTCGCTGACGCTGGTGCCGGTGCTGGCGGCGCTGATCCTCAAGCCCAAGGAGGAGAAGGACACCTGGCTGGTGCGCGGCGCGAAGAAGCTCTACCTGCCGACCCTGGACTGGGCACTCGATCGCAAGAAGACGGTCATCGGCGCAGCGGTCGCGCTGCTGGTCGGCGCGCTGGCCCTCTTCCCGCTGCTAGGCAAGGAGTTCATGCCGACGCTGCAGGAGGACGCGATCATGTTCCGCGTCGTCGGCATTCCCTCGACCTCGCTGGACGAATCGATCCGCGTGGCCAACGTGATGGACGCCGCCCTGCGCGAGAAGTACCCGCAGGTGAACTCGGTGCTGGCCACCATCGGCCGCGCCGAGAAAGGCGAGACCGCCGACGTGAACTACATGGAAGTCCTGCTCGACATGAAGCCCAAGGACGAGTGGCCGACGAAACAGTCGTATGCCGCGCTCGGACGGGAGATGCAGGAGTTCCTCGAAGGCGAGGTACAGACCGCGGTGTTCGGCGCCACCCAGCCGATCCAGATGCGCGTGGAGGAACTGATCTCCGGCGTTCGCGCGACGCTGGCGCTGAAGGTCTACGGCGAGGACCTGGACAAGCTCGAGGAACTGTCCGCGCAGCTCAAGGGCGTGGTCGGCGCCGTGCCCGGCGTGGCGGACCTGTCGGCCGAGGCCAACAAGGGCAAGCCGCAGATGGTCATCAAGGTGGACCGCCAGGCGGCGGCCCGCTACGGCCTGAACGCCGACGACATCCTCGCCATCGTGCAGGCCGGCATCGGCGGCGAATCGGTCTCGACGCTGATCGAAGGCACGCGCCGCTTCGAGATCGCGGTGCGGCTGCCGGAGGAGTTCCGCAACAGCCCGTCGGCCATCGCGGCGATCCCGATCCGCACCTCCGAAGGCGCGATCGTGCCGTTTGCCCAGGTCGCGAAGATCGAGCTCGCCGAGGGCTACACCTTCGTGCGGCGCGAAGCGCTGCAGCGCTACGCGGTGCTGCAGATGGACGTGCAGGGCCGCGACGTGGACAGCTTCGTCAAGGACGCCAATGCCGCGATCCAGGCGAAGGTGAAGATGCCCACCGGCTACTGGGTGGAATGGGGCGGCGCCTTCGAGAACCAGCAGCGCGCGATGGAGCGCCTGGGCGTGATCGTGCCGCTGACCATCGGTCTGATCTTCATCCTGCTGTACACGGCGTTCAACTCGGTGCGCCACGCGACGCTGATCATCGCCAACGTGCCGTTTGCAATCATCGGCGGCATCGTCGGGCTGTTCATCACCGGGCAGTACCTGTCGGTGCCGTCGGCGATCGGCTTCATCGCGGTGTTCGGTGTGGCCATGCTGAACGGCATCGTGCTGGTCTCGTTCCTCAACGACCAGCGCAAGCACGGCCTGTCGATCCGAGACGCCGTGCGCCAAGGCGCCGCGCTGCGCCTGCGGCCGGTGCTGATGACGGCGTCGGTGGCGATCCTTGGCCTCGTGCCGATGCTCCTGTCCTCCGGCGTCGGCGCCGAGACCCAGCGCCCGCTGGCCACCGTGGTGATCGGCGGCCTGATCACCTCGACGCTGCTGACGCTGCTGCTGCTGCCGCTCATCTACGAATGGTCGGAGTCGCGCGCCGAAGCGAAGCAGCGCGCGCGTGACGCAGCCGAAGACACCGAACAGCCGCCAGCCGCTGTGCTACGGCAACCCACCCAGGAGACGCCATGAAGGAAATCAAGGCCTACGTGCATGCAAGCCGCATCGCCGACGTGATCGCGGCACTCAAGGACAGCCCGGCCTGGGGCGGCGAGCGCGGCGGCCGCCGCCACAACCTGGCCGTCTACGTCGTCAAGGGCTCGCTGCTGGCGCTGGACAGCGACGAGAAGCACTACTCGATGGACCTCGGCGACGAAGTCATCAACGAATGCAAGCTGGAACTGCTGTGCGAGGACGGCGAGGTCGAAACCCTCTCGGCCGCGCTCGTGGCCGCGGCCCGGACCGGCCAGTCGGTCGCGGGCTGGATCACCGTCATCGACGTGGTCAGCGCGACGCCCATTCACTGACGCCCACTGCTCATTCAACCCACCAAGGAAGCACCATGAAGCACCTCTTCACGACCCTCCTGTTCGCCGCCGCCGCTGCGGCGCCTGCCTTCGCCGCCGAAGACCACAAGCCCGAGCATGGCGGCGTCGTCGTCGAAACCAAGGCCGGTGACATGGAACTCGTCGCCAAGGCCGACTCGATCGTCATCCACGTCAGCGACCACGGCAAGCCGATGAAGCTGACCAGCGCCACCGGCAAGGTCACGGTGTTCAACGGCAACGACAAGAGCGAGGCGCCGCTGGCGCTGGCCGGCGACAAGCTCGAGGCCAAGGGCAGCTTCAAGGTCGGTGCCGGCACCAAGGTGCTCGCCGATGTGGCACTGAACGGCAAGCCGGCCGTCGCGGCGCGGTTCACGCTGAAGTAGGCCACCTCCGAGCATGAGCGCCGCCCACAACCACGCTCTGCCCTCGACGGGCAACGAACGTGCGTTGTGGGCGGCGCTGGCGCTGACCACCACGTTCCTCGTCGCCGAGATCGTCGCGGGGGTGGTCTTCAACAGCCTGGCACTGATTGCCGACGCCGCGCACATGTTCACCGACGCAGCCGCGCTCGCGATCGCTCTGGCTGCGATCCGGGTCGGCCGCAGACCGGCGGACGCCAAGCGGAGCTACGGCTATCACCGCTTCGAGATTCTCGCCGCGGCCTTCAATGCGCTGCTGCTGTTCGGCGTCGCGTTCTACATCCTCTTCGAAGCCTGGCAGCGATTCAGGGCGCCGAGCGAGGTGCAGTCGCTGCC
>CAZTTC010000238.1:0-4660 GCA_964616015.1 uncultured Methylibium sp. | reverse complement strand
CTGGTGATCGCCGACGAGGTCGACGAGAACCTGTTCCTCGCGTCGCGCAACCTGGCCAACGTGTTGGTGGTGGAGCCGCGCTACGCCGATCCGCTGTCGCTCGTCTTCTACAAGAAGGTGCTGGTGACGAAGGGCGCGATCGAGAAGCTGCAGGAGATGCTGGCATGAGCGCCAACGCTACACAAAAGCGGTTCAACGAAGACCGCCTGATGCAGGTCCTCGTGTCGCCGATCGTGTCCGAGAAGGCCACGGCCGTTGCCGAGAAGAACAACCAGGTGTTGTTCAAGGTCCTGCAGGACGCGACCAAGCCGGAGATCAAGGCCGCCGTGGAGCTGCTGTTCAAGGTCGAGGTCGACAAGGTGTCGGTCGTCAACATCAAGGGCAAGACCAAGCGCTTCGGCAAGGGCGTGGGCCGCCGCGACAACGTGCGCAAGGCCTATGTCTGCCTGAAGGCGGGCCAGGAGCTCAACTTCTCCGGGGAGGCCGCGTAATGGCCATCGTCAAAGTCAAGCCGACCTCGCCCGGCCGCCGTGCCGTGGTGAAGGTGGTGCACAAGCACCTGCACAAGGGCAAGCCGGAAGCCTCGCTGCTCGAGCCGCAGTTCCAGCACTCGGGCCGCAACAACAATGGCCACATCACGATCCGCCACAAGGGCGGTGGCCACAAGCACCACTACCGCGTCGTCGACTTCAAGCGCAACAAGGATGGCATTCCGGCCAAGGTCGAACGCATCGAGTACGACCCGAACCGCACCGCCCACATCGCCTTGCTGTGCTACGCCGACGGCGAGCGCCGCTACATCATCGCGCCGCGCGGGCTGGAAGCGGGTGCGACGGTGATGAGCGGTGCCGAAGCGCCGATCAAGGCCGGCAACACGCTGCCGATCCGCAACATCCCGGTGGGCTCGACCATCCATTGCATCGAGCTGATCGCCGGCAAGGGCGCGCAGATCGCGCGCTCGGCGGGAACCTCGGTGACCTTGCTGGCTCGCGAAGGCACGTACGCGCAGGTGCGCATGCGCTCCGGCGAAGTCCGCAAGATCCACATCGAGTGCCGCGCCACGATCGGTGAGGTCGCCAACGAAGAGCACAACCTTCGTCAATACGGCAAGGCTGGCGCACGCCGCTGGAAGGGCATCCGTCCGACTGTGCGCGGCGTGGCGATGAACCCGGTGGATCACCCGCACGGGGGTGGCGAAGGCCGCACCGGCGAAGGCCAGGTGCCGGTGTCGCCGTGGAACACGATGACCAAGGGCTACCGCACTCGCAGCAACAAGCGCACGCAGACGATGATCGTCTCGCGTCGCAAGAAGTAAGGGGCGCCGCAGATGGCTCGCTCACTGAAGAAGGGTCCCTTCGTGGATCACCACCTGATTGCCAAGGTCGAGAAGGCCGCCGCGATCAAGGACAAGAAGCCGATCAAGACCTGGTCGCGTCGCTCGACGATCCTGCCGGACTTCATCGGCCTCACGATCGCCGTGCACAACGGCAAGCAGCACGTGCCCGTGTACGTGACCGACCAGATGGTCGGCCACAAGCTCGGCGAGTTCGCCCTGACCCGCACGTTCAAGGGTCACCCGGCGGACAAGAAGGCCAAGAAGTAAGGGGATGACCATGGAGACCCGAGCAATCGTTCGCGGCGTCCGCCTGTCGGTCGACAAGGGTCGGCTGGTGGCTGACCTCGTGCGCGGCAAGAAGGTGGACCAGGCCCTGAACATCCTGCAGTTCACGCAGAAGAAGGCCGCCGTCATCATCAAGAAGGCGCTGGAGTCGGCGATCGCGAATGCCGAGCACAACGACGGCGCCGACATCGACGAACTGAAGGTCAAGACGATCCACGTCGAGCAGGGCGCGACGCTGAAGCGTTTCTCCGCGCGTGCCAAAGGCCGCGGCAACCGCATCAGCAAGCCGACCTGCCACATCTTCGTCACCGTCGGCAACTGAAGGCAGAGCACATGGGACAGAAGATTCATCCGGTCGGCTTCCGCCTGCCCGTCACGCGCAACTGGTCGTCGCGCTGGTACGCGTCGAACCGCAACTTCGCCGGCATGCTGGCCGAGGACCTGCAGGTTCGCGAGTACCTCAAGACCAAGCTCAAGAGCGCCGCGGTCTCGCGCATCCTGATCGAGCGCCCCGCCAAGAACGCCCGCATCACCATCTACTCGGCGCGTCCGGGTGTGGTGATCGGCAAGAAGGGCGAGGACATCGAGAACCTGAAGGCCGAACTGACGCGTCGGCTCGGCGTGCCCGTGGCGGTAAACATCGAAGAAGTGCGCAAGCCGGAGATCGACGCGCAGCTGATCGCCGACTCGATCACGCAGCAGCTCGAGAAGCGCATCATGTTCCGTCGTGCCATGAAGCGCGCGATGCAGAACGCGATGCGCCTGGGGGCCCAGGGCATCAAGATCATGAGCGCCGGTCGCCTGAACGGGATCGAGATCGCGCGCACGGAGTGGTATCGCGAAGGTCGCGTGCCGCTGCACACGCTGCGCGCCGACATCGACTACGGCTTCTCGGAAGCCAAGACCACCTACGGCGTCATCGGCGTCAAGTGCTGGGTCTATCGCGGCGACCGCCTGGCCAACGGCGAGGCGCCCGTGATCAAGACCGACGAGCGCGAGGAGCGTCGTGACCGTCGTGGCCCGCGTGGCGATCGTCCGGGCAGCGACCGCCGGCCGCCCTCGCGCGACGGCGCCCGCGCCGCGCCGCGCGGTGCGCGCGGCGATGCGGCCGCCCCCGCCACCGACAAGCCGACCGACGCCCCTGCAGCGACGGCGACCGACGCGCCGAAGGCCGCGGTGAAGCGTGTTCGCAAGGCTGCCGCGCCGGCGCCGGGCGACGCCAAAGGAGAGTAAGCATGCTGCAACCTGCACGCCGCAAGTTCCGCAAGGAACAGAAGGGCCGTAACACCGGCATCGCCACGCGTGGCGCCAACGTGTCTTTCGGCGATTTTGGTTTGAAGGCGACTGAGCGCGGTCGCCTGACGGCACGCCAGATCGAAGCGGCGCGCCGCGCGATTTCGCGTCACGTCAAGCGTGGCGGCCGCATCTGGATCCGCATCTTCCCGGACAAGCCGATCTCCCAGAAGCCCGCCGAAGTCCGCATGGGCAACGGCAAGGGCAACCCCGAGTACTACGTGGCCGAGATCGTGCCGGGTAAGGTGCTGTACGAGATCAACGGGGTGCCCGAGCAACTCGCTCGCGAGGCATTCACGCTCGCCGCCGCCAAGCTGCCCCTGCGCACGACCTTCGTCGCGCGCCAGGTCGGCGCCTGACGCCCTGGAAGGACCGACATGAAAGCATCCGAACTGAGGGCCAAGGACGTGGCCGCGCTGGAGAAGGAAGTCTCCGATCTGCTGAAGGCCCACTTCGGCCTGCGCATGCAGAAGGCCACGCAACAGCTCACCAACCACTCGCAGCTGGGCAACACGCGGCGCGACATCGCGCGCGCCAAGACCATCCTGGCGCAGAAGAAGAAGGCCGCCAAATGAGCGAACAGCAGCAAGCCGCCGCCAAGCCGAAGAACACGCGCACGCTGGTCGGGCGCGTTGTCAGCGACAAGCGCAGCAAGACGGTGACGGTGCTCGTCGAGCGCCGGGCCGCCCACGAGCTCTACGGCAAGATCGTTGCCAAGTCGCGCAAGTACCACGCCCACGATGAGAAGGGCGAATACAAGATGGGCGACACCGTCGAGATCGCCGAGGGTCGCCCGATCAGCAAGACCAAGAGCTGGGTCGTCACGCGCCTGGTCGAGAAGGCCAAGCTGGTCTGACCAAGACCCCACGCCGACACCGCTCGGCCGCGTGCTGGAGACTCCGGCCCGCGGCCGATTTCGTTTTCGGGTCGGCCCGCCACGAACAAGCCAAGTCACAGGAGAACGCCAGATGCTGAAGGTCGGAGACAAGCTGCCCGCGGGCAGCCTGCAGGAATTCGTCGAGGTCGAGGGCAACGGTTGCTCGATCGGCCCCAACACGTTCGACATCGCCAAGCTCACGGCCGGCAAGAAGATCGCCGTCTTCGGTCTGCCCGGCGCCTACACGCCCACCTGTTCCGCCAAGCACGTGCCCGGCTACATCGAGAAGGCCGCCGAGCTGAAGGCTGCCGGCGTCGACGAGATCTGGTGCATCTCGGTCAACGACGCATTCGTGATGGGTGCCTGGGGCCGCGACCAGAAGACGGCCGGCAAGGTCCGCATGATGGCCGACGGCAGCGCCGACTTCACCAAGGCCACCGGGCTGACCCTGGACCTGGGCGCGCGTGGCATGGGGCTGCGCTCACAGCGCTACTCGATGCTGGTCGTCGACGGTGTCGTGAAGTCGCTCAACATCGAGGCGCCGGGAAAGTTCGAGGTCAGCGACGCCGGCACCCTGCTGGCCCAGGCCAAGCAGATCCTGGCCTGATCCTGCGGGCGTTCGCGCTGGGGCGTTGACGCCCTGGCGCGAAATCACCCATAATCCGCAGCTTAGCTGTCGCGAGCGGTCCCGGTTCCGGGGTTGCAACGCGGCAGGCCCTTCCCAGGCAAACGCCACCACGGGCCCAAGACTGGCCGCCACCGCGCCGGGTTCCCGCAAGGAATCCAAAGCAAAGGCAGCACAAGTTGGGATGAGAACATGATCCAAATGCAATCGCGGCTCGACGTGGCCGACAACACGGGCGCGAAGT
>CAZTTC010000237.1:0-4661 GCA_964616015.1 uncultured Methylibium sp. | reverse complement strand
CGCCTTGGTGATGGTGCTGACGCAGTGGCCGCAGGTCATGTCGTTGACTTCGAAGGCAATCATTTGTGTACTCCAGTGGGTTGGTGATGCAAACGACTGTCCACTCTCCTACTGTTGGAAGGTCAAGCATCCACTCCGGGAATCCACACTGCCAGCAGGCAGAATCGCCGGCGCGTGTTGACCTTGCCATCGTTAGAACCTTGACGATGCCCAGATCGAACCACTTCCCGAGGCATCCATGAACACCGCCGCACTGCCCGACATCAAGCTGCAGGTCACCGGAATGACCTGCGCCTCCTGCGTGATGCGCGTCGAGAAGTCGCTCAAGGCTGTCCCCGGCGTCAAGCAAGCCAGCATCAACCTGGCAACCGAACAAGCCGTCGTGAGCGCCGACCCTGCAGTGACCGCCGACACGCTGGCCGCTGCGGTGCGCAAGGCCGGCTACGACGTGGCGACGACCGACATCACGCTGCTGGTCGAAGGCATGACCTGCGCCTCGTGCGTGTCTCGCGTCGAGAAGGCGCTGCGAAAGGTCCCTGGCGTATCCGGCGCCACGGTGAATCTCGCCACCGAGAAGGCGAGCATCCAGGCGCTGTCGACCGTTCCAGTCGCAGTGCTGAAAGCCGCGATCGAGAAGGCCGGCTACACCGCGAAGGACGTTCAGGACGCGAAGTCGCAGCCGGCGGCGCACCTCCCGACTTGGTGGCCCGTGGCGGTGAGCGGCGCGTTGACGCTGCCGCTGGTCATGCCGATGCTGCTGCAGCTCTTCGGCATTGACTGGATGCTGGACGGCTGGCTCCAACTGGCGCTCGCAACCCCGGTGCAGTTCTGGCTCGGCTGGCGCTTCTACCGCGCCGGCTGGAAGGCTGTGCTCGCCAAGACCGGCAACATGGATCTGCTGGTGGCCTTGGGCACTTCGGCGGCCTACGGGCTCTCGGTCTACCTGCTCTTCAAGCATGCGGCACATGGCATGCCGCACCTCTACTTCGAGGCCTCCGCCGCCGTCATCACGCTGGTGCTGCTCGGCAAGTGGCTCGAGCAGCGCGCCAAGCGGCAGACGGCCGATGCCATCCGGGCGCTGAACGCGCTGCGACCGACCACAGCGCGCGTGCGCTGCGGTGATATCGAGCTTGAAGTGCCGGTGGAGCAGGTTGTCGTCGGTGATCTCGTCATCGTGCGCCCCGGCGACCGCGTGGCTGTCGACGGCGACATCGTCGAAGGCCGCAGCCACATCGACGAATCGCTCATCACAGGTGAAAGCCTGCCGGTGGCCAAGGGCGTCGGCGACAAGGTGACCGGCGGCGCCATCAACGCCGAAGGCGCTCTGACCGTGCGCACGACGGCCGTCGGCGCCGAGACGACGCTGGCCCGAATCATCCGCATGGTCGAGTCGGCGCAGGCCGCGAAGGCGCCGATCCAGCGCATCGTCGACCGCGTCAGTGCAGTGTTCGTGCCGGTGGTGCTGGTCATCGCGCTGGCCACCTTCCTGGGCTGGTTCGGCTTTACGGGTGACTGGGAGCAGGCGCTCATCAACGCCGTCGCGGTGCTGGTCATCGCCTGCCCGTGTGCGCTGGGTCTGGCCACGCCGACGGCCATCATGGCCGGCACGGGTGTCGCTGCGCGCCACGGCATCCTCATCAAGGACGCCGAGGCACTGGAAGTCGCGCACGCCGTCACCGTGGTCGCGTTCGACAAGACAGGCACGCTCACCGAAGGCAAGCCGTCGCTCGCGGCTGTGGTGGCTGCAGAGGGTTCGACCCGGGACGACGTGCTGCGGCTGGCCGCGGCGCTGCAGAAGTCGAGCAGCCACCCGCTGGCGGTCGCCGTCATGGACCAGGTTCGCCATGAGCGCCTGCCTGTGCCCGAGGCGCACGAGGCCCAGGCCCTGCCGGGGCGCGGAGTCCAGGGCGTCGTGCGCGGCCAGACGCTGGCCCTGGGCAGCACGCGCCTGCTGCGCGAGCTGGGTCTCCAAGAAGGTGGCTTGCACGCCGAAGCGCAACGGCTGGAGCGGCAGGGCAGGACCGTGTCGTGGCTGGTCCAGTCCGATGCCGGTCAGCAGCGTTTGCTCGGCCTGCTGGCCTTCGGCGACACCGTCAAGCCGGCTGCGGCGGAGGCGGTGTCACGTCTGCATCAACTCGGCATCCGCACCGTGATGCTGACCGGAGACAACCGCGGCGCGGCCGAAGCCGTCGCGAAGGAACTGGGCATCGCCGAGGTGCGTGCCGAGGTGCTGCCCGGCGACAAGGCGGCGATCGTCAGGGAACTGCGCGACGCCGGCGAGGTGGTGGCCTTTGTCGGTGATGGCCTGAACGACGGACCCGCGCTCGCCGCCGCTTCCGTGTCCTACGCGATGGCCGGCGGTGCCGACGTGGCGACCGAGACCGCCGGCATCACGCTGATGCGCGGTGACCCGCGGCTGGTGGCGGACTCGCTGGACATCTCGCGCCGCACCTACTCGAAGATCAAGCAAGGCCTGTTCTGGGCCTTCGGCTACAACGTGCTCGGCATCCCGCTCGCGGCGCTGGGCCTGCTGAACCCGGTCATCGCCGGTGCCGCGATGGCCTTCAGCAGCGTCAGCGTGGTGTTGAACGCACTGACGCTGCGCCGCTGGCAGGGTGTCGCCGACGCACGCGCGACGAACCCGAAAAACCGGCAGCCCGGAACCGTGGCAGCCTTGGGAGAGCAGCGATGAGCATGAACATCGGCGAAGCCGCCAAAGCCTCGGGCGTGTCGGCGAAGATGATTCGCCACTACGAGAGCGTCGGCCTGTTTCCGGAGGCCGTTCGCACCGAGTCAGGCTACCGGCAGTACGCCGACAAGGAAGTCAGCACGCTGCGCTTCATCCGCCAGTCGCGCGACCTGGGCTTCTCCATCGAACAGATTCGCGAGCTGCTCGGCCTGTGGCAGGACCGCAGGCGGCCGAGCCGGCAGGTGCGTACGCTGGCGCAGGCGCACATCGAGGAACTCGACGAGAAGCTCAAGGAACTGCAGTCGATGAAAGCGACGCTCGAGCACCTCGTGCACTGCTGCCACGGTGACGACCGGCCCGACTGCCCGATCATCGACACGCTCGCCCACGAGAGCGCCACAAAGGCGGCCCCTGCGCATCACCCGCTCGGCAGGACCGTCGGACTCCAGCCGGGTCGAGCGCGTCGCCGGGCCACCTGATCGACGGCGCCGGCTGCCACGGCCAGAGATCAACGCGCCAGGTCGACCACCAAGCTCACCGGGGCACTGCCCTTGTTCGTCCACATCCAGCAGTAGTCCTGCGCCACGGCGACGTTCAGCGTGTCGCGGCCGCTGCTGACCTGCGTCTGCCTGGCCGGGAACACGGCCTCCTTGCCGACGTGGTAATGGATGTTGAAATCCACCGGCGCGGCGGTAGTGAAGCTCCAGCGCACGCCCTCCCCGACCGCCAGCTTGCCGCAGACCTCGACGAACTTGCCCGCGGCGATCTGCGCCTTGTGCGCGAAGCGGCCGTCGGGCGGCCAGGCGATGTCGACGATGTGGCTTGCGGCGAGGGCCACGCCCGACAGCGTTACCGCGGCCAGTGCGCCGCAGCTTCGGATGTGCTTCATGTGCTTGCTTTCGTGTCCGTGGTTGCAGTGATCTTCAATCGGTTCGCAGGAACGATGCGCCGGCCGTTGCGAGCTGCCAACTCGTCCATGCCAGGTACGCCACGCCGGCACCCGACACCAGGCAGGTCCAGGCGCTGCCACCCCCCGTTGCCACGAGGATGCCCGTCGTCGCGCCGAGCACCGACAGCAGCCAAAACCCGCCCTCCGCGAAGACTCGATCGATGCGCAGCTGCATGGCGGTGATGACGGCGCCGACCGCTGCGATCAGTCCGACCGTGATCACGGGCTGGTCGTGGCTCGGTTGCCACCAGCCGGCCGCAGCGGCCAGCAACACCACTGCGAGGACCACCGAGCCGAACAGGCCTGCGCTGCCCGCCAAGAGGCAGCGAGCGCCGATGCGCCACGCGTCGAGCGGCGCGGCGCGTTCCATGCGCAACAGCTCGAGCCGCTGCGCCGCCAGTGCCGCGGTCACCAACAGCAGGCACTCGTGCCACGCCAGGCCGGCAGCGGCCAGCGCGACGACAAAGGCCAGCGCCATGGCGGGCGGGCCCATGGCGGACTACTGCACCACCTGCACCTCGGTGACGGTGAACTTGCCCGCGTCGTTGATGGCCTTGAACTTGATCTTGTCGCCAGCCTTCACCTTGTCGAGCATCGCCTTGTCCTTGACCGCGAACACCATCGTCATCCCCGGCATGTCCAGGTTCTTGATGTCGCCGTGCTTGAGGGTCAGGGTGCCGCCTTCCTTGTTCACCTTCCGCACCTCGGCGTCGGTCATGTCGGTGGTCGAGGCTTGCGCGACCACCGTGCCGTGCGCACCGTGGTCACCTGCTGCCCAGGCCGGCATCGCTGCCGAGGCCGAAAACGCGAGCGCGAGGCCTGCAGCGCGGAAGAAGAGTCGTTGGTTGTTCATGAACGTTCCTTTTGCTTGAAGTAGCTGTTGAAGACCTTGGTGCTGCCGTCGCGGGCGACCAGCAGCACGTCGTAGGGGTCCTGCCGGTTGTCGTAGGCGGGACCGTCCATTCCTGGGGAGCCGACCGGCATGCCCGGCACGGCCAGGCCGACCGCATCGGGGCGCTCTTT
>CAZTTC010000236.1:0-4681 GCA_964616015.1 uncultured Methylibium sp. | reverse complement strand
TCGGTGCCGGTGATGAGGAACTCGTGCCCGTGCAGGTGGATCGGGTGGTTGGTCATCGTCAGGTTGCCGATGCGGATGCGCACCTTGTCCATGTGGCTCACCACAAGCGGATCGATGCCCGGGAAGATGCGGCTGTTCCAGCTCCACAGGTTGAAGTCCAGCATCGTCATGATCTTGGGCGTGTAGCTGCCCGGATCGATGTCGTAGGCGTTGAGCAGGAAGCAGAAGTCGCGGTCCACCTCGTCGAGCAGCGGGTGCTTGGTCTTTGGATGCGTGATCCAGAAACCCATCATCCCCATCGCCATCTGCACCATCTCGTCCGCGTGCGGGTGGTACATAAAGGTGCCAGGCCGGCGCGCGACGAACTCGTAGACGTAGGTCTTGCCCGGCGGGATGCCGGGCTGATTGAGTCCGGTGACACCGTCCATGCCGTTCGGCAGGCGCTGGCCGTGCCAGTGGATGCTGGTCAACTCGCCCAGCTTGTTGGTGACGAAGAGACGCACGCGGTCGCCTTCCACGACCTCGATGGTGGGTCCTGGACTTTGGCCGTTGTAGCCCCACAGGTGAGCCTTGAAGCCTGGCGCCATCTCGCGCACCACCGGCTCGGCGACGAGGTGGAACTCCTTGACGCCGTTGTTCATGCGCCAGGGGCAGGTCCAGCCGTTGAGCGTGACCACCGGGTTGTAGGGCCGGCCGGTACTGGGCACCAGCGGCGGCATGGTGGCGGGTTTGGTCTGCATGACCGGCTCGGGCAACGCAGCCATCGCCACCTTGCTGACCGCAGCAGCCGCGACACCCGCGCCAACGGCGCCGGCACTGCCGATGAAGTTTCTTCTCGTGAACATTCTTCGATCCTTTGGTTCAGTGACCGGCTGCGCCAGCGTCCTTGGACACTGTGGCGCCGGACATCGGCGTCAACGCCGGCTTGCCCACGAGGGCCATTTGCATGTCACTCTGGGCGATCCAGAAGTCGCGCAGCGCGTCGATCGCGCCGTTGACCGTGGCAATCTGCGAGCGCGCGTCGGCCAGCAACTCGAATACGCCGATAAGCATCCCGTTGTAGCGAAGCAGGTTCTCCTCCGCGACTCGGTTGCGCGTCGGCACGATTTCGTCGCGGAAGTGGCGCGCCACGTCGTAGCTCGTCCGGTAACCGAGATAGGCCTCGCGGACTTCCGACCGGGCGTTGACGGCAGCTTCCGCCGCACGTTCCAGCGCCTGCATGTAGATGGCCTCGGCTTTCGCCACCCGGGCGCCGCCCCAGTCGAACAGCGGCAGCTCGAAACCGATCTCGTACCCAGTCTGCGTCGGCATCTGGTTCGAACTGTTGCGCCGCAGGCCCAATTCGAGCACGTTGACGAAACGCGTCGTCCGGGTCAAACCAAGGTTGCGCGCCAGCGCCTCCGTCTCCGCCTTCGCGGCCTGCAGGTCGATGCGCTGCGCCATCGCCACGCGCTCGATGTCCGGCCGCTCGTCCACGGACTTCGGCAACTCGGGCAAGCGCTCGGGCAGCCGGAATGCCCCCTGCTCACCCCACACACCCATCAGTCGCGTCAGGCGCTCCCGGGCGGCGGTGCGCGCCTGCTCGGCGCGCGCCACGTTCAGTGCGGCATCGGCGTAGAAGCCCTGCTCGCGCGCACGCATGAGCTTGTTCCAGTTGCCGGTCTGCTCCATGCGACGGGCCAGCTCCGCACTGGCCTCTGCGGCACGCTGCACCTGATGCATGTAGCGCACGGTCTCCTCGGCGGCCACGCTGCGGTACCAGGCCTTGCGGGTCTCCGAGGCGAGCGACAGCATCTCGAGCGTCACCCGCAGTTTGACCTGCTCGAAGCGCGCCTGCTCGATGCGCTTCTTCAGCGGCATGGCCAACAGGCGCGCAAGGTTGAGGTGAAGTCCACGTTCCCACTCAATCTCGTCGCCCCGCGCCAGGCGACCGAACGTGAACCCGGGGTTGGGCAGCCGCCCGGCCTGCACCAGATCGGCTTCGGAGATGCCGAGTTCAAAGAACGCCGCCTGCAAGCCCCGGTTGTTCAACAAGGCAATCTGCACCGCGTCGTCGACACCGACTTCCCGCTGCAGAAGTTCCGCAACACGTCGGGAACTCTCGTCTCGCTCGGCATCGCTGCGCGCCCAGACGAGGCTGGCGCCGGTCTGCGTCTCGGCGGCCTGCCGCACGCTCCCGAACCCACCATCGGTCGAGAAGCTGGCGCAGCCACCGAGCACGGCGACGCTCGCCATCAGTGCGGGAATCGTCCATCGCCGCGGCCTTGCCGGCACAGTCGCCTGTTGATTGGATGTCATGGTGGTCCTCACTGCTGCCGATGCCCGCCGTGGCCGGCAGACGATGCGGGTGACGACGGTGAAGCTGGCAAGGGGGAACTTGCGGGGGCCTTTCCCGCAGCTGGTGCATGGGCTCCGGCCTCGTCCGGGGAGGCGGCCTCGCGAGCGTAGGCTCGCCAGCCGCCGATCTGCCGCACCTGGTCGTTCAGGGCCCGCCAGTCACCGAGCGGTTGGTCGGTAAGCTTGCGGTACGACCCCAGGGCCGACCGGTAGTGAACGGCGGGCGCGGGCGCTCGGGCATCGGCCGGATCCGCGCTAGGTTGAGCGGGCTGGGCTGGTGCGGCGTGGGCCTGCGTTGCCGCCACGGCCAGCGTCATGGCCGCGATGAAACGCGCGGCCGCTGTGTCGAAACTGAACATGATTTCCTCGCTGCTGCGTCATGGCCTGGGCGAGCCGAGGCCACCAAGAACTGCGCACGGTCACGTCGGTTCGCGAGCGAACCGCACGGCGACCCGGCGCGCCGTCGGTCAGGCGAGGAAGATTCGAGGTGGGCGTTCAGGCCCGTCGAGCGCGAGACTCGCGATCCGGGTCCCGACCGCAGGCGCCAACATGCCTGGCGGGAGTTGAGGCAAGGTCAACGACCAATCACCGGCCGGCAGCGCCGCAGCGGCGCAGCAGGCTGCGCAAGCACTGCACTTGAACTGGCCGAACTGGGCCAGTTTTTCCACCGTCGAGCCATCCGTCGCGGCATCAACCGCGCCGTCCTGCGGTGCAGCGGCGTGGTGAGGCATGGCCTCGTGCTCCGATGGCAGTTGCGCGAGCGCAGTTGCCATCCGCTCGTGGCTCGGTCCGCATCCGACCATGGACGACGCCGCGTAACCCTGCAAAGGCAGGGCCGCAACGAGCAACCACAGAACGAAGGATCGCAGAATTCGAGACATTGAAATGCAAGGCTAGCACAAGGGCCGCAGGCAGAACCTGGCCACGCAGACGACCCTAGTGGCAGACGTTGAGGCTATGGTCCGGCGGCTTAACCCAGCCTTAAGTCGCCCGCAGGTAGCCTGAGGCCGATGCCCTTCCGAACGCCGTTGCGATCCCGTCTGACCGGATCGTGGCGCGTTCATTCCCAGGAGAGACCACCGATGAACCTTCGCCACGCCCTGTTGGCCGCCACGGCGCTACCCGTATTCCTCGCCGCTTGCAGCAGCACGCCGCCTGCGGCGTCTGCTGCTGCCGCATCGGCGGCACCGACCAGCGTCCCCGCAAAGCCTGCTGCGCCGGCAACGCCGGTGGCCGCTCCAAAGCCAACCACTGCCGGTGGCGTGGCCGGCTCGGCGCTGCCGGCCTACCTCGACCCGCAAAGTCCGTTGTCGCGCGAACGCAGCGTCTACTTCAGCTACGACGACTATGCGGTGACGTCCGAGTACACGCCACTGATCGAGCGGCACGGCAAGTTCCTGGCCCAGCACCCGGCCGTGGCGATCCGCATCGAAGGCAACACCGACGAGCGGGGCAGCGCGGAGTACAACCTCGCCCTCGGCCAACGTCGGGCCGAGGCGGTGCTGCGCGCCCTCAAGCTTTTCGGAGCGAAAGACACGCAGATGGAGGCCGTCAGCTACGGGGAGGAGAAGCCCAAGGCCACCGGCCACGACGAATCGAGTTGGTCGCAGAACCGCCGCGCCGATCTTGCCTACCCGAGCAAGTAGGCGAACCGCGTGGGGCGAGGCGCGTCAGCGTCCAGTCTCTTCGTGGCGAAGACGGTCGTTTCCTGGGTCGGCCCCAGCGGGCGACTCCGACGGTCGGGCGATGGAGAGCTCTTGCGTCCGCTGGAAGGTCCGCGCCAGCAGGGCCAGCGCGGCGGCGCTGACACCTGCCAAGCCGAGCGGACTGTCGTTGAACAAGCCGGCGAGTTGCTGCAGCACGTCGGGGTTGACCTGCTCCGCAAAGCGCGCAAGTTCGAAGACCTGTTCACGAGTGAACCGCGCGGCGTCTTCTATCGCCACCGTCGTACCCGGCGTCGCGGCGCGTGCAAGGAAGCTCGCGAACGCACCCGACGCCACCGCCACCAGGCCCAAGGGGCCCAGCGGGCGCGTCAAGCAGTTCAACATTCGGGCACGCAAGCCTTGATCGGCGCTGGCGTACAGGCGCGCCACCAAGCGCGGCGCGGCGGTCTGCCCCGCCGCATGAGGCGATCGCGGCTGAGGCACCGTGTGGTCGGCCGCCGCAGTCGACGCATCGCCGGTATCGTCATCGAACTCGTCGGACATACGGCTGTCTCCTGTTCTGCGACTGCGGATGGACTTCGCTGGGGCCGGACAGTTCCGTCGCGGACGTGCCGCGACGCGATCCGATGAAGCCCGTTCGCAAGCTGTCCCCGCCCTCACTGCGACGCTCGCTGAAGCTG
>CAZTTC010000235.1:0-4706 GCA_964616015.1 uncultured Methylibium sp. | reverse complement strand
CACCGAGCTGTACCGCGGCGCCGAGTACGTGGTCGACTTCCTGCCCAAGGTCAAGGTCGAGGTGGTGGTCAAGGATGGCGATGTCGATCGCTGTCTGGAGGCCATCGTCAAGGCGGCCAAGACCGGCAAGATCGGCGACGGCAAGATCTTCGTCACCTCGGTCGAGCAGGTGGTGCGCATCCGCACCGGCGAGACCGACGAAGCGGCCGTCTGAGCTGCCGCGCGCCGGGCGCTCAGGTCCGGCTGTAGTCGTCGTCGCCGCGCGAGGCGCGCGCGCCCAGTGCCAGCCGCTCGAGCAAGGCCACGGGATCGTTGCCCACCTCGATCATCGCCAGAGTCCGCGCCGAGACGAAGCCGCTCTCGACCGACCGATGCATGAAGGTCAGCAAGGCATCGTAGTAGCCGGCGGTGTTGAGCAGGCCGATCGGCTGGTCGTGGTGGCCCAGCTGGCGCCAGGTCCAGACCTCGAACAGTTCTTCGAGCGTACCGATGCCGCCGGACAGCGCGAGGAAGGCGTTCGCGCGCTCGGCCATCGCCTGCTTTCGCTGGTGCATGCTTTCCACCACGACCAGTTCGCTCAGGCCGCGGTGCTCGACCTCGCGCGCCACCAGTGAGCGCGGGATGACGCCGACGACCTGGGCGCCGGCCGACAGCGCCGCGTCGGCCACGATGCCCATCAGGCCGACGCGGCCGCCGCCGTAGACCAGCTGCCAGCCGCGCTCGCCGGCCGCGCGGCCTACCGCCCGCGCCGCGTCGGCATAGGCGGGGTCGGAGCCGGCGCGCGAGCCGCAATAGACGCAGAGGCTCAACGGTGGGCTCATCGCGCTCAGGCGCCAAAGCGATGCCACAGGGCGGCCGCCCAGATGCCGGCGCAAAGCAGCAGCGTCAGCAGCACCGCGGCGCTGGCGAGATCCTTGGCGCGCTTGGAGAGGTCATGCAGTTCGTAGCTGACGCGGTCGACGGCCGCCTCGATGCCCGAGTTCAGCAGCTCGACGATCAGCACCAGCAGCACCGAACCCGCCAGCAATGCCACTTCGACCCAGCCCCGCCCGACCCAGAAGGCCGCCGGCAGCAACAGCACGGCAGCCCACACTTCCTGGCGGAAGGCACTTTCGCCGCGGTAGGCGGTGCGCAGGCCATCCATCGAGTAGCCTGCGGCGCGAACGATGCGATCGAGACCGGTCCGGCCCTTGTACGGATTGCCCATGGGCGGCGATGGTAAGTCGCCCTCGTGAGGTGGGTGTCAAGGCGGCGCGGCGGACAGCCCGCGGGTGTCGACCAGGCGGGTCCGGCACAGGACGTCGTGCCAGAACTGGCCACGCGGGTGCAGCCTGGACGAGAGCGCGTAGACCATCGCTCCGACGATGAGCAGCAGGCTCAGCCGCGTGCCGCTGCTGTGCCAGCCCAGGCCCCAGGCCAGCAGCAACGCGGGCAGGAACCACAGCCAGGCGGCGATGAAGCGCAGCAGCGCGCGCCAGCGCGAGAGGCGCTCGCCCTGCGCCGACAGCACCCGGATGCGCCAAGTCTGCATGGGCAGGGTCTGGCCGGTTTGGGACCAATACCACGTGAAGTAGGCACCGGGTGCCAGCACGAAGGCGATCGCGCCGAGCCCGTGGCGGCCGGCGAGCGCGTGCCGCTGATCGGTCAGGACCGAGTAGACGAGGGCGGCGAAGAAGACCACCGCGAACACCAGCACGCTCTCATAGAGCAGACAAGCCAAGCGTCGGCGCAGCGGCGGCGTGGGCATCCCGCCCGGCGACGCATCGGCCGGCGTCACGACCGGCGCACTCACTGCTTGCGACGCGGTTCTGCGGCCGCACCCTGCGGGCCGCGCTGCGGCAGCAGCGTCGTCTTGTCGACGAACTCGGGTGTCGCAGCCACCTTGGGCAGCCCGGTCTGCTGGTTCGGCGGCGGCGCGGGGCGGGCGGACAGCAGGTTGGTGCTGGCGCCGGGCCGCGCCTGGACCACGCCCGGCGACACCGCGCCGGGCTTGCGCGCCTCGAGCAGGGGGTTGGGCACCGTGTTGACCTTGGCGCCCGCGGCAGCGGCTGGATTTTCCGACCGGGCCACCGGCTTGGCGGCATTGGCCTTGGCACTGGCGGCGAGGCTGCGGCGTTGTTCCTCCGGCAAGGCCTTGTAGGCCTCCCAGCGCTCCTGGCGCTCCTGCGGACTGAGCTCGCGGGCGCCCTGGTAGTTGAGCCGCGCCTCGTTGCGCTGCTTCGGACTCAGCTTCACCCAGTCGGTCATGCGCTGCTGGACGCGGTTGCGCTCATCGGGAGCCATGCGATCGAAGCGACCCGCCAGCTCGATCCACTTCTGCTTGCGCGGCGCGTCGATGGTCGACCAGTCGCGCTCCAGGGGCTTGAGCGCGTCGCGCTGCGAGGGGCTCAAGGCCTTCCAGTCCGGCCCGGAGCCTTGGGCCAGCGCGACCGCGGGGAAGCCGGCGAGGACGCTCCCCAGGAAGGTCGCCAGGCAGGCCGTCAGCAGGCCGACGCGAAGGCGCGCTGCGCCTGCGTGGCCCGGCGAGACGGAAGCAGGGGCGCTCACCTCAGCTGCCCGACAAGCGCAGGAACTCGGCAAAGCCCGCATCGGTGTAGGCGGCGGGCGGCAGGTCGTCGGCCAGCAAGGCGGCATCGACCTCGGCCGCGGCGCGCACCCGATCGTCTTCGTGCTGCATCTGGATCAGGACCAGTCCTGCGACGAGGGCGACCACCGGGGCCAGCGAGGCCAGCCTCCAGCCCCAACCGGGTTCACCGCCCAGGGCCAAGCTGCCGCCGCCGGCGCGGACGACCCGGGTGGCAGCCTGGCGGCTGGTCTGCCGCGCGCTCTCGAGCGCCTTCTCGCGGGCAAAACGCAGGCGCTCGGTGACGTCGTGCGGCAGGGCTTCGGTCCGGGCGCTGAGGGCGGCCGCCACGCGCAGGGCGTAGCGACCCTCGATCGCCTGGACGTCGGGACGGTTGTGGAGGAAGTTTTCGGCGGATCGGTTCATGGCAGCACCCCCTTTGTCCTCAGGGTCTGCGCCAAGCTGTGCACCGCCCGTGAGCAGTGGGTCTTGACGCTCCCCTCCGAGCAGCCCATGGCGGCGGCCGTCTCGGCGACATCGAGTTCCTCCCAGTAACGAAGCAGGAAGGCCTCTCGTTGACGGCCTGGCAAACGGGCCACCTCGGCTTCGATCACCTGCAGGATCTGCGCCCGGGACACCGAATCGGCGGCGCTCTCGGCCATCGGCGATCCGGCCACGGCCTCCAGAGTTTCCAGCAGGTCGAAGTCGCCGTCCTCGCCGGCCGACTCGAAGTCCGAGAAATTGCGCACGACCGCGTCCCGCACCTTCTGCCGGCGGAACCAGTCCATCATCGCGTTCGAGAGGATGCGCTGGAACAGCAGCGGCAGCTCGGCGGGTGGCCGGTCGGCGTACTTCTGGGACAGACGGATCATCGTGTCCTGCACGATGTCGAGCGCGGCATCCTCGTCGCGGACGCCATAGAAGGCGCGCTTGAAGGCGCGCCTTTCGACGCTCTTGAGGAAATCGCTGAGTTCTTTGTCGGAAGCCAAGGGACTCGGCCGGGGCCGTGGCTCGGAGGGGCGCGATTATGTCATCGCACTCCGATAAGGCCGTGCCGCGCGGTCGAGGTGCATCGTCCGGTGCCATAATCCCGGCCCGCACAACGCTCTTTGGGTCTTCAAGTGCCGTCCGACCCGGGCGGATTTGCCAGACCGCGCAGGCTCCACATCCACCCCACAAGGGTGCGAAGAGGGGCACCGAAGGTGTTTCGTTAGAGAAATTCCAAGAGGTTCTGAATGGACATGTCTGCCGCGGAAGTCAAGCGTGCCGCATCGGCACAACCGCATCCCTCCCAAACGCCGGAGCCCAACGGCTCCGAAATCCTCGTCCGCAGCCTGCAGGCCGAAGGGGTCAAGTACCTCTGGGGCTACCCGGGCGGCGCCGTGCTCTACATCTACGACGCGCTGTACAAGCAGAACAAGATCGAGCACGTGCTGGTGCGCCACGAGCAGGCCGCGATCCACGCCGCCGACGGCTACGCCCGGGCGACCGGCGACGTCGGTGTCGCGCTGGTGACTTCGGGGCCGGGCGTCACGAATGCCATCACGGGCATCGCGACCGCGTACATGGACTCGATCCCGATGGTGATCATCACCGGCCAGGTGCCCACGCCGGCGATCGGCCTGGATGCCTTCCAGGAGTGCGACACCGTCGGCATCACGCGCCCCATCGTCAAGCACAACTTCCTGGTCAAGGACGTGCGCGACCTGGCGATGACGATGAAGAAGGCCTTCCACATCGCACGGACCGGGCGGCCCGGGCCGGTGGTGGTGGACGTGCCCAAGGATGTTTCGCTGAAGACGGCAGCATTCCACTATCCGGCCCACGTGGAGATGCGCTCCTACAACCCCGCGAAGAAGGGCCACAGCGGCCAGATCCGCAAGGCCGTCCAGTTGCTGCTGGCGGCCAAGCGCCCGTACATCTACACCGGCGGTGGCGTGATCCTCGGCAACGCCTCGGCCGAGTTGCGGCAGCTGGTCGATGTGCTGGGCTACCCCTGCACGAACACCCTCATGGGACTCGGCGCCTTCCCCGCGACCGACCCGCGCTTCCTGGGCATGCTGGGAATGCACGGCACCTACGAAGCCAACATGACGATGCAGAACTGCGACGTCCTGCTGGCCGTCGGCGCGCGCTTCGACGA
>CAZTTC010000234.1:0-4730 GCA_964616015.1 uncultured Methylibium sp. | reverse complement strand
AGTCGGCCGGGTGGTAGTAGCTGATGTACTGCAGGGCGGCGGCGATGCTGTCGACGAAGTCGGCGTGGCGGATCGTGGTCATGGGCGGGTTCCGGGAGGCTGGAGGCGGCGCGGGAACCTTCGGGGGCTCGCGCGGGTCTGGCAACAGGGCCGGGCCTTGCCGCACGGCCCGAGTCGTGAATTTTAATGAACCGGGAGGCATCACTTGATCGGCAGCATCCGTCGCTTCATCGCCTCCGAGTCGGCCGGCGGCGTCGTGCTGGCATTCGCGGCGCTGGTCGCCCTCGTTGTCAGCAACTCGGCCTGGGGGCCGGCCTACGCGAGCTTCGCGCAGCTGCACGGCGAGATCCGCGTCGGCGAGTTCCTGGTGCTGTCCAAGCCGCTGCTGCTGTGGGTCAACGACCTGTGGATGGCGGTGTTCTTCTTCCTCGTCGGCCTCGAGATCAAGCGCGAGCTGCTGGCCGGCGAGCTGGCTTCGGCGCGCCAGGCGCTGCTGCCGGCCGGCGCGGCGCTGGGCGGCATGCTGGTGCCTGCGGCGATCTATGCCGCGATCAACGCCGGCGATCCCGTCGCGCTGCGCGGCTGGGCCATCCCCGCGGCGACCGACATCGCCTTCGCGCTCGGCATCCTGATGCTGCTGGGCTCGCGCGTGCCGGCCTCGCTGAAGGTCTTTCTGACCGCGGTGGCGATCATCGACGACCTCGGCGCGATCGTCGTGATCGCGGTGTTCTACACCGCCAAGCTGTCGCTGCCGATGCTCGGTGGCGCGCTCGCCGCCGGCGCGCTGCTGCTGGCGCTGAACCGTGCGCGGGTCATGAGCATCGCGCCCTACGTGCTGGTCGGGCTGGTGATCTGGGTCTTCGTGCTGAAGTCCGGGGTCCACGCCACGCTGGCCGGCGTCGCCACCGCGCTGGCGATTCCGCTGCGGGCGCCCGACGGCCACTCGCCGCTCGAGACGGCCGAGCACGCGCTGCATCCCTGGGTCGCATTCGCGGTGCTGCCGATGTTCGCCTTCGTCAATGCCGGCGTCGTGCTCGAGGGCGTCGGCCTGGCGACACTGGCGCAGACCGTGCCGCTGGGCATCGCGGCCGGCTTGGTGCTGGGCAAGGCGGTCGGTGTGTTCGGCACGTCGATGCTGCTGATCCGCTGGACCGGCGCCGAGCTGCCGGCGGGTGCGAGCCGGATGCAGTTCTTCGGCGTGTGCCTGCTGTGCGGCGTGGGCTTCACGATGAGCCTGTTCATCGGCGCGCTGGCCTTCGACGGCCAGGGGCCAGGCTACGACACCCAGGTCAAGATCGGTGTGCTCGGCGGCTCGCTGATCGCCGGCGTGCTGGGCACGCTGGTGCTGCTGCGTCAGCCGTCGCGCGCCTGAGCGTCGGGCCGCGGCCGCCACAGCAGCCAGACCGCGCAGAAGCCCAGCAGCGCCCCGACCACGGCCATCAACCCGAGCCCGACGAGCAGTGGCGCGCCGGCGGCCTGCAGCGTCGCCCACAGGCCCTCGACATCGGCGGGATGGCCGGCCAGCGCTTCGGCCTCGGTCTCGACGCGCCGCGCCGCGGCCTCGTCGTCATCGCTGCCGAGCACGCGGCTGCCGAGGCGGTAGGCGGCCCAGTAGATCGGCGGGAAGGTGAAGGGGTTGCTGACCAGCGTGGCGGCCGCGGCGATGGCGACATGCGCGCGCAGCGCCACCGCGGTGGCGATCGCGAACAGGAACTGCGCCACCGGGATCAGGAGGCCGAAGAACACACCGATCGCGACGGCGCGCGCGACGCTGCCGCGGTCCGTCCGCCAGAGCCGCTCGTGGTCGAGGTGATGGGCCACCGGCCGCAGCCAGGGCGAGGCGCGCAGCTGCTCGCGGGTCGGGATCCAGCGCCTCATCGGGGCGGCCGTGTCGGCCGGATCACCGCGACGACCAGCGCCACCAGCGTCAGCGGCACGACGAAGCCGAGCATCGTCGCGCTGTAGGCCGGCAGCGCGTCGTGCTGCTGGGCGCTGAGGATCAGGTAGGCGACGTAGGCCACGTAATAGGCCAGAAAGACGCTGCCCTCCCAGCGCGCGATCTCGCGACCGGTCAGGAACACCGGCAGGCAGGCCAGTGCGACCGCGATCATGACCCACAGGTCGAAGTGCAGCACCGCCGGCGGCACCGGCAGGCCGGCTGCGCCGGCGAGCAGGCCCGACACGCCGAGGCAGCCGAGGATGTTGAACACGCAGCTGCCGACGACGTTGCCGACCGCGATGTCGCGCTCGCCCTTCAGCGCGGCGGTCACCGAGGCGGCCACTTCCGGCATCGAGGTCCCCGCGGCGACGATGGTCAGCCCGATCACGAGGTCGCTGACCCCGAGCGAGCGGGCGAAGTTCGTCGCGGCGCCGACCAGCCAGTCGGCGCCCAGCACCAGCAGCACCAGACCGGCGAGCACCAGCGCGATCTGGACCGGGAGCCCGGCGTCCCAGCCGCCGGCCGCCGCGGGGCGGACTTCGGCCGCGTACTCGGCCTCGGCGGCAGCGCCCTGACGGCGCGACTGCACGACCAGGAACACCGTGTAGGCGAGCATCAGCGCCAGCAGCAGCGCGGCGTCGGTGAAGCCGAGGCTGTGGTCCAGGCACAGCACCGCGAGCAGCAGCGAGACACCGACCATGATCGGCACCTCTTGGCGAATCAGCTGGATGTCGACCACCAGCGGCGTGATCAGTGCCGACAGGCCGAGGATGAACAGCACGTTGAACACGTTGCTGCCGACCACGTTGCCCAGCGCCACGTCAGTGCGGCCCTCGAGCACCGCGCCGGCCGACACGGCCATCTCGGGTGCACTGGTGCCGAAGGCCACCACCGTCAGGCCGACCACCAGCGGCGTCAGCCCGAAGGACAGCGCCAGCTTCGAGGCGCCGCGCACCAGCAGGTCGGCACCGCCGACCAGTGCCGCCAGCCCGAGCGCGAAGAACAGCAGATCGCCCATGCGGCAGGGGCGGGTCAGTGCGGCGCGGCCGGGCCGTGGGCCGGGCCGGACATCAAGCGGTCGGTGTAGGCGATCGCCATGGCCGACAGCAGGAAGGTGATGTGGATCACCGTCTGCGCGATCAGGACCTTGTCGCTGTAGTTCGCGGCGTTGATGAAGGTCTTGAGCAGGTGGATCGAGCTGATGCCGATGATGGCGGTCGCCAGCTTGACCTTGAGCACCGAGGCGTTGACGTGGCTCAGCCATTCCGGCTGGTCGGGATGGCCTTCGAGGTTCATGCGCGAGACGAAGGTCTCGTAGCCGCCGACGATCACCATGATCAGCAGGTTGCTGATCATCACCACGTCGATCAGCGCCAGCACCACCAGCATGATGATGGTCTCGTTGAGCGTGCTGGTCTCCACGCCGGTGTAGCCGATGCTCTTGATCAGCGCCGTGACCGCGGTCTGGCTGCCGAAGGCGGCCTCGATCAGGTGCCACAGCTCCAGCAGGAAGTGCCAGACGTAGACGCCCTGGGCGGCGATCAGCCCCACGTAGAGCGGCAGCTGCAGCCAGCGGCTGGCGAAGATGAGGTTGGGCAGCGGGCGGAGCTTGGCGTTGCTGGGGTCGGGAATCTGGGCCATGGTGGGGAACCGGTCGGGGAGGGCGGATTCTAGTGAAGCGCTTCCGGGCAAGCGCCGGGCCGGCGGGGCGAGCAGCGGGAGCGTGCCCTCGTGGCGCAGGGCGGGACGGCCGGGCTAGTGACTGTCCGCAATGGCCGCGGCACGGCGGGGCGCGCTACATTGCGCCGAGTCGTCGGCCCGCCGTCCGCAGTAAGGACTTCGTAAGAGGGCCTGCTTATGGTGCGCCGCACAACAATCGAGGAGACGAGCATGAGCGAATCGAAGCTGTATCCCCCTCCGGCAGCGCTGGTGGCCGGCGCCCACGTGTCGGGCATCGCGGCCTACGAAAAGCTCGTGGCCGAAGCCGAGGCCGACCACGCGGGCTATTGGGCGCGGCTGGCCCGGCAGTTCATCACCTGGAAGCGGCCGTTCACCAAGACGCTGAACGATGCCGGCGCGCCCTTCTTCAAGTGGTTCGAGGACGGCACGCTCAACGTCTCCTACAACTGCCTGGACCGCCACGTCGAGGCCGGCCGCGGTGACCGCGTGGCGATCATCTTCGAGGCCGATGACGGCAAGGTGACGCGTGTGAGCTACCGCGCCCTGCTGGACATGACCTGCCGCATGGCCAACGCGCTCAAGGCGCGTGGCGTGAAGAAGGGCGACCGGGTCGTCATCTACATGCCGATGAGCATCGAGGGCGTGGTCGCGATGCAGGCCTGCGCCCGGATCGGTGCGACCCACTCGGTGGTGTTCGGCGGCTTCTCCGCCCAGAGCCTGCGCGACCGCATCAACGATGCCGGCGCGGTGATGGTCATCACCGCCGACGAGCAGCAGCGCGGCGGCAAGTCCCTGCCGCTGAAGGCCATCGTCGACGAGGCGCTGGCGCTCGGCGGCTGCGAGACCATCCGCAACGTCATCGTCTACAAGCGCACCGGTGGCCAGATCGCCTGGGACGGCGCGCGCGACCGCTGGATGGCCGAGGAGACGGTCGGCCAGAGCGCCACCTGCGAGCCGGAGTGGGTCGATGCCGAGCATCCGCTGTTCCTGCTGTACACGTCCGGCTCGACCGGCAAACCCAAGGGCGTGCAGCACTCCACGGGCGGCTACCTGCTGCACGCGGCGCTCACCAGCCAGTGGACCTTCGACCTCAAGGACGGCGACGTCTTCT
>CAZTTC010000233.1:0-4731 GCA_964616015.1 uncultured Methylibium sp. | reverse complement strand
TGCCGGGCAACAAGCTGCGCCACCGCGTGCCGCGCGACTCGGGCGGCAGCTTCGGCGTCAAGCAGGCGGTGTTTCCGTATGTGGTGCTGATGAGCCTGGCCTCGCGCAAGGCCGGCGCGCCGGTCAAGTGGGTCGAAGACCGGCTGGAGCATCTGAGCGCCGCCACCTCAGCGACCGCGCGGCTCACGACGATCGAAGCCGCGGTCGATGCCGACGGCCGCATCACCGCGCTGCGCTACGACCAGGTCGACGAGGTCGGCGCCTACCTGCGCGCGCCCGAGCCGGCCACCTTCTACCGCATGCACGGCGCGCTGACGGGCGCCTACGACGTGCCCCACCTCGCCGTGCGCAACCGCGTCGTCGTCACCAACAAGACGCCCACCGGCCTGGTGCGCGGCTTCGGCGGGCCGCAGGTCTATTACGCGCTCGAGCGGCTGATGGACCGCATCGCGGTCGAGCTGAAGCTGGACGCGCATGAAGTGCGGCGCCGCAACTTCGTGCGGCGCGAGCAGTTCCCCTACACGGCCGCGGCCGGCGCGGTGCTGGACTCGGGCGATTACGCGCGGCTGATGGACATGGCGCTGGCCGCCGCCAACCAGCAAGGCCTGCGCGAGCGCCAGGCCGCGGCGCGCGCGGCCGGCAGGCTGTACGGCATCGGCTGCGCGGCGATCGTCGAGCCGTCGGTGTCGAACATGGGCTACATCAGCACCGTGCTCACGCCCGAGCAGCGCGCGAAGGCCGGGCCCAAGAACGGCGCGATCGCCAGCGCCACGGTGGCGATCGATCTGCTGGGCGGCGTCAACGTCACCATTGCCTCGGCGCCGGCCGGGCAGGGCCACATGACGGTGTGCGCGCAGGTGGTGGCCGACGTGTTCGGCATCGCGCCCGAGCAGGTGGTCGTCAACGTCGAGTTCGACACCGCCAAGGACGCCTGGTCGGTGGCGGCCGGCAACTACTCCAGTCGTTTTGCCGGCGCGGTGGCCGGCACGGTGCACCTGGCGGCCGTGCAGTTGCGCGACAAGCTCGCGCGCATCGCGGCGGCGCAGTTCGGCGGTACGGCGGAGCAGGTGCGCTTCGAGGGCGGGCAGGTGTTCAGCAGCGCCAAGCCCGATCAGCGCCAGCCCTTCACGCGCCTGGCCGCCAACCCGCACTGGGCGCCCGGCGTGCTGCCCGAGGGCGTGGCGCCGGGCCTGCGCGAGACGGCCTTCTGGACTCCGGCCACGCTGGCCGCGCCCGACGCGCAGGACCGCGTCAACACCTCGGCGGCCTACGGCTTCGTGTTCGACATCTGCGGGCTGGAGGTCGATGCCGACACCGGCGCGGTCACGGTCGACCGCTACATCACCGCCCACGATGCCGGCCTGCTGCTGAACCCGGCGCTGGCCGACGGCCAGATCCGCGGCGCCTTCGCGCAGGGGCTGGGCGCGGCGCTGTACGAGGAGTTTCGCTACGGGGCCGACGGCAGCTTCCAGTCGGGCACGCTGGCCGACTACCTGATGCCCACCGCCTGCGAGGTGCCCGACCCGACCATCGTGCACCTGCAGACCCCGTCGCCCTACACGCCGCTGGGCGCCAAGGGCCTGGGCGAGGGCAACAACATGAGCACGCCGGTGTGCATCGCCAACGCCTTTGCCGATGCGCTGCGGCCGCTGCGCGACGTGGCCGACGTGCGGCTGCCGCTGACGCCGTCGCGCGTACTGGACTTGCTGGCGGTGGCCGACCCGCCGCCGAAGCAGGGTGCGCCGGTCGCGGCGCCGCCGTTGCCGGCGGGTGAAGGCCTGTCGCTGCAAGAGGGCCAGGAGTCGGGCTTGACCTTGCAGGCGCGCGGCACGGTCGAGATCGCCGCGACGCCCGAGCAGGTGTTCGCGGTGCTGCTCGACCCGGCCGCGCTGGCGCGCGTGATCCCCGGCTGCCACGCGCTGGTGGCCGACGGCCCGCAGCGCTACCGCGCCGACGTGACCGTGGGCGTTGGCCTCGTCAGGGCGCGCTACGAGGCGCGCATCCAGCTCAGTGAGATCGATGCGCCGCGCAGCCTGCGCCTGGCGGGCAGCGGCCGCTCGTCGCTCGGCACCGGAGCCGGCGACGGCTTGGTGCGCCTGGAAGCGACGGCCGGCGGCACGCGCCTGCACTACGACTACCGCGCCCAGGTGGGTGGCAAGGTCGCGATGGTCGGCAGCCGCATGCTCGAAGGCGCGGCGCGGATCATCGTGGCGCAGTTGTTCGACGCGCTGGGGCGGCAGGCGGCCGGCGATGCGCTGCCGGCTAGCTGGTGGCAGCGCCTGCTGCGCTTCCTGGGGATAAAGCCATGAAGCCCGCCGCCTTCGACTACGTGCGCGCCGACAGCGCCGACGAGGCCGTGGCCCTGCTCGCCCAGCATGGCGGCGACGCGCGCATCCTGGCCGGCGGCCAGTCGCTGATGGCGGTGCTGAACATGCGGCTGGCCGAGCCGGCGCTGCTGATCGACATCTCGCGCAGCGGCGCGCTGGGCGAGGTCAAGGTCGAGGGCGGCGCGCTGCAGGTCGGCGCTGCCGCCACGCAGGCCGGCATCGAGTGGCGGCCGGGTCTGGCGCAGGCGCTGCCGCTGCTGGCGCAGGCCTTCCCGCACATCTCGCATTTTCAGATCCGCAACCGCGGCACGGTCTGCGGCTCGATCGCGCATGCCGACCCCTCGGCCGAGCTGCCGCTGTGCCTGCTGGCGCTGCAGGGCGAGCTGCTGCTGCGCAGCGCGAAGCGGCGGCGCACGCTGGCGGCGCAGGACTTCTTCACCGGCATGCTCAGCACCGCGCGGCAGGACGACGAGCTGCTGGTAGCCGCGCGCTTCCCGCTGGCGCGGCCGGGCAGCGGCTACGGCTTCGTCGAGTACTCGCGCCGCCACGGCGACTTCGCGGTCTGCGCGGTCGCGGCGGTGGCGCACGAACGCGGTCTGCGCGTGGCGGTCGGCGGTGTGGCGGACCGGCCGGTGGCGCGCGACTGGCCCGCGCTCGAGGGCGACGCGCTCGACGACGCCTTGAACGAATTCGCGTGGGCGCTCGACGCCCGCGACGACCCGCAGATCAGCGCCGCCACGCGCCGCCACCTGGTGCGCCGCCTCGGCCGCCAGGCGGTCGCGAAGGCGGCGGCTGCACGGAGTGCCATGAAATGAACCACCCCCGTTGCGGCTTCGCCGCGCCCCCTCGAGGGGGCGCCGCTGGCGGCCCGGCGAAGCCGGTTCCGCGGCGGCTGCTTGCAGCGGCCGGGTTCATGCGCAGCGGGTGGCGGTCCGGCGCCGTGAGCAACTGACATGAGCACAACGCTTCTCGCACGCGACGCGCTGCACATGGTGCGGCTGCACCTGAACGGCCAGCCGCGCAGCGGCCACGCCAGCCCGCGCCTGCTGCTGAGCGACTTTCTGCGCCACGAGCTGGGCGCCACCGGCACGCATGTCGGCTGCGAGCATGGCGTGTGCGGTGCCTGCACGGTGCACATCGATGGGGTGGCGGGTCGTGCCTGCCTGACGCTCGCGGTGCAGGTCGATGGCCGGCGTGTGGACACGGTCGAGGGCCTGGCGCCGCAGACCGAGGCACGCGACGGCCTGCTCGGCGATCTGCAAGCTGCGTTCAAGCGCCACCACGCGCTGCAGTGCGGCTTCTGCACCGCCGGCATTCTGATGTCGTGCGCGGATTGGCTGGAGCGGGTGAGCACGCCGACCGAAGCGCAGGTGCGCGAGATGCTCTCGGGCCACATCTGCCGCTGCACCGGCTACACGCCCATCGTCGCGGCGGTGCTCGATGTGGCGGCAGCGCGCGCGGAGGCCGCCCATGCTTGACCTCGGCCGCGGCTTCCTGCAAAGCGTCGAGCGCAACCCCGGCGCGACCGCGCTGGTCGACGGCGAGCTGCGCCTGTCGTATGCCGACTGGGCGCTGCGCATCGGCGCGGTGCAGCGCGGCCTGGCCGCGCTGGGCCTCGCGCGCGGCGACCACCTGCTGTCGCTGCTGCAGAACCGCTGGGAGGCCGCGACGCTGCACTGGGCCTGCCAGTTCGCCGGCATCGTGATCACGCCGCTGAACTGGCGCGCCAAGCCCGAGGAGATCGACCATGCGCTCGACGACTCGGGCGCGCGCGTGCTGATCTACGAGCCGGTGGTCGAGGCGGCGGTCGCGGCCTCGGCCAGCGCCGGCCCGCTGATGCGCATCGGCGTCGGCCGCCCGCTGGGTGCGGTGCTGCACTTCGAGGACTGGCTGGGCTTGCAATCCGAGCCGGCGCCGCGCGCCACGGCCGACGACTGGTCGCTGATGCTCTACACCAGCGGCACCACCGGCAAACCCAAAGGCGTGCCGCGCCGCCAGCGCGCCGAGCGCATCGCCGCGCTCGCGCATGTGGCGCAGAACTGCTATGGCTACGGCGAGCGCACGCTGGGCGTGATGCCGCTGTATCACACGATGGGCGTGCGTTCGCTGCTGGCGCTGGCGCTGGTCGATGGCCGCTTCGTCTGCATGCCGAAGTTCGACGCCGCCGCGGCGCTGGCGGCGATCGAGGCCGAGCGCGTGACCCACCTCTACCTCGTGCCCACGCTCTACCACGACCTGCTGCGCGCCGAGCGCTTCGCGCGCACCGACATCAGCAGCGTGCGCAAGCTGGGCTTTGCCGGCGCGCCGATGCACGACGCGCTGCTGCTGAAGCTGAACGAGGCCTTCCGCCCCGAGCTCTTCGTCAACCACTACGGCAGCTCGGAGATCTACACCTTCTCGATCA